>NZ_JBEPQB010000008.1:0-152310 GCF_040547625.1 Porphyrobacter sp. MBR-155
ACGGTGTTGAACTGCGGCAGGCCAATGTGCGTGGTACCGCCCTTGCCGGGGGTCACGCCGCCAACCATCTGCGTCCCGTAATCGAGCGCGGCCTGGGTGTGGAAGGTGCCGGTGTTGCCGGTCATCCCCTGGGTGATGACCTTGGTGTGTTTGTTTACGAGGATGGACATCGATCAGACACGCTCGATGATAACTGCCGGTGCCATCCCTCCTGCCGCACACATTGTGATCAGGCCATAGCGACCACCGGTGCGCTCAAGCTCATCCAGTGCGGTTCCGATCAGGATCGATCCGGTCGCCCCAATGGGGTGGCCCAATGCCATCGCGCCGCCGTTGGGATTGACCTTGGCGCGATCAAGATCAAGGTCGCGGATGAACTTTTCGGCAACGACGGCAAACGCTTCGTTGATCTCCCAGACGTCGATATCGTCCTTGGTTAGACCAGCCTTCTCGAGCACCTTTTTTGCCGCCGGAACGGGGGCATTGAGCATCAGCGTAGGGTCATCCCCCTGGTTGGCGTAAGCGACGATACGGCCACGCGGCCTCAGGCCATGCTTGTCAGCATAGTTCTTGTTCGCAATCAGAATGGCAGCGGCCCCATCGACGACGCCGGATGAATTCCCAGCGTGATGGACACCGGTCCATTCGAGGTCGGGATAGCGACGCTGGATCTGCTTGCGGAAGGTCACACCATCACCAAGGTCGAAATCAGCGATCGCATCAAAGCTAGCGCGCAGCGAAGAGAGACCTTCCATGGTCGTTTCGGGACGGGGGAATTCTTCACGATCGAGTGCAACCGAACCGTCAGGATTGTGGACTGCTATTAGCGACTTGTCGAAACGACCTTCGCGAATGGCCTGGTCGGCGCGCTCTTGGCTGACAAGCGCCAAGGCATCGAGCGCGGCCCTGTCGATGCCTTCCCGCGCAGCGATAGCATCGCCGCAGACGCCCTGATGGCTTTGCGGATGCAGCGCATCGAGTTCCGGGTTCCCAGCCCCCATTCCCAACGGCTTGAGACCTGCATTGGCCTCTTCTCCGGCAATCTGGGCTGTGTAGCTCATCATCTCCGTGCCGCCGGCGATGATGCAGTCTTCCATGCCCGACATCACCGAAGCTGCCGCGAAGTTGACTGAACTGATACCACCACCGCAAAAACGGTCGAGCGTCGTGCCGGACGCGGAGATATCGTAGTCGGCAGCGAGTGCCGCCATACGGCCCAGGTCGCCGCCCTGTTTGCCCTTTTGCGTCGAAGTCGACCAAACAATGTCATCGACACTGGACGTATCGAGATTGTTGCGGTCCTTGATCGCCTTGAGGACAGTTGCAGCCAGATGCTGCGGGTGCAGGTGCGAGAGCGCGCCCTTGCCAGGCTTGCCAATGCCGCGCGGAGTGCGGACAGCATCGATGATATAAGCGTCGGTCATTTTCAGAACTCCTTGAGCAATCAGACGAGCAAGCCGGACAGGCGGCTGCGAATAATGGTTTCGGCATCAGCGACGATGCGACTGACGAGCACTTCACAGGTCGGAATGTCATGGATCAGGCCCTGGATCATGCCGGCCCAGAACACGCCTTCGGAAAGGTCGCCGGTTTCAAGCAGCTTTTTGCCGGCCGTTCCCGCTACCAGCTCCTTCACGTCCTCGAACCGCGCATCCGGTCGCGCAAGACGACGGGCGACTTCGTCGGACACGTCGCTTTTGCCGACGCGGGCCGTGTTCTTGAAGTTGCGGAAAATCAGGTGCGTGCCGCGCTCGTCATTGTTGACATAGGCCTGCTTCACATTGTCGTGGATCGGCGCTTCGACAGTTGCACAGAAACGCGTTCCCATGTTGATCCCGTCAGCACCAAGCGACAGCGCCGCAGCAAGACCTCGCCCGTCACCGAACCCGCCAGAGGCCAACATCGGGATACTCACCTTGTCAGCGGCAGCCGGGATCAGGATCAGGCCCGGAATGTCATCTTCACCCGGATGCCCGGCACATTCGAACCCGTCGATGGAGATGACGTCGACACCCGCCTTTTCAGCGGAAACGGCGTGACGCACGGCGGTGCATTTGTGCAAGATCTTGACACCGTGCGGCTTCAACTGCTCCCATATTTCGCGAACCGCCGGGGTCCCGGCCGTCTCCACGATCTTGATGCCGCCATCGATTATGGCTTGGGCATAGCCCGCATAATCGGGCGAATTGATCGTCGGAAAGACGGTCATGTTCACGCCGAACGGCTTGCTGGTCATGGACCGGGTGCGCTCGATCTCCTCGCGCAGAGCCTGCGGGCTGGGTTGTGACAAGGCCGTGATAATGCCCAGACCGCCAGCGTTCGAGACAGCACTGGCCATTTCGGCGAAACCGACATTCATCATTCCTCCCTGGACGATGGGATGTTCGATCTCGAGCAACTCGGTAATACGGGTCTTGATTGCCATGTTGATTTCCTCAGGCCGGGATCTGATTGAAAGGCACGCCCTTGTCCGGACGATGATCTTGCGGAAGACCGAGGATCTTCTCAGCGATCGTGTTAAGCAGCATCTCGTCCGCGCCGCCGGCAATGCGGCCGGTTGGAGCATTGATCCAGCTGCTCCCCCAATCCTGCTTTTGCGGCGCGTTGGGGTCGAAGTGAAATCCACCCGTGCCCGAAAGGTCGATTGCCATCTCGGACAGCTTCTGACGGCTGCGCACGGACACTAGCTTGTTGAGCGACCCCTCGGGCCCAGGCTCCATACCCGCCTGCATCATCAGCATCGCCCGCGTGGTAATCGACTCCAGCCCTGCACGCATTGCGTGATTGCGGGCAATCGCGCTGCGGACCCTGCCGTCAGACAGCGCCGGACGTCCATTGATCTCGAGTTTGCGCATCAGGTCGACGAAAAGGTCGAGATGCGGGCCAAAGCCGCCGCTGTCAGTGGCGACATAGCGCTCGATCATCAAAGTCGCCATGGCGACACCAAAGCCGCCACCGACAGGACTCATGCGCTGCGAATCCTCAAGTCGGACATCGTCGAAAAACACTTCGTTGACGTGGCTGTCACCGCCCGCAAGCTTGATCGGGCGCACTTCGACACCCGGCGCTTTCATATCGACCCAGTAGTAAGTCAGGCCTTTGTGCTTCGCTGCCGCAGGATCGGTTCGAGCGACGATCACGCCATAGTCAGAATACTGAGCCCAGCTCGTCCAAAGCTTCTGACCGTTGAGCTTCCAGCCGTTTCCGTCGGGCTCGGCCCGGGTACGCAAACCGGCAAGGTCGGATCCGCCGGCGGGCTCAGAAAACAGCTGACACCAGATTTCTTCCCCGCGCAGCGCTTTGAGGACGCGCTCCTTGACCCAAGCGATATGTTCGCTGGCTTCGCCAAGACCGTAGCGCATCAGAATCGGAACTGGCATCCCTAGCGAAATTCCGAAATACCCGGTGGGCATTCCGAAAGCCATTTCCTCGGTGTCAAACGCTACCTTCTCGATATGGGTCAGGCCTTGCCCGCCGAATTCCGCGGGCCAGTTGATGCCTGCGTATCCTGCATCGTGCCGCGCCGCCATATATTGGCGGCCAAGTGCCAGATCTTCCTCGACCGAAAGGCCCATGCGCGCCTCACGGCCAAAGCGGGACGCAACCGACTCGAGCCACATGCGGGCCCGGTCGCGATAAGTTTCGAGATCGGTCATGCCGCTACTCCTGTGATTTGTTCGACCAGAAGATCTTCCCAAAACAGCATATTGCCCTGCTCCATGGCCAAGGTCCGGGCCCGGCGCATATGCAGATGGAGGCCCTGCTCCCAAGTCACCCCGATTCCGCCATGAACCTGCACACAATCGCGCGCAGCGGTGTCATACGCTTCGGTTGCAGACAGCCGCGCATCGGCGGCCGCTACAAGAAAGTCAGGCTGCCCGGCACTTGCTGCGGCATGAATGCAGTTGGCGCGAGCAATCTCGACCAAGCCGTACATCTCCGCAATCCGGTGCTTGACCGACTGAAAGGCTCCGATGGGCTGGCCAAAGGCCTTGCGGGTCAGTGCATAATCACGCGCAGTAATTAGCAGGGCTTCGGCACCGCCAACCTGCTCATGCGCGGTTACCACCGCCATGCGCGCCAGAACGTCCAAAGCCAGTTCTTGCGCAGCATCGCCAGTCGCCAGCAGCGTGGCCTCGACCCCGCTGAAATCAATATCGGCAAGCAAGCGCGAATTGTCGAAACTTTCGACCGGCACTCTCTTCGCTGCCGCGAGATCGGCAAGGACCAGTGCAGGTGCCCCTTCGATGCTGGCCCAAACAAGCGCGATATCGGCCTTCAGGCCACCAGTGACACTATCCTTGCTACCCGCGAGCTTGCCATCCGCGAAGCGAACCGAAGGCTGTGTCGGCAAAGGCGATGAGCCTTCTGTGAAGGCGACCGAGGCAAGCACTTCGCCTGCGGCCAGGCGTGGAAGCCAGCCATTCTTTGCAGACATGTCGCCCGAGTTCTCGATTGCATGCGCCACACCGTAGGTCGAGGTCAGGAATGGAGCCCCTGCCGTCCCAGCCCCGGCTGCCTGGGCGACCAGCCCCAATTCCACCAGACCGAGACCCAAACCATCATGCTCTTCCGAAATGGCAAGAGCCGACCAACCCTGCTCTACTGCAGTGTTCCAGAAGGCTTGGTCGTATTCACCGACGGACTCAAGCAGACGGAGCAAGCGCCCCTTGTCCATGCGTGCGTCAAGCACACGGCGCGATTCGTTGGCGATGGCCTCGTGACCTTCATCATACAGCATTGACATGCACGGCGTCCTTCCTCCAAGACACCCGCAGTTATATAACTAGGTGATATATATCAAGCGCTGAGTGCGTGAGAGATATCCGACAGAAAATCGGCCACTCGTGCGGGAGAGGATGAGGCGCGTTTTGATAGGGAGCCAATCCGATTTGGCGAGGATGAGCTTAGTCGGAAGCGCCCAGCTTCCGACGCAGTTCGGCCTTTTGGATTTTCCCGGTCGGAGTTCTGGGAAACTCTTTGACGATCACAAGATTCTCGGGCGTCTTCTGCCGTGCGACCCCGATCGAACGGAACACTTGGTCAATCGCGTTGATGCTCACCTCGGCGCTGCCATCGATTGTTACAACAGCACAGATCCGCTCTCCGAGTCGCGCGTCGACAATGCCAATGGCGGCCGCTTCGCACACGCCGGGCACCGCGAGCAGCAATTCCTCAACTTCACGGCTCGAGATATTCTCTCCTCCGCGGATGATGATGTCTTTCTTTCGATCCGTAATGGCCAGATAGCCTTCGGCGTCGATGCGCCCGATGTCACCGGTAAGGAACCAGCCACCGTCGAGGAAACTTGCGTCGTCCAGCGCCATATCGGTGTAGCCGAGGAACCGCTCTGCCCCGCGGACAGCAATTTCGCCTTCCCCTCCCGCCGCGACATTATCACCCATGTCATTGACAATTCTCACTTCTACGCCCGGATTCGGACGCCCATCGGTGTTCAGGCGCTTGTCCAGCGGATCATCCGGATTGCACTGGGACACTGTCGGCATCTCCGTCGAACCGTAGCAGCGGCAACACCTGATCCCGACGTCCTCGCTTGCGGCAACCAGCGATGGCGGCACCGTGGTCGCGCCGATCAGGAACTGGCTGAAGCTGCTGAGGTCGCGCCGGTCACGCGCTGCAGCATCCATCATCCCGGAAAGGTGGAACGGCGTTCCGGACATCTGCCGTACCTCAAATCTCTCGACGAGTTCCGCCGCCAGTACCGGATCCCATGCTTCGAGAATCACCATCGGGCGCCCCAGCAATGCATGCCCCATCACACCCAACGTTCCCGCAATATGGCCCGAAGGCCACGGCGACAGGCCATAGTCGTCGGCTGGTCCGTCGCTGCGTTGGGCCGTCAGCTCAGCAAGCAGGCTGCGCGAACTGTGACGGACCCCCTTGGGGGCAGCGGTCGTGCCCGAGGTGTAGAGCAGCAGCGCGGGAGTATCTGGCTCGGTTTCGACCTTCGGCAATTCTCCCTCGGGAAGATCGCCAAACGCAATCGCGCCATCGGGAACCGTCCCGCCCATTACAATCCGGTGCTCCAGCGTCGGTATTTCGGGCAAGCGCGAGAGGCGATCGAGATAGTCGATGTTGCGCCATTTACTGGGCACAACCAAAGCCTTCGCCTTGCTATCGGTCAGGATGTGCGCAAGCTCGTGTGGACCATAGATGTGGACGATCGGCAGCAAGGTACATCCCAGTGCAGCGGCGGCCTGGAAAAGCACGGCGTTCTCCAGTCCGTTGGGAAGTTGCATGGCAAGCGTATCGCCCGGCCGCATCCCAAGTGCGTGAAACGAACCTGCCAGCGCAAGGCCCTGAGCATGAACCTGCGCGAGCCTGACGATTTTCTCCCCTTCCGCACCGAAAAAATGCAGCGGTGCATCCGGCCTCGCCTTTGCAGCGGCAGCCATCCCCTGCGCCAGCGACTGGTCTTGCCACAAACCCATCTGGCGCCAGTTTGCTTCGCAAGCCAAAGGCATCCGGCCCACCAATCCGTTCATCACTCATCCCTCCCGCATGTGCATACGCGCGAGGGTGCGGCAATGCCGCGCTACGCGTCAATCCGGGAAATTTAATCCGATGGACATTCGATTTTCGCCCGAGGAGCAGCAGTTCCGCCAACAATGCCGCGACTGGCTGCAAGACAATGTACCTGCCGAGAAACGACCGATGGATGCCGCAGACGCCATCGAATTCGACAAGGCCTGGCAACGGCAACTGTTCGATGCCGGCTGGGCCGGAATAAACTGGCCGGTCAACTATGGCGGACGCGGGCTGTCGATTGTCCAGCAAGTCATCTGGCTGGAGGAATACGCGCACGCGCATGCCCCCTGGATCGGCGCCAATTTCGTTGGCGTGAACCATGCCGGGCCGACGCTCATCATGAACGCCAGCGAGGCCCAGAAGGAATTCCATCTTCTCCGTATCCTGCGGGGAGAGGCAATCTGGTGCCAGGGATTCTCGGAACCCGGTGCCGGTTCGGACCTTGCCGGGGTCAAGGCTCGCGGCAGGATCGAAGGCGACGAACTCGTCATCAACGGCACCAAGATCTGGACCAGCTTTGCCCATGTCGCAGACCTGCAGGAGCTGGTCTTGCGAACAGAAGACGGATCGCAGCGGCACCGCGGGCTTTCGTGGGTCATTTGCGACATGCATGCGCCTGGGATCGACGTCCGACCTATCCGCAAGATTTCCGGTCAGGTCGAGTTCGCCCAAGTCTTCTATGACGATGTGCGAATCCCACTTGAAAACGTGGTTGGCGGAGTTGGTAATGGTTGGAAAGTGGCGATGTCGACGCTCAGTTTCGAGCGAGGCACCGGGTTCATCGCCGACCAGGTCAAACAGACCCAGGAAATCGAGGAACTGCTAGAAACTGCGCGGGCGACCGGTGCGATCAAGGACGATTGCATTGCTGAACAACTCGCCCAGTTGCGGGCCGAAGTGGCAGCTCTGAGGGCCATGACCTATCGCAATATCAGCCAGGTAGTCCGAACCGGTCAACCCGGGCCGGAAGCTTCGGTGATCCGGCTGTTCACATCCGAATTAGGCCAGAGGCTGGAGCGGATGGCGTTGTTGCTGAAGGGGCCTGAGATTCTCGACTTCAGTTATGGCGACGATGACCTCGTGGCCGAATATCTTCGCGGATTTGCGGCAACCATTGCGGGCGGCACAGCGCAGATCCAGCGCGACATCATTGGCGAGCGGCTGCTCGGCCTTCCCAAATCGAGGTAGATGCGATGGACTTGGCACCCGACTCCGACCAGCAAGCATTCGTCGCGGCAACGGCAGAATGGTGCCGTGACAACTTGTCATGGGATACAGCTCGCGCCCGGTCGCAATCGATCTGGCATGAAATCGAAGCGATGGGCTGGCTCAGCATGACCAGTTCCGACATGGGGCTCGATCACGCCACCGAGACGCTCGTCTTTGCCGAGCTCGGCCGCCATCTTGCACCCGTTGGAATGCTGTCGAGTGCAGTTGCCTCGCGTTCCACTGGCTCCGCGGGCAAGACAGCGCTTGCACTGACCGATGGAGACGCCGGCAGCGGGAAAGTGCGGATTTTTGATCCGGTTGACGCCAGCCGGGCTTTGGGCCTGGTTGAGTCAATAGCCGCCATTACGGTCCTGCCGCCGGGTATCGCTGCCAGTCCAGGTCTTGACCAGACCGTGCCCATGGCATGTATCGAGCCCCCACCTGCCTTTACCTCTCTGCGCGACCCGGTTGCCCCCCTGCATCTCCAGTTGCTTGCCGCCGCATTTGCAGTTGGCACTGCGGAAGCAGCCTGCGACATGGCAGCCGAATATGCCAAGCTGCGCGAGCAGTTCGAACGGCCGATCGGCTGGTTCCAGGCGCTCAAGCACATCTGCTCCGACATGGCCGTCCGCGTTGAGGTGGCGCGTTCGCAGCTGCTTTTTGCCGCCTGTGCGCTCGATGCCGGCAGTGGCGATGCCGCCTTTCATGTCGCGTCGTCCAAGCAACTCGCAGATCGCGCTGCAATCGAGAACGGCCGGGCCAACATACAGGTCCATGGCGGGATCGGGATGACCGACGAAGCCTATCCGCATCTTTGCCTTAAGCGAGCGCATTTGCTGTCCTTTATCGCGCCCGCGAGGCGCTCAATTCTGCTGGGAGAAGCCGCATGACCGACAAAGTCCAGTACGAAGTGGTGGAAGGTGTGGGGGTCATTACCTTCAACCGTCCCGACGTTCACAACGCGATGGATGACGACGCGGCCCACCTTTACAAGCAGTTGCTGGACAAGGCATTCGAGGACGATGCGGTCCGGGCGGTCTTGCTGCAGGGTGCCGGCAAATCCTTCTGCTCGGGCCGGGACACAACCATGCTAGGCCACCGCGCGCGCGACGAAAGCGATTATCATTTCGTGCTGCGTCACCAGCACAAACGCCTCGCAGTGATGGAAAGCCCCAAACCCTTCATTGCTGCGCTCAAGGGTGCCGCCATTGGCGGAGGTTGCGAGACTGCCCTGGCCTGCGACATCAGGATAAGTGACACCACGCTGAAGATGGCCTTGCCAGAAATCAATTACGGCATTCTGCCTGACACTGGCGGAACGCAGATGATGACAACGCTGATCGGGCCGAGCCGCACAAAGTACATGGTGATGACCGGCAATCGCATCGACGCGGCAACTGCACTGGAATGGGGAGCCGTCGATTTCGTTGTGCAGCCCGAGGAGTTGGACTCCCGTGCACTGGAGATCGCCAAATCGATCGCGGCCAAGCCTCCGATTGCCCTCGCTATGGCCAAGTCGATGATTGACCAGTCACATATGGGCGCGGTTCGAAATGGCATAGGTCAGGAGCTGTTGGCCCAGACCGCCCTGTTCAAGACCGAAGACTATACCGAAGCACGCGCTGCCCTGCGCGAGAAGCGGCAACCGGTCTACAAAGGCAAATAACGAGGACAACGAAATGAGCGATCAGTACAAGGGTATCCGCCCTGCTCCACCCAAAGGTACCCGAATGCTGCCGGAGGGAACCTTTGTCGGCGAAGTAGCGATCATTACCGGGGGCGGCTCGGGCCTGGGCAAGGGTATTGCAGCAGAGTTCGGGCGGCTCGGCGGCGCAGTCGCGATTGCCAGCCGTGATCCGGAAAAGCGTGCTCGTGGTGTCGCAGCAGTTGAAGAAGCAGGAGGAAAAGCAATCGGTATCCAGCTCGATGTACGCGATCCCGAAGCGGTCACGACCTGCTTCGACGAAGTCGAGGCCGCGCTCGGCCCTGTAACCCAGCTGGTAAATAACGCTGCAGGCAATATCGCCGGTGCTTCGGAAGACTTCAGCCTGAATGCCTGGCGCGCGGTCACCAGCATCGTGCTCGACGGCACCTGGATCTGTTCGACCGAATTTGCCAGACGACGGATTGCCGATGGTCGTGGCGGTGCGATCCTAAACATCGGGGCGACCTATTCCTGGACCGGCGGCCCGGGTACTTCCCCTTCAGCAGCTGCCAAGGCGGCAGTGACAAACCTCACGCAAAGCCAGGCGGTCGAATGGGGGCCCTATGACATCCGCGTCAATTGTCTGGTGCCGGGGCTTTTCCCGCACGAAGACCGCGCCGAGCACCTGAAGTTCGTCGACGACGACAAGTCCGATCTGGATACAAGGCAACCCGCGTTGCGCGTCGGGCAGGTCCATGAGCTGGGTTGGGCCGCAGCCTACCTCTGCTCCGACTATGCCGCCTTCTGTTCCGGCCATGCATTTGTCCTTGATGGCGCTAACTGGCTGCGGCGGTCATTGCGCATGCCGGTTTTTGAACCAGTCCGCAATTGGGTGCCCTCGAAGCGAGAAAAGCCTTCGGGTTAGATCAAGCTTTGATCAACTGCCCTTGCCGAAATTCGATCGTCGGTTGGCAGGGTCAAACCCAGCGTTGCGCATCAACTCATGATTGAGCCCGTCAGCCACTCGCATCCCGTCTGTCTCGTAAATCAGCCGCTTGTTCGCGGCATTGGAATGCCAGCTATTGGCGAGAATAGCCGCAGCGAGCTCGGCCACCTTGCCGTCCAGTTCACCTGGCGGAACGCATTCATTGACCAGTCCCATGGCAGCAGCCGAAAGGCCATAATAAGGGGCGGAGGTCAGCATCATCTCCAGCGCCTTGGCCTGCCCGATCCGGCGCGGCAGGCGTTGCGACAGCCCCCAGCCGGGGACCAAGCCCCATTTGCCATGGGTATCGGCAAACCGTGCCGTCTCGTCGCAAAGAATAATGTCGGCAGCGAGAGCCAGTTCGAGACCGCCAGTGTAGCAAATACCTTCTACTGCGGCGATCACCGGTTGGCGCAAGCTGCTGAGCAGTTCGAGGGTCAGGAGTTCCTGGCGCAACCATCCGAGCGCATCGGCGTGTGACGGTTCCTTAAGGTCGTGGCCGGCAGAAAAATTGCCTCTCGCGCCGCGCAGTACCACTAGGCCAACTGACTCATCTTCGCTTAGCTGCGCAACATGCTCGCGAAATTCGCGGAAGAGCGCTCGATTGATTGCGTTGCGCTTTTCAGGGCGATTGAGTGTCAGCGTCGCGGTGCCATCTGCATCGAGACGGGTCACCAGCGGTTCTGACGCCGCCTGCGGTTCGTCAGTCATTTGCTGTCACTGGCGATGCTGAAACCACTTTAACCAATAACCTTCTTCTCGCGGAAATCTACAATCTCGGCGTCGGAGAAGCCCATTTCGCGCATGATTTCATCGGTATGCTGTCCGATCATCGGGCAGGCGCGGACGATATGCATGGGGGTGTCAACGAAGTCCCAGAATTCGCCTGGTTGCTCAATCTGGCCGTAGAGCGGCTGCTCCACAACCGAAACTAGCCCGAGTTCGCGGTTGAGGGGATCGTCGAAGAAGCGGTTCATCGCATCTTCGAAATTCACGGCATCGGAGGGAACCCCCTCGGCTTCGAGCCCAGCGAGAAGATCGGCAGCTGAGTGCTTGCGTGCCTCGGCTTCAAACTGCTCCTCCACATCTCCCAGCACGCTGCGAAGTGCAGCCCGGTGTGGATCAGTATGGGCAGCGACGGCCACCCAGTCACCATCGCTGGCCTGGTAGATCCGGTAATAGGGGCCGAACCCGGTCTGGTCGCTGGTGAGATGGCATGTTTCGGTCAGGCTGCCGTCTTCGAGCATCAACAACTCACCCTGGGCGAAGGCCGAAACACCCAGCATGGAGCTGTGGATACCCCAACCTTTCCCGTCTGCGCGCAAGGCGTAGAGCGCAGCCATGGTTGCTACCAGGCAACTGTGCGCAGAGAAGATGTCCATTGTGCCGGGACGGTTGAACACGGGCCTGTTGCCCTCGCCTGCGTTCTCGAACTCCCATCCGGCGATGGCATTGAAGATCGAGTCATATCCCGGCCAGTTGCCCTGCGATCCGCGCTGCCCATAAGCACTGACATAGGAGAAGGCGATGTTGGGGTTGTACTTGCGCACCCCTTCCTCACTCAATCCAAGCTTGTCCGCCCCCTTGGGCCGCATGTTGTGGTGGAGGACTTCTGCCCATTGCACCAGACGCTCGAGGATGACCTGCGCTTCCGGCCTGGTCAGGTCGAGCGCTATGGAGCGTTTGGATCGCGCAGCGCATTGGTAATAACGGTGCATGAAGCGAATTCGATCACCGGTCAGTGCCTCGACCTTGATCACATCTGCTCCCATGTCGCCCATCAACGATGGCCCCATCGGCCCGGCCAGGAACATTCCCAGATCGAGCACGCGGACGCCTTCAAGCGGATGGTTTGGAACACCATTGTCCCCGACTGGCGCCCGTCCGTCATTCCAGCCGCTGGCTCCGCCCTCACCCAAACGCGGAGCCGGGCGTCCAGTCTTGAGTGGCGCATCAGTGTGGTATGGCAGGTTCGGCTGGGTCGTCTTGCCCAGATGCGGATCATCGATCTCGACCACGTAGTCTTGCGCTTTCACTTCAGGATGACGCAGCACTTCACCCATGGGCTGTGCCGGCTCCACAGCAACATCCAGCGCGCGCAAATCGGCTAGCCAAGCCTCCATCGGGCGGCGCTTGAATGCCTCTACCACTCCCTCGGGCCTATCGATTTCAAGTCCTTCGGCCATGACTTCCCACATGGTCGGCAGGCTGGCAAAATCGAACTGCTGCGTGGGGTCCATCATCTGCAGCCAACGACCGTCACTGCATTGGAAAAGTTGCATTGCCGTGGGCCTGGCAGCCAGCGGATAGGTTACCGGATTGGGCATCGGCCCTTCCGAATTTCGCGCCCAGACCATTGGCAACTTCGAAAGGAAGCCTTGCATAAGCGAGGTATGCGCAGGTCCACCCTTACCTGACTGAAGCCGCATGGTCAGTCGCGTCATGATCCCGGCAGCTGCAAGATGCGCCGCCGCCCAACTACCCATACGATAACGATAGACGATCGGTCCGGCGCGGTGCCCGTCATTCTCATAAAAGACGCCTAGGCGCGCCGCCACCAGCAATTCGTCATCGGAGCGTTCCACATCCGGGTGATTGCGGGCCGAACCAGTAATGCCGCAGACTACCAGCCGTGGATTCAACTCGGCCAGCTGAGTATCAGGCAGCCCGAGGGCTTCAGCCTTGGCAGGGTTAAATTGATGCAGTAGTACGTCCGCATCGGCCAGTTGATCGCGCAGGAAGGCTAGGCCCTGTGAAGTTGCGATATCGTGCTCACTGCTTCGCTTGCCGCGATTCCAGTTGGCGAAGGTGGCCTTGCCCCGCGAAGGGTCTCCTCCCGGGCGCTCGATCTTTAGGACATCGGCGCCCAGTTCGGAAAGCATCAGGCCAGCGACCTGGACCGCCATCCCTTCGCCGATTTCGACAACACGCAACTTGTTTAGCATAGTCTAGGCCTTACGGAAGTTAGGCAGCACCCATCCGTCCTGGATATCTGTCCATTCGACGGCAACCTTCATGCCGATGTGGACGTCTTCGGCATTGCAGCCGGTGACGTTGGCATTGAGCCGCGTCCCCGGCGCACCATCGATGTCGACCACCACCGGAACGTAGATATAGTCTTCCCCGGTCGCCGGGTTCTTGTTGCATACAGCAAAGCTGTACACCGTACCGGTACCGGGCAGAGTCGGCCAGTTCACGTCGGTGCTCGAACACTCGGGGCAAAAAGGTGAAGGCGGCATGCGAAAATGGCCGCAACTCGCGCATTGGCAAGCGGTCAGCCGGTGTTCCTTAGCCGTTTCCCAGAAGGGCTCCGTATTGGGATTGGTGGTGATACGGATTTGGTCGCCGGGCAGCAATTTGGCCGGGCCGTACTGGATGGGCTCGCTCATCTTACGCGCTCCTCAGGATTAGGCTGGAAACTGGCAGGGAGGCCGGACCACCCGAAACGAGCGCAAACTCCGCGCCCTTGACCTGATTGATCGCGGTGCCGCGCACCTGCTCGACGCCTTCGACAATATGCGTCATGCCAATGATGTAGGCCTCATTGAGGTTGCCCCCGTGGGTATTGACGGGCACACCGCCGTTTACACCACCCTGCGTTTCGGCATCGTAGCGGATCTTGCCAGCGAGGACGTAGTCATTGCCCTCGCCCTTCTCGCAAAAACCGTAATCTTCAAGCTGCATCAGCACCATAGGACTGAAGTGGTCATAGATCAGCGCGACATCCATATCCTTCGCTGATAGGCCGGACTGGGCCCAGACCCGATCAGCAGTGAATTTGTGACCGCTGCTGGAGAAGTATGGATCGGGCATCCCCATCCACGCGAAAGCGCGGCCCCATTCTCGCTGGCCGCCATGGGCGCAAGCATGAACCACCGCAGGCTTGTGGCGGCAATCCTTGGCCCGGTCCATCGTGGTGGTAATGACAGCGACCGCGCCGTCGGTCTCCAAGCAGAAATCAAGCCGCCGCAACGGATCTGCCAGCATCACAGAAGCATCGTATTCCTCTTTGGTGAGCGGCGCCTTGCGCACCGCCTTGGGCCGATTGTGCGTGTTGGCACGGGTTGCCATGACAATTTCACCGAAGGCATCCTGTGTGGTGCCGTAAAGATGCATGTGGCGACGTGCCAGGACGCTCATCAGATGACCCGGTCCGACTAGGCCGGATGGCTGCAGGAAGCTGTTTTCCGGGCTTGGAGCTGCAGCTCCGAACACCACGCCAAGCCGGTGCTGCGGCAATTGCTGCAGCGCCATCAGCGTGACGACATACTTACAGTCCTCGTTCATCAACCCCGCTGTGGCAAGGCCGATGGCGCCGGGACAACCGCCCCCGCCGCTGGTCAGTGTGGCAGAAAACGAGATGTTCGGCATCCCGAGTGTTTCCATCAGGCTGGCGGTATCGAACTTGTCGAGATAGCCGGCCCCGGCCGTCGAATAATAGGCAAAACCATCAATGTCCTTGATGGAAATACCCGCATCCTTGCACGCCTTGAGGATCGCCTCGCCAGCCATGTCATTGATGGTACGCGGCCAGCTCTTGCCGCGGACGTAGTAGTCTGTTGCGCCAATGCCGACGATCGCCGTCTTGTCCTGATTCACCCAGGCCATCGATACCGTCCCCTCTCAAGAACTTCATAGTTGTCTAACTAGGTTTGATAGGAAGCAATTGTGACCCTGTCCAGCCAAGTTTCCTGCTCAGGCAAAATGGAGACGGCGATACTTGCCACGAAAATAGAGCAGAGGATCCCGGCGCGGTTCGAACTGCGCGCGCAGAACCTCGCCAACAAGAATGAAATGGTCGCCACCGTCGTGCACTGCGTGCGCCTTGCACTCGAACGATCCCAAGGAACCATCGAGCAGCGGAACACCGGTTTCACCTTCGTGCCACTGGGTCGCTGCAAAGCGATCCTCTCCCTTGCCAGCGAACCTGTTTGAGGTCGGCTGTTGGCTCGTCTGGAGCATGTTGACCGCAAAATGTTCAGCTTTGCGCAGGATCGGGGCGGTGCCTGCACCGTTAGCAATGCAGACCAGCAGGAGCGGCGGGTCGAGTGAAACTGACGTAAAGCTGTTGGCAGTCAGACCAACCGGCGCACCATCATCACCGATGGCGGTCACCACCGTAATGCCGGTCGCAAAGCAGCCCATGGCGTCACGCAGTGTCCGAGCGTCGGAGCCAGCGCGAAATTCGCTCGCAGCGCGAGGCTGCTTGCGCTCGAGGAAGTCAAGCAGATGCGCAAGAAGGGCTTCGGTTCGATTAGTCATGACCAACAGATCGGTATCGGCAACTTCGAACACCTCTGCGCTGGGCAAGGCCTCGTCGAACTGCCTGGTGCCTTCGGCTTGCCTGACCCACGAAATGCCGCCCCTGATAACCAAGGTGGGCAAGTTCAGTCCAGGTGCTGCCTCCAACAACTGCTCGGAAATAGCGTCGAGATCGATGCCGTCCAGCGTGCGCACATCCCAGTCTGAGGCCTCGGTACCGACCTTGCGCAAACGCTCGCCGATGTCCTTTGCGACTTCGGCATCGCTGCGCACAGGCATATCGACAAGAACCAGGCCTGCAGCGAGGTTGCTGCCATCGACGGACAGAGCAACTGCCGCGATCCACCCGCCCAGGGTGGCAGCCACCACCACAGGCCGTGTACCCATCTGCGCCAGAACCGCCCGCAAATCCTCGACATGAGAGGAAAGATCGTAGCGACCTTCTTCAGGCCAATCGCTGCCGCCGTGGCCCCTCAGATCCAAACTGACCACGCGGCGACCCGCTTGCACGAGGCCCTCTGCAACGGTTTCCCAAACCGCTCGGGTTTGACCGGCACCGTGCAGCAGGAGGATTGTGGGATCGTTCTCGTCGCCCATGATATCGGCCTCCAATCGAACGCCGCCGAACCCCTTGAAATGATGGACTCTCATTTTACGACTCCTGATTGTGATCCGAGCCACTCCAGCATCGTCGCCGACCGCCGTCGCATGATGACCCGCGCAATTTCCTCATCCCGATCAAGTATGGCCAAGCACAACTGGCGGTGCAGTCCGCGCGCGATCTCGCGATGCTCGGGGTCGCGGTAAAGTTCGACCTCACGCTCCTCCCGTCCGAACGAAAAACCGATTGCCATGACCAATTCGATCGCCGGGTTCCCGCTCATTTTTGAAATGGTCTCCACCAGCTCAGATTCCGCTTTGATCATTGCTCCCGGTGAATCATTGTCCTCGACGGAGCTCAGAAAGTCCTCCAGTCGCCGCCGCATGACCTCGTCTTCACACTGGCATGCACGAGCAGCAGCCTCTTCGGAAACGAGCCGGCTGACGACAAGAATATCCGTGAGTGTCCCGCCTTTCATGCGTAGGTATCGCGCGAGAGTGCGGATCGCATCGGCTGCATCCGGGCGTGCGGCATAGAATCCGCCCTTTACCCCTCTCCTGACACTTACCAGCCGGTCGCTCTCCACGATCTTCGCCGCCTGGCGCAAAGTTGGCCTGCTAACTCCGAGCTGAGTGAGGAGATCGTCTTCCGCCCCCAGAAACTCACCCTCATCGGTCCCGAGGCTCATCCGCGCCAGTTCACGCGCGGTTTTGACCGCCAGGGTTTCAGCCTGTTTCGATTGCTGCATAAACCCTCCTTAGAGATATCTCTTTATGAAAGCTTGACCCGCGTGTCCACCAATTCCCTTGCCTTTACCTATATAACTAGGTATCGCTTTTGGGTGAAAGCTATCGAATCAGGAGATTGTCGATGAAGCCCTTTGTGTTCAGTGCAGACAGCCACATTATGGAACCGCCGTCGATCTTCCTCGACGGACTTCCCGCCAATCTGAAGAAGCATGCCATCCATGCGCGCAAAGAGGGCGAGTTCTTGATCACCGGCACCGAGGACAAAATCATTTATCGCCTGCGGGTCGGCCAGCATCGCGAAAAGGCTCTGGGTGACAATGAGCGCAAGGGCATTCGCGAGATTCCCGGCCGGCTTGATGACATGGAACTGGAAGGCATCGATGCGGAGATCTGCTTCCCCAGCCTCGGCCTTTGGCTCTACTGCCTCGACGATCCTGAAGCAGAAGCGGCTTCTGCCCGGCTCTATAACGACTGGAACAACAATTTCCTGAGCGGCCATCCAGAGCGCTTTGTGCGGTGCGGCATGCTGCCCGTGCTCGACTTTTCCAACACTATCGCAGAGCTCGAATACCTGTCCTCAAAGGGTTACACTGCAGCCATGTTGCCTGCGGTTACGCCACCAAACCTGCCAAAGTACAATGATGAGAAGTGGGATGTCGTGTTCGCCAAGGGTGCGCAGCTTGGCGTCGTATTTGTGATGCACACCGGGACAGGCCTCGAAACGGTCGTTGTCGAACGAGGACCCGGCGCAGGTATCATTAACTATTCGAACCAGATGATGGATGCGTGCAACAGTGCCATGTACCTCGTTGCAGGCGGCGTCCTCGATCGTAATCCGGGGGCCAAGGTCGCCTTTATCGAGAGCGGCGCGAGCTGGCTGGTTGCCTTGGCCGAGCGTATGGACGAGGTCGAGGAAGCACACGCCAACTTCGTATTCCCGAAGCTTTCGCGCAGGCCCAGCGAGATTATCGACGATCAGGTCTGGGCAAGCTTCCAGCATGACCGCGCCTGTATCACTGCAGCGGCTGCAGGCCTGTCTGGTGCCAAGAACATCATGTGGGGGTCCGATTACCCCCATGCGGAAGGCACCTTCCCGATCAGTCGCCCGATTCAGGAGCAACTGTTCGAAGGCCTCAACGTTCCCGAGAATATCCGTAATGACGTTATCGGCCTAAACGCGTCGCGGCTCTTCGGGATGCCTGCTGTCGTCCACACCAGCGAAGTAGGTACAGTCCCAGCCTGACTTCAGCTGTACTGTTCATCACGGCGGGCTGGCAGAAACTCTCTCCCTAACCTGCGGCCCAATCGCCAGATGGACCCAAAACTATGGGGTGCCTGCAAATCGCAGGCCCCCTTTTTTCGTGAAGCAACAGTTCACTTAACGCCATGGAACGCGCACTCTTGGGCAAATTCAGATATCTCTTTTAGCAAAATAAATCGAATATTAGTCCTCGATTGATCCTGATCAAGCAAAATAGATATTTATTTGTTCAAGATGATCCTCGGTCGAGCGAGACCAATATTGATCTCGCTGAAAATTGGAGGATTGTCATGACCGATCAAGTTCGCCCGTTCGTATTCAGCTGCGACGCCCATGTGGCGGAGCCGTCTGACCTGTTCACCAAGAACATGCCCGATCACCTTCAACAATATGTGATTCATGGCGAGATCGATGGTGACATGCGCATCACCCGAATTGGCGAGCAGGTGATCCTCAAAATCAATACCAATTTCCATGCCCACAAGACGGGAGAGAAGGATGCAGCCTTCAATGCGCAGGCTGCTGATAGGTCATGCACTGATGCAAGAGACAATTTCGTGTCCGACTGCGCCGTCGATACGAAGCGCCGCGGCGCACGCGACCTTACACTTCGCCTTGCGGACATGGATCGTGATGGCGTGGATGCGGAACTCGTTTTCCCGTCACTTGGTCTGATGTTGCCACGGATTGACGACCGCGAGGGACAGAGCACTGCCTGCCGTATATGGAACGACTGGGCTTGGGACTATTGCGCCCCAGCACGCGACCGCCTGATCCCTGCGGCCATGATCCCCTGTATCGATTTTGATGAGGCACTGGCTGAATGCAAACGGACCGCTGAGAAAGGCTTCGCCGCTTTCTGCCTGTGGGAGGGCCTCAACAACTACAATGACCCGCGCTGGGACCCGATCTTTGCCTATGCTGCCGACATGGGCATCCCGCTGGTGTTCCATACCGGGGTGGGCAATATCAACATCCGTGCCCTCAAGGGCCCGGGAGGTGCGATGTTCAACTACACCCGCCAGATGAACGATGCTGTCGATGTAATTACCCAACTTGTCGCCGGCGGTGTGCTTGATCGCAACCCTGGCGCGCACATCCTGTTTGCCGAACATAGCGCGGGCTGGCTGTGGGGCCTGGCTGAGCGAATGGACGAGGTCTACAATGGCCATGCTCCGTCGATCAGCCCGAAGCTTTCGCGCATGCCAAGCCAGATCGTTCGTGACCAGGTCCACTGCGCCCTTCAGAACGATGGCAATTCCGCGATGGCTATCCGCAAAGGTGTGGGAATTGGTGCTCTGCTTTTCGCGACCGACTACCCTCACGCCGAAGGCACATTCCCGTTCTCGCGGCAGGTGATCGCTGATCTGGTCTCGGCCAATCCGGATGTTACAACCGATGAGCTCATTGCAGTTCTTGGTGGCAATGCCGCGAAGCTCTTCAGCCGTGCCAACCTTCAGGGCAAGGTGAACATGCGGCGCAAAGAATTGATGGCGGCAGCATAGCCCTATGAAAACAGGCCTCGTGGGTGGAGACACCGGCGAGGCCTATCCATCGTCCGCGCAAAACCCGGAAACGGGAAGCGGATCCATCGCGCGATGGCCGCCGCCAACAAAAGGCAATTGCAATCCAACTCGCTATTAGACGACAGGCGTCAGCCGGTCAGTCGTTCAGATCAGGACTGATCAGGTAGCGGGCGAACGGTACGGCCGGCCATAATGGCAGCTACCCCACCCACCAGCAGGCAGCAGGAAATGACCGCCAGCGAAGGCTGGAGCGACTTGTCGCCATAAGTGGCGCTGAAAGCCTGGCTGACGAACCCCGCCACCGTGCCTCCGACCCCTACCCCAGCGAGGCCGATAACCATGCCGATCATTGCAGCCATCATGGCTCGCATCGCTACGGGAACCTGTGCGTAACACAGCGTCATGATTGGTCCGAGATGCAGGGTCATCATGAACTTGACCACTACGAAACATGCCAGCGCAACATAGGGATCGGGCGACAGGGCAAAGCCGACCCCGAAAGGAAATGACGCGACAAGTCCGAGTCCGGCGAACCAGCCATTGAATCGGAGATTGGCCTTTCCATAACGGTCTGCAACCCATCCGGCGAGGAGATTGCCCATCACCAGTCCAACCGCCATCGCGCCGCCAAGCCAGAACCCCGTCTCGGCCTTGCTCATCCCGTGAACTCGCTGGAAAAACGAAGCACCCCACAGAATGAAGGCAAAGCCGGTCAGCGGAACCATCGATAGCATCAGTCCAACCCAACGCAGCGAGGTGCTGGCGGCGATGGTTCGGAACACCTCGCCCAATGGAACCTGCGGCGGGGCGGCAATGCCGTTCTTGCCCCGGCGCGGTTCCGCCGCGACCATCCAGACTACCAGCCCCAGCCCAATACCCGGCAGCCCCAAGATGAGGAACACCGTCCTCCAATCGTAGAATTGCGACAGCCAGCCGCCGAGTGCCAAGCCGCCTGACAACCCGACGGCATTGGCTGCCAGCATTCCGCCGATGATCATATTACGGCGCTTGAGCGGGAATATTTCGGTCAGCAGCGAAATGCCGGCTGGCCCCGCCCCCGCTTCCCCTGCAGCCAGGCCAATCCGGGCAAGAATAAGCTGCCAGAAGTTCTGCGCCATTCCGCACAGAGCCGTGGCGGCGCTCCACACAATTACACACAGGGCAATTGTCAGCCGCCGGTCACCGTGGTCGGCATAGCGGGCAATCGGGAAGGCGGCGAGCGCGTAAAACAACGCAAATGACATCCCAGTCAGCAAGCCAAGCTGCCCGTCCGACAGGCCCAGTTCAGCCTTGATGTCATCCTGGAACAGGGTGAATATCTGCCGGTCGACATAACTCACGATCGCAACCAGCAAGAGCAAGCCGAAGGTGGTGTTACGGCGCAGCGGGGAAACCGTGTTCATCGAGCAGCCAGTCCTATGGGAAAAAGAAGGGGGACGAAAGCAACCCTTCGCCCCCCCCCGTGATATTATCGTCTGGCGCCAAGGCGTCACATTTAGAACCGGACTGTCGCAGTCACACCATATGTCGCCGGTTCGTTTCGTGAGCTCTGAACATAGCCAACCGGAGCGACCAACAGCGGGGAATTGTGCTGGCGATTGTTAGTCAGATTGCGTCCAAACAAGGCAATTTCATAGGAATCTTCATTAAACCCAAGCGCAATACGGGCATTGAGGAACCCCCCGGACGGGCGCGTAGTCGCGTCAAGGATCGCGTCATTCTGTGTGTTGACCGCACCTGGCACGGCTGTTGATCCTGGCGGTACAGTCGCGGCATTCTGCGGGAAATTAAAAGTTCCGTTAAACGTATCATCAGTCCAGTTATAGTCGGCATGGAGCTTCAGCGTGGCATTGCCAATATCTGCCACATAATCTCCGGCGACACCGAATTGGTTCTCAGCCACACCATCGAAATTCTCGAACGAGCGGTCGCCCGAAAGGTCAAAAAATTCGATATACTTCGGCTTCACGATTGCTCCATTCAACGACAAGGTGAAACCGTCGAAGAGAATAGCCTGTAATTCGGCCTCGACGCCGCGGAACCGGGCCTTTTGGGCGTTACCCAGCACAGTTGCCGAAGCGCCAGCATTGCTACCTGGTTGCGCGATCAGGGTTGAGCGCTGGATGTTTTTTACATCGGTATGATAGGCAGAAAGGTTCAAGCGCACGCGCCGATCAAAGAACTCACTCTTCAAACCAGCCTCATAGGAAAAGGCGACTTCCGGCTGGAAGGGGATCAGGAACGCCGAACTCGGTGCGCGCAGGTTTTGGCCTCCGGAGCGAAAGCCTTTGGTCGTCTTCAGATACAGCATGACGTCTTCGGTCGGGCGATATTCCAGACCCGCCAGATAAGACCAGCCCCCGAAACTATCGCGTCGCGAAACTGCGCATTCGGGGCGGCCAACAATCTCTGGGCCTGAAATAGCGGGGGCTGCGAACAGTGAGCAGGTTGTGGTACTTGTAGCCCTGTTAAAGTTGTTGTTCCGGCTTTCAATTCCCTTGTCGTCGACTGAGTAACGCAGACCCCCAGTGAACGACAATTTGTCAGTGAAGTGCCAAGTTCCCTGGCCGTAGACACCTATACTGTCATTGTTGACTTTTGCCCAAAAATGCGAAGTCACGGGGTTGATTGCCGGAGCCACAATCGAAATCGATTGATCAAACCCGGATTCATTAAAAACAAAAGCACCGACAGCAAAATCTAGATTGTCTTGAAAAGCCTTCCCAGTAACTTGGAATTCACCGGAGTATTGGTCTATTTTCTGCTGACCTTCGGTGAAATGGATCGGAAACGGGGATCCGTCCAGATCTAGTCCCGCAAAAGTATCGATGGTGCGGTAGCTGGTGATCAACTGCATTTGGCCGAAACTTGTGTCCAGGATACCGGTGAAGCCATAGGTTTCAGTCTGGGCGAACACATATGGGACTTCGTTTAGTGATGCCTTATTGGGATTAGCATCAAGGTCAGCAATGATCGGATTAACCAGACCAAGACCGATGCCGATATTGGCCCCGGCATTCGCCGGGGTAGTTGGCGGCGGGCCTCCATTGATGACACCTACGAAGAGCGCTGCGGTACCGCCAATGTTGAACGTTGGGTTGGATGCCGTGAACGGCGTCGTTAGCAGGCGAATCTGGCGAGCAGGCGCCAGCTCATCCATCTCAAAGTATTCACCCGAGAACCGCAAAGTCAGATTTTCCGTCGGTTTTATGTCAAGCTTGCCGCGGAAGTTCCACCGATCGCGATTGTTCAACTTTACGCCATTAGGCGTGCCGACGAACGGTGCGCGGGCAACAGCAGGATTGTTGGCGTCAACAGCTGAGACAACCCCTGGGGCGACGTCATTGGTGACGTAGCCGTCACGCTTGGAACGCTGTCCCGCTACGCGCAGCGCGACTTTTCCTTCAACGATCGGAACGTTCAACACGCCAGTGGCCTGAATTTCATCGAAACGGCCGTACGTCAGCGACAGTCGCCCACCAAAATCGTAAAGATCGGGATTGTTGGAATTGATCAGCAACGCGCCGCCTGTGGTGTTGCGCCCAAACAGCGTGCCCTGCGGCCCCTTAAGCACCTGCACCGCCTGAATGTCGAGGAGATCGGCATTAAGCCCGTATGCGCGCGCCCAGTAGACCCCATCAACGTAAGTGCCGACCGACGGATCCAAGGTGACCAGAATGTCGGACTGAACCTGCCCGCGCAAAGTGATAGTCAGCGCACTAGGCGTCGATGAACCTGGGCGGGTCGTCATCCCAGGCGCAAACCGGCCGAGATCCTCCAGCTTCAAGACGGAGCGCGCCTCCAGTGCCTCGCCCGACAGCACGGTAACGGATACCGGCACTTCTTGCAGGTTTTCTTCAACCTTGCGAGCCGTGACGATAATCTCAGCAAGGCCCTCGTTGGGGTTTGCGGCGGTTTGGGCCATGGCTCCCTGGCTCGAAAACGCGATAGCAGCGGTTGCAACTCCACCGAGCAGACGCACAGGATATGTAGCACGCGAACAGGACATCTCAGGCTCTCCCCAAAAAGGCGTCGATTAACGCTCAAGTCATACATATATAACTAGGTGCACTTAGGTGAACAAGCTTCAATTGTAGTTGTTCGTCAGTTGTGCCCTTATGGTAACAATCGGGCCAAGCTCGGTATGTCGGCAAGCGCACGCAGAACATCGTTGAGGTGGGTGCAACCCATTGTTGAAGGTAGAGTTTCTAGCACCAGCGGGCGGAACTCGGCTACCGGCTTGCCGATCAGACGGGTCGCCTTGACCGAAGCTCCTGGACATTCACGAAACGGCAGAATCAGTGGCAGTGCCTGCAAAGCGAGGAGGACTCCGCTCTCTGCATCGATCTCGGCATGGACGCGATATTCGTGAATTGCCGTCCGCCCCCCTGCCGGATTGCTCCCGCTGTCCTGAAACCCGGCATCGACCATTATCACACCCTCGGCCCGCCAGAGGTCGATCCTCCGGGCGCGCCGCTTCTGTGGCCCCTGTTGGAACGGCATGGGATGCCAGCCGATCGGGTCGTCGGGATTTTCCAGAGGTCCGACTTCGGTAAAGGACTGATTGGTGTTGTCCGGAGATCCATCGGACTTGAACGCGCTCGAACCAACGGCAAACCCGGTGCAGATGTCGTCCATCCGGCCATTGCGGCCAGCGGTCGACTTCTGCGTTGCGCGTTGTGGACCGGTAGCCCAGTCACTGCGCCATTGGGACCATATCCAACCCGCCACCAGGCTGGCACCAGCATAGTCATCCAGCAGCTGGAAGGTCGGAGTGCCCTGGATATCTCCCATGATGGATGCAAGAGCATGGCGGCTAGCACCCCCTGCTCTCACCCCGACCAGCTGCCCGGCAGCTGGGTGATCAGGGGCCACGGCAACCTTCAGGATCTCTCGCAGTGGCGAACAGGTGATCTGGAAGCCGCCTGTTGCCAGCACTTGGGGCTCGCCCCCGTCGACCGGCGTGAGCAGATCGCGGGCGCGCCCCACCATGTCCCAGGGTTCGCCAAAGCCTTCCGGCCAATCCGAATCGATAGAGGTTGTGCGTCGGATCGAGCCGGGCCGACGCAACGGCGCATGCCCCGCGCTCTGGCGAGCAAACGCGAACTGCTGTGGGGGATTTTGGGTGCTCATGTTATTTCGGCGGCATGCGGATTGCGCCGTCGAGGCGAATGCATTGGCCGTTGAAATAGGTGTTGCGCGCAAGCTCCACCACCAGACTTCCGAATTCGGCCGGGTTGCCGAGGCGTTTAGGGAACGGCACCGACGCTTCCAGTCCGGCAAAGATCGCTGGAGCCTTATCCTTCACGCCGAGCATTGGTGGAGTAGCAAATATGCCCGGCAGGATCGCGTTGACCCGGATACCGACGTCCATCAAGTCGCGGGCCATCGGCAGGACCATCGCATTTACGGCACCCTTGCCGCCACCATAGGCGACCTGGCCGACCTGGCCGTCCTGCGATGCCGCCGACGACGTCATGATGATGCAGCCGCGTTCGCCGTCCTCGTTCAGTGGATCGACATTGGCCATACCCAGCGCCGCGTGGCTGGCGATGCGATACGACGCGGTGAAGATGCCTTCGGCCGAACGCTCGATCATCTCAGTCGGGTTGCGCTTGTAACTGCCAGTGGTCTTGTCGAACGAGATGGTCTTGCCGCCGCCGGTGACCACGGCGCAGTGCACCACGATCCGTTCCTGGCCATGGGCGGCGCGGGCCTTTTCATACCCGGCGGCGACGCTTTCCTCGGACGTGATGTCGACCTTGCAGAACACGCCGCCAATCGCCTTGGCGACTTCTTCGCCGCCTTCCTCATTGACGTCAAAAATGGCGACTTTCACGCCGTGCGCAGCCAGCGCTTCGGCGCTCGCGCGGCCTAGGCCGGATGCCCCGCCCGTCACAACAGCGGCGGTGGTGTTGTCAATCTTCATAGGTTGCTCCTGTTCAGGTTCATTGCAGTGATTCAATATTACCGCCGTCCACCACCAGCACTTGTCCGGTGATGTAACCGGCGCGGGCCGAACACAGGAATGCAGCCGCATCGGCCATGTCCTCTGGCGTGCCCATCCGCTGCACGGGCCATTCGGCTACGCGCTCGGCGATGTGCTGGTTGTAAGACTGGCCGTTGTCAGCCGCGATTTTCGTAAACACCTGCCGAAACTGCGGAGTGGCGATGGCTCCGGTGCCCAGCGTGTTGACTGTGATCCCGTATGGGCCAAGCTCTGCCGACAGCGTCTTTGACAGCGCCAGTGCGCCGACGCGATAAGTGTTCTGCGCGGCGCGCGGCAGCTTGCGGTGCGGCTGCTTCACCGAATTGGTGCCGATGGTCAGGATGCGGCCCCAGCCCGCAACGCGCATGTGCGGAAACACTGCCTGCACCAGCCAGCGGAACGCCATGATGTTGTTGGTATTCGCCGCCGCGAATGTCTCGTCATCCACGTCCAGAAACGCGCCCTTGGGGCCGGAATCGACGTTGAAGATGGCGATATCCGGCGCAGCGCCAAAGGCATCGACGCAGGCCTGCACCGCGCGGGCGATCCCGTCCTGCGTGGTGCAATCGGCCGAAACGCCAACGCAGCCATGGCCGATTCCGGCCACGGCCAGATCGATGTTCGTCTGGGTGCGCGCCGCGATCATCACCTTGCAGCCCTCTGCCGCAAAGCGCTGCGCGCATCCAAGGCCAATCCCTTGCGAACCGCCGGTTACCAGCGCCACTTTGCCCGCGATGCCAAGGTCCATGCCCTAATGCTCCTGCTGCGCCTTAAGCCGCTGCTGGAGCAGTTCATTGCGGCCACGGGCGGGCGCGATGGTAGATCCGCCGTCCAGCTTGATCGTGGTGCCGGTGATGTAATCCGCCGCCGGTGAGGCCAGGAAAAGGCAGGCCCTCGCAATGTCCGCCGGGGTCCCCGCGCGGCCCACCGGCACAGTCGCGCCGTATGCCTCCAGCCCGTCATCGCCCAGCACGGCCCGCGCCCGTGCGCTGGCGACTAGGCCGGGATTGACCGCGTTGACCGTGATCCCCTCGCCCACCACATCGCAGGCCGCGCCGCGCACGAACGCATCGAGCGCGGCCTTGGCCATGCCGTAAGCGGTCATGTTCGGCACGACCGAGAACGTCCCGTTGACCGATCCGATCGCAATGAACCGCCCGCCGCCCGGCGCCTTCGCCAGATGCGAACGCCCTGCCTGAAGCAGCCACCAGGCTGCCTTGGCAATGCTGGCGAACCCGGCTTCCATTGCATCGTCGCTGACATGGCCCAGCCCGCCGTGGGGAATATCCGCCGCACAGTGGACGATAACGTCCACCCCGCCAAACTCCGCCACGGTCGCCGCGACCAGCGCGTCGCACTGCGCATGGTCCTTCACATCCAGCTGGAACACTTCGGCGATGCCGCCCGCATCCAGGATCGCGGCCAGCGCTTCTTCGGCATAGGACATCGTCCGCGCGCCGATCATCACTTTCGCGCCTGCTGCTGCAAAAGCCTCGGCAATGCCGCGCCCCAGCCCGCGCCCGGCGCCGGTCACGATCACGCGCCTGCCCGCAAATTCGCTCATGCCGCCTGCTCCTCGAACAGCGCCCGCAAGCCGGGGGCCGATGGCTTCATCGATGGGGTGCGCGGGAAATCCGCGACGAAGCGGAAGTGGACTGGAACCTGATAGGGGATAAGCCGCGCCTTCAAGAACGCCTTGAAATCGTCGAGATCGGGCACCTCGGCCCCGTCCTTCAGAATCACAGCCGCCGCAGGCACCGCGCCAAGCCGCTCGTCCGGCACGCCGATCACAGCGGCTTCACGCACTGACGAATGCTGGTGTAGAGCCTTGACCACGTCGTCGGGATGGACCTTGAATCCGCCACGAATGATGGCGTTGTCGGCCCGCCCCTTGATAAACAGGAAGCCATCGGCGTCGAGAACGGCTCGGTCTGTGGTGCGCAGCCACGCCCCACCTTCGATCCGGTGCGCGGGGCCGAGCTGGTCACCCCTGAGCTCAAGCAGGCCCTCTGTGCCATGCGGGAGATCCGCGCCCGTCTCGGGATTAACGACCCGCGCCGCAACATTGGCATGAACCTTTCCGGCCGCACCGCGCTTGGCTTGCCAATGCGCCTTGAAATCGTCCAGCGACCAACCTGCAATCGCGCCCGCGAATTCGGTCGCTCCATAGTTGGCTAGAACCGGAATACCGTATCGCTCCAGAACCGCTTCGACCAGTTCGGGGGTGATCGGGGCCGTACCGCTGATAAGGGCGGTGAGGCTGGAAAGGTCCTCCGGATCGACATCGGCCTCCAGCAGCATCCTGAGCCCCGAAGGCACTGCACCCGCTACTTTTGGTCGGTTGCGTCGTATAGCCGCGACCCAGCCTTCAACCGTGAACTTTTCCAGCAGACATATCTTACGGCCCGCCATCAGCGCGCCGATGCACCCGTAGATCCCGCCGATGTGGGTCAGGGGGTTGTTGACCATGCTCACCCCTGAACGCAGCTGCGGCAGATCGGTAAACTCGCGCCCGCGCTCATACTTCGTAAAACCCGAAAAACTAGCCTCGAACGCGGTTCGTGTCAGCGGAACACGCTTGGGCGCGCCGGTGGTGCCGCTGGTCAACATTTCGATCGCCACCCCCGGTGAGGTAGCAACATCAGTGCCGCTTGCGGCGGCGGGAATAGCCTGCCGGACCCCTCCCATCTGTGAATCGATAGCAATCAGCGCGGTGCCGGTAACGGCGAGACAATCGGCGAGACCGGGTCGTTTCGCGTCGTCCTCGTCCGTGATCACCACCGGCAGGCTTAGGTCAGCAAGGTCAGCAAATAGCTTATCGTCGGGCAGGATCGGATTGATCGAAACGAGGCAGCGGTCACCTGACAGGACCGCTAGGATTGCGGCGACATGTCCGGGCCGGTTGCGCAGCATCACACCGACGCGAGCATTGGGAGGCAAGCCCAGTGCATTGAGCAGTTCCTCGATCTCCTGCACCACCCGCGCCAGATCGCCCCACGTAAAGTCGCGCCCTT
This sequence comes from Porphyrobacter sp. MBR-155, assembly GCF_040547625.1. NCBI lineage: Bacteria > Pseudomonadati > Pseudomonadota > Alphaproteobacteria > Sphingomonadales > Erythrobacteraceae > Porphyrobacter > Porphyrobacter sp. MBR-155. Next base: position 28,791 of record NZ_JBEPQB010000008.1, read on the forward strand.
CAAAATCTATCTCAGGCCGCGCCGGATCGAGCGACATGATCGCGCGCAGCTTGGCGGTAATCAGCGACATCAGATCGCCAAGCCTCCGGCCACCTCTATCACGTTACCCGTGACCCAGCAGGCTTCCTCACGGCACAGCATTAGCACCGCCCCCGCGATATCGTCTGGCTGGCCCATCCGGCCCATCGGAGTAGCCCGGGCATTGCCTTCATCAAAACCGGGCCGTTCGCGCAGCTTGGAGATGAAATCGGTCGCCACTGCACCGGGCGCGATGAGATTACAGGTGATCCCGCGCTTCGCCACTTCGGTCGCAGTTGAAAAGGTCAGGCTCTGCAGTGCCCGCTTGGTCATCGCGTATCCGGCTGCAAACGGTTGAGCCACCTTGCCCGAAATCGAGCCGATGTTGACCACGCGACCGTGATCGCGAAGCCGCGGCAACGCCGCTTGGGTGACTAAATACGGACCGCGTGCATTGACTGCCATCATCCGGTCGAACAGTTCCGCCGATCCACTCTTGAGGCTGGCGTCCTGTCCATCGCTGCCGATCCCGGCGTTGTTGACCAAGATATCGAGATTGGGGGCCGACCCGAACCCCGAGTCGCAGGCGTCAAACAGCGTGACGATCCCAGCAAGATCGGAAACGTCGGCCTGAATCGCAATTGCCTTGCCGCCAGCAGCGGCCACTTCGGCCTCCAGCGAGTAGGCGGCCTCCGTCGCGCCGCGATAAGCGAAGGCAACCTCCGCCCCCTCAGCAGCCAGCCGCCGCACGATGGCAGCGCCTATTCCCCTCGACCCGCCTGTGACCAGCGCGGTTTTTCCTACGAAGCATCCCATGCCCTGATTGTGCCGACATATCTCACTTAGTGCAATAACTCTTTATCAATCGATCAACGATTGGAAGGCCCGCGCCAGCCATGCACAGCTCTCGGATGACAGGCCTTCCTTCAGTGCCGACAAGACGTAGACCTGCCGGTAGAGCGTCAGACCCGAGGCCATCAATGCAAAGCACGCTGCCTTGTCGGCACCGCGATCAGGGCCAAACCAACGAGCCAACGGCTCAAGGAATAGCCTGGTCAACAACCGCTCGGTGATCTCACGGGCAACAGGATCGGCGCTCGCCAGCAGCATCATTGGCAACGGATTGCGTTGTTGCGGAGCGGAAGCGAGCAACATCGCAATCACTGCCTCGCCAAACCGCTCCTTAGGCATCCGCAACACGAGATCGGTATCCAGCAGGTGCGACAGGGCCGCTTCGTAGAGCTTTTCCTTCGATCCGAAGTAGCGGCTGACCAGCGCCGGATTGACCCCGGCAGCGGCGGTAATCTCGCGAACGCCGGTGTCAGTGTACCCCTTGGTGGAAAACGCCTGCTGGGCCGCGTGAAGGATTGCGGCACGGGTGCGCTCCGCATTGCGCTGGGGGCGGATGTCGGATTCAGTCATTGACATAGTAAGTATACCACGGTTTACATAAGCGCAAGCAAGGAGAATGAGTCGATGGGAGAAACTGCTAACGGGCCGATTCGTGAGCCGGTCTACGAGTTCGACTATGTCGCCGATCCGGCGCTGGCGGAGGATGTCCATGCCGCCTATTGGAACCTGAAGCAGAACGCCCCACCAGTGTTCTGGACATCAGCACACGGCGGCCACTGGATCGTGACCAGCAGCGATGCCGCAATCGAGGTGCTGCGCCATCCGGACCGTTTTTCCAGCAAGTTCCTGTCGATCCCGCCCAACCAGGCCCAGCCGAAGATGATCCCGGAATCGCTCGATCCGCCAGAGCACCGCCCTTATCGCCAACTGCTGCGCCCCTTTTTTGAAAGCAAGGCGATCGAGCTCTTGGAACCGCGGATCCGCGAATGGGCCGAACGGCTGATCGACGCTGTGGCAGACAAGGGCGAATGCGAATTCGTCGACGCGCTAGGATCGCGCTTCCCGGTTTCGGTCTTCATGGAAATGTTCGGCTTCCCGCTGGATCAGTTCGATTTTTTCCGGGCCACCGTGGTCGAATATTTCGATGCGCAAGTCGATGAACAGCGCCGCCTGGAACTGACCATGCAGATCCTGGGCACGCTGACCCAGCTGATCGAAGCGCGCCGCCTTGAGCCGAAGGACGACCTGATCTCCACGCTGGTCCATGTCGATTTCGAAGGCCGCAAGCTGGGACAGGACGAGTTGATCTCGATCGGGTTCCTGATGTTCCTCGCCGGGCTGGACACCGTGGTAAACGCCCTCACCTTCGGGATGCGCCACCTGGCGAACGACGATGCGCTGCGCACCCGGATGATCGAGGATCACGCCGCGATTCCCGCCATCGTCGAAGAACTGATGCGCCGCTATACTTTCGTGTCCACCCCCCGCTACATCACTCAGGATACCGAGATTGCCGGGGTGAAAGTTTACGCCGGGGATTCGGTGCTGGTCCCGCTGCACGTGGTCGGCTGGGACGAAAAGTTGACCAGCTGTCCCGCCGAAGTGCGGCTGGACCGCCCGCACTGCCGCCACGCCGGGTTCGGTTCCGGCATCCACACCTGCCTTGGCATTCACCTCGCGCGCCTGGAAATGGCCGTGTTCTATGAAACCTGGGCGAAGAGAATCGGACATTTCCGGATGCAGGAGGGGCAGCAGCTGCACTTCCGCGGCGGGTCGGTCCAGGCGCTTGAAGCGCTTCACCTTGAATGGGATTCCTGAAGGAGCAATCGATGACCACCCCCACTGTCCACCTCCACATCGGCCACGAAAAGCGGACCACCGGATCCGGTGGTAGCCGCACCCACATCCATCCAGTCAGCGGCGAAGCCCTGGCCGAAGTGCCGCTGGCCGGCCCGGCCGAAGTCGAGGCTGCCGTAGCCAAGGCCGAAGCCGCCCGCGAAGGGTGGCGCCGGACCGATCCGCAGGAACGCGGCAGAATCCTGACCCGGCTGGCCGATCTGCTGATCGACAATCAGCGACAGTTCGCGGAAATGGCGGCGCTGGATGGTGGCACCCCGCTGACGCAGGGTGAGCGCGGGGTTGAAACCGCGGCCAGCTGGACGCGGTACTACGCTGGCTGGTGCGATAAGTTGACCGGCGACCTGATGAGCACTTTCGACACTCGGGGCGAGTTCTCCTACTCGGTGCCCGAACCGATTGGAATTGTCGGCGTCATCAACACCTGGAACGGTCCGCTGATCGGCATCGGGATGAAGGTCTCGCCTGCGTTGGCCGCTGGTAACTGTGTCATCCTCAAACCTGCCGAAATCACCCCCTTCGCTCCTGAGCTGTTTGCCCAGTGTGCAAAGGAGGCGGGCATTCCCGATGGGGTGCTCTCCATCCTGCCTGGAACCGGCGAAGCGGGCGAGGCAATCGTTCGGCATCCGCGGGTGCGGAAGATCAGCTTTACCGGCGGGCCGATCACGGCGCGCAAGATTCTCGAGGCAGCAGCCGAGCAGATCAAGCCGAGCGTGATGGAACTGGGCGGCAAGTCGGCCAGCCTAGTGTTTCCGGACTGCGACTTGGATGCCGCCGCCGAACGTGCCGTGTTCTGGACCATCGGCATCCTTGCGGGTCAGGGATGTGCCCTCCCTACCCGCCAGATCGTCCACGCCGACATTTATGACGAGTTCGTCGCCAAGATGGTCGAGATCACCAAGCTGTTCAAGGTTGGCGACCCGATGGAGCCGGGGGTGATGGTTGGCCCTGTGATCAGCGCCGCCGCTGTCGAACGCATCACTGGCATGTTCGACCGCGCGGCAGCCGACAACGCCTGCAAGTTCCTGCTGGGCGGGAAGCGCGCCGGCGGCGAGCTTGCCAGGGGCAACTTCATCGAGCCGACGATCATGATCGATGTGGATCCAGACCACGAAATTGCTCAGGTGGAGATATTCGGCCCGGCTGTGGCAATCATGAAGTTCCATACCGAGGACGAAGCAGTAGCGATAGCCAATAACAGCGAATATGGGCTCGCTTCATATATTCAGTCGAACGACCTCCAGCGGGTTCACCGCCTGGCCGAACAGCTCAATGCTGGCGGTGTCTATGTCAACGGAGGGCTTCAGATCAATTCGCATACACCCTTCGGCGGAGTCGGCATTTCCGGCTTCGGTAAGGAAGGTGGCAAGGCCGGGATCGACGAATTCCTGCACTACAAGACTGTAACCATCGGCGTCGGCGCGCCGATCTTCCCCAAGCAAGGATAATCGACCATGGCTGATTTCAACCTCAACAGCTTCCGTCTCGACGGCAAGGTCGCGATCGTCACTGGCGCGGGTGGTCGCGGCAATTCGATCGGGCGGGCCTATGCCATCGCACTGGCCAACGCGGGGGCCAGTGTAGTCGTGGCCGACCTCAACGGTGAAGGAGCGCAGAAGGTGGCGGACGAGATCGCCGACTTTGGCGGCAAGGCGATAGCTGTGCAGGTCGATATCACCGATACCGGATCGGTCGAGGCGATGGCAGCAGCAGCCGAGGCCGCATTCGGCGGGATCGACATCCTGGTCAATAACGCCGCACTGATGATAGAGATCGTCGACAAACCGCTGATGCAAACCGACCGCGCCCGGTTCGACAAGGGTATGGCGGTGAATGTATGGGGCGCGATCAACTGTTCGCAGGTAGTAGCACCCTATATGACCGAACGGGGCGGCGGTGCGATCGTCAACCAGGTCTCGGCCGGGGCATACCCGGCACAATCGTATTACGGGGTAACCAAGATCGCGTTGCACGGCGCGACCACCACACTGGCGACCGAACTCGGCAAACAGAACATCCGCGTCAACGCGATAGGGCCGGGCATGACCAAGACTGACGCCGGCCTCGCGCTAACGCCCGAAGACAGCCCACTTGTCCAGGCCATTGCCAGCCGCACTCCGATCCAATTGCGCGACACACCCGACGCGTTGTGCGGCGCGCTGCTGCTTTTGGTGAGCGAGGCTGGCCGGTGGATAACGGGCCAGGTGCTCAACGTCGACGGCGGCTGGGTAATGCGAGGTTAAGTTAACGGTTTGGACTTCCCGAGGAAGTGTTCGCCTCTAAAATCAGACTGGCCAAGATGTCCACCAGCCTCAAGCCGAACTGATGGTTTGTCAATTTTCGATTGTGGGCATTCCGTTGAATGGCTAGCAGGATGGTGGTGGAAGAAGAGAGAGAGCAATGAACACAGATATTCTGGGTTACCGCGACAAGCGGGTGGTGGTGATGGGTTGCTTTTCTGGCACCGGCGAGGCAACTGCGCGGGCGTTGGTGGCGCTAGGAGCCGAAGTGCACGGAGCCGACATCCGGCCTTCGCCAGTTGCAGGTCTCGCCTCTTTCACCACGGTCGACCTGAAGGACCCCGCCTCTATCGCAGCCGGTGTCGCCAGCATCGGTGGAGAGATTGACGCGTTGTTCAACATCTCGGGCCTGCCACAGACCTTTCCGGGCGAAGACGTGGTAACGGTCAACTTCCTGGGCATCCGGGAATGGACCAATGCCTGGATGCCGCATATCCGCGCAGGCGCCGCGATTGTGACGGTTTCCTCTCTGGGCGGCATGAACTACCTTGCCCGTCAGCCGTTGCTCGCCGAATTCATGGGTAATGCCGATATCGCCTCGGGCCGGGCCTGGTACCTGGCCAATACCGAGCGGGTCGGCGATCCCTACGCGCTGTCCAAGGAAGCGGTAAACACCTGGACCCAGAAAAGCGCACCCGCGCTGATGGAGCGCGACATCCGCATCAACTGCACCATGCCCAGCCCGATCGACACGCCAATGCTGAGCGATTTCCGCAAGGTGGCGGGCGATGCTGTGCTGAACGCCTTTGCCAAGGCGAAGGGCCGCTTCTCCACCCCGGAAGAACAGGCGCTGCCCCTGATCCTGTTGAACAGCGACGCGGCCAGCTTCATCTCGGGCGTGTGCCTGCCAGTCGATGCTGGCCTTGCAGGCGGCCTCGCAACCGGGGTACTCAACATCCAGCAGATGATTGCCGAAGCGGCAGGCGGTTAATCCAACCCGCCGACCATTCCCAACAGTGTATGCGCCGCCGCGTCCTTTAACGCGGCATAGCTGAGCCCGTCGGCTTCCTGAGTCAGCGGGCCGACGGCAGCAAGGCGTTCCAGCATCATCAGAATCGTCCCCGCACAGGCCCGAACCGAAAGCGAGGTCGGCAACCGTCCGGCCGTCTGGGCACGGGCCACTGCATTGGAAATGCCCACCATCATCGGCCCCGCTGCCTGCATCCGCGCCTGATAAAACCGGGTATCGCCCTCCTCCGCCGCTAGGTTGCGGACCCGAAAGATCGTGCCATTCGCATTCCATAGCCGCGTATAGGCATCGACGAACCGCGCCGCAGCTTCGCTTGCACCGGGGGCCTGCCAGTCCCGACTGATCAGGTCTTCCAACTCAGCGCTGGTTTGCGAAGCGTCCTGCAGGGCAGCCAGCACCACATCGGGCACGCCGCGGAAATAGACGTAGAACGTCGCTGGCGATATCCGCGCTACCCGCGCGACATCAACCACTGAGACATCGCGCAGCCCCTGGCTTTGCAGCAGATCGACCGTCGCTTCGATCAGCGCGCGGCGGGTCCGCTCACCCTTGGAACCGATCTTCTGCCCGTAATGGTTGTAGCTTGCCACCACGCTGGCTGCCTTTGGCATCGCAAATGATCCCCGATCCCGTCCAATCGCCGCCCCTTTCGACGATTGCTTGCCTCAGCGCAAGAAATTGACGTATCGTCAATAGCACGGTTCAGACGGCAAAGCCAAGGTCGCCGGAAATGGGAGAGCGGGAATGGAACAGTTGGCCGGAAAGGTCGCCATCGTCACCGGGGCATCGAAGGGCATGGGACGGCATTTCGTCGCCGCGCTGGTCGCGGCAGGCGCCCGCGTCGCAGCGCTGGCGCGCCCCTCGGCAGAGCTCGATTCGCTGACCGGCGAACATGGCGACAAGGTGCTGGCCCTGCCCTGCGACGTGACTGACAGCGTCGCCGTGGCCGCCGCAGTCGAAACCGCTGCCGCGCATTTCGGGGGCATCGACGTGCTGATCAACAACGCCGCGATCTATCACCCGTTCGCTTTCGAAAGCGGCAGCGACGAAATCATCCGCCAGCACGTGGAGGTCAATATTCTCGGTATTGCCTGGCCGATTCGCGCCGCGATCCCGCACCTGCGTCAGACCCATGGCCAGATCGTCTCGATCTCCAGCGAAAGCGTGGCTATGCCCTTCCCCATGCTGGCGCTCTATGCCGCGACCAAGGCAGCGGTCGAGACCCTGTCTGAAGGCCTGCGAGCCGAGTTGCGTTCCGACGGGATCCGAGTCAGCGTGCTGCGTTCCGGCTCGGTCTCCGGCGGATCGGGGGGCGAGGCCTGGTCCGAGGAAACCCGTCAGGCCTTCTTCAGGAAGATCGTCGAAACCGGCCACGCGGCGATGAGCGGTACGCCCGCCACGCCCGAATCGATGGCCAGCGCACTGGTCGCGATCCTGGCCCTGCCGCGCGACGTCAGCGTTGACCTGATCGAACTGCGCGCCGCCGAAGCCGGGATGCCCGAAGGGGCGCAAACCGCGTGAGCATCGATCCGCGACGCCGCACCGGGGCGATCCTCGCTGCTTTGTGGGTCGCCGAAATGACCAGCAGCTTCGAAAGTGCGATGATCCTGGCTGCGCTGAAAGTGCTGGTGGTCGAGTTCGGTGATGCCGCCTCCGTCGGATGGCTTGTCACCGGTTTCCTGATCGTTGGCGCCGCTGCTTCGGCGGTGGTCGGACGGCTGGGGGATATCTACGGACGGCAGAAAGTGCTGCTTATCGTGCTGGCGATTGGCGCTGCTGGGTCGCTGCTCAGTGCGGCCAGTTCACAATACGGTTTAGTGCTCACGGGACGGGTTTTGCAAGGCGTGACCGCGACGATACTGCCGCTAGTGATTGGCTTGGTGCGGGAAAACCTCCCAGCCGAACGGGTACCCACGGGCATCGGCCTGATGATCTCAGGCGCCTCGATCGGCACGGCCGCAGGCTTGATCCTTGGCGGCGTCATTGTCGATTTCGCCAGCTGGCATGGGATTTTCCTCGCCAGTGCAGCCTTCTGTCTGCTTTCGTTGGTGCTGATCCGCTTGCTGGTTCCTAGCTCGCCACAGGCCACGCTTCGCGCGCCGGTTGACTGGTGGTCGGGCATCCTGTTCGCCCCAGGCATCACGCTGGTTCTTCTTTACTTGACCGGTGGAAAGGCCTGGGGATGGAGCGATCCACTAGCACTATCAATGCTTCTCAGCGGAGCCGCGCTGTGCATCTGGTGGTGGCGGCGGGCGTTGACCAGTGCCAATCCGCTCATCGATGTCCGCACGCTCTCCAACCGCTCGATTGCGGTGGTCTGCGCAGCGAGCGTCCTAGTGGCGATGGGCACACTGCAGATTACGGTGTTCTTCTCATTGCTGGTCCAGGCTCCGGTCTGGACCGGACTTGGCCTGGGCCTGACCGCTACGGCAGCAGGCCTCGTAAAGCTGCCCTCCAACATCACGTCGGTCCTCGCCGGTCCGTTCAGTGGGTGGTTGACCGGTCGCGGTGGCGGTCGCACAGCCATGGTGCTGGGCGGACTGATCACAACTTTCGGCTGGGCAATGGTGCTAATGGACACCAGTAGCGTAGGCATCGTGGTAACTGAGTTGATTATCATCTCCTTTGGCACAACCATGCTGTTTGCGGTGGCCCCTACGATCATCGCCGCTGAGGCCCCGCCCGAACGGACCAGCGAAGTCACCGGCATGCTGGGCGTGATCCGTGCCCTGTTCATGGGGGTGGGTTCGCAGCTGGTCACCACTGTGCTGGCCTTGGACAGCGTGAGCCGGGGTGCAGAAACATACCCCTCGCCCCACGCTTATCAATGGGCGGTCACGATGATCGTCGTATTGACTGCTGCCGCAACGTTGGTGGCATCGCTGCTACCGGGCCGGAAGGCAGGGGTGGGTTGATCCTGCCCCAGTGCGCTATCAAGACCTCTAACGCGTCGCCCGCAGCGCGTGGAGCATCCGGGTAAAGTGCCTGGGGTTCCACACATCCTGGTCCTCGCCCCAACCGATCTTGCCGTCAAAGTCCCAGCGCATCAGCTGGTTGGTGCCGTACCCCGCCTCGCTCATCCGGCTGACCGAAAAGCCTTCGATAGTCATGGTCCGGCCCAGCTGGTCGGTCAGTTCGACCTGCATATAGCTGGACCAGCCGGTTTCCGGATCGCGGAAGGTGCGCATCCGGCTCTTGGACGAATCCAGATTGCCATAGACCCCATCGCGCAGCAGGTAACCGCCGTTCATCGGGCTCCAGCCATTGGCCGTGCCATCCTGCGAGCGTACGAAGCCGAGGAAGCCGCTGCAGCCATCGGCATGGCCGAAGATGTACTGGATCCGCCCGCGGCCGCGTTCGCGCTCGATCTCGCGCCAGCGCGGGCCGCCGCGGTGCTTCACCCGGTCAAGATCGGTTGCATAGTTCTGCTTACGGCTTTGCGCATAGGGACCGCCGCGCGGCCCCCAGGTGCGGTCGCGGACCGACCAGCAATCCAGCTTGATGTCTTCCCCGTCCAGCCGCAGCGTGCCGGTGATGTGGCCCAGTTGATCATAATGCGGGGTCTGGATGAAGGGCGGCTCGCCCGGTTCGAACCGGCGCGGGGGGTGGGCCCCGGTGTGGATGAAATCCAGCGCGAAATCGCGCTCCCTGTCCTCGTACTGCAGGTGGTATTTCATCCCCGGCTCCAGCATTTTCAGGCTGTAGCCGCCGTTCGGGAAGGTGATGTCGCGCAGGTCCGGATTGTCCGGCATCGGCGCTTCTTCAACCTTCTTGTAATAGACCATCCGAGCCGGATCAAACCCGCGCGCGTCCCAGCAGAAGATCCGCCAGGTCACTGTCTTGCGGTTGGGGTAATAGGGGGTGTGGATCCAGCCGCCGATCTTGCGTTCCGGCACGTTCCACGACCACCAATTGGTCTCCGTCTCATAAGGATCGTCGGACAGCGGATGATAGCAATCGTCCTCGGGCTTGAAGGCATAGGGGTCGTCAGCCGGGTTGCTCATCGTCGTCCTCTCGCGTGTCGTTAGGCGTAATAGTAAACCTGGTTATATAGGTTTCAAGCCCGAAGTGCTTGCCAGCTGAGCCATAATTGACATACCGTCAATACCAATCGCCGCCATGGCGGCCTTGGGAGAGATTCGACGTGCGGCCATTGCCCGAACTGACTGCAGAGAACACCGCCTTCTGGACCGGGGGCGAACACGGCGAATTGATGATCGCCTTTTGCGGCGATTGCCGCAAGGCGGTCCATCCGCCGCAGCTGCTCTGCCCGGCCTGCCATTCGCAGGCGATGGCCCCGCGGGCGGTGGTGGGGACCGGCACGGTGTACAGCTTCACTGTCAACCATCAGCCGTGGCTGCCGGACATGAAAGTGCCCTTCGCCATTGCCGTGGTCGATCTGGACGATGCCCCCGGCGTGCGGGTGACGGCTTCGGTTATGACCGACGATCCGGACAGCGTGCAAATCGGCCAGCCGATGCGGATCGCGTTCGAAGCAAGCGGCGATGTCTGGCTGCCGCTATGGCGCCCGGCGGGAGACAAGGCATGAACGCGCTTGCCAAGGCCGCGATCACCGGGGTGGGTATGTCCGACATTGGCCGCAACACCGGCCGCCCGGCCATGCTCCACCTGGCCGAAGCGGCCGACCGGGCTCTGGCCCGAGCTGACCTGACCTGCGCCGACATTGACGGGATCGCGACCTATCCCGGCAAGGCCGATGGCAGCCCCGGCATGTCGCCGCTCGGCACCGGGGAAGTGCGCGGCGCGTTGGGCCTGAAGACCCGCTGGCACAGCGCCGTGCCCGATGGCCCGGCCCAAATGGCTCCGATCATGGTAGCGGCAATGGCGGTGATGACCGGCCAGGCGCGGCACGTGCTGTGCTTTCGCGCGCTGACCGAAAGCTCCTCGCAAAGCGCCGGGCGGCGGGCCAGCATTCCCGGTGCCGACAAGAACCAGATTGGCGGCTGGCTGAGCTGGCTGGTCCCGATAGGCGCGATGTCGGCCTCCAACTGGGCCGGGTGGATTACCAACCGCTATTTTCATGAATTCGGCATGACCCGCGAACACCTAGGCATGATCGCCGTGGCCGAACGCCAATGTGCGCAGCTGAACCCGCAAGCGGTGATGCACAAACCGCTGACTATGGAAGATTACCTCGCAGCACGGATGATCTCCTCCCCGCTCGGCCTGTTCGATTGCGATATTCCGATCGACGGCGCCGCAGTGGTAATCGTCTCTGCTGCCGATGCTGCGCGCGATTGCCGCCTGCCGCCGCTCTCGATCGAAGCGATGGGATCTGCCCTCAGCTCTCTAGAAACCTGGGACCAGCGTCCGGACCTGACTACCATGGGCGCCCACGACGCCGGAGCCGACCTGTGGAGCCGAACTACGTTCAAGCCGAACGACGTGGATGTACTCGGCCTTTACGACGGATTCTCAATATTTGTGCCTATCTGGCTAGAAGCACTCGGTTTTTGTGGCCATGGCGAGGCCAAGGACTTGATCGCCAGCGGCGCCATCGGCCCGCGCGGGCAGTTTCCGGTCAACACAGGCGGCGGACAATTGTCTGGCGGTCGCCTGCATGGATTCGGCCTGCTGCACGAGGTCTGCCTGCAACTGTGGGGCGAAGCCGGCGCGCGCCAGGTGGCGAACGCGCGGACGGGCGTTTGTGGCATGGGCGGCGGCTTCATCGCCGGGGCCATGCTGCTCAATCGCGCCTGAACGCCGTTTCGCCCGCAATCATCGTCAATTGCAAGCGCTCAGCCGACAGGTCAGTGAGAACCTCGGACAGTGTGCCTTCGCAAAGGATCAGGTCAGCCGCTTTGCCAGGGGTAATGTCCTCCGAGCAGTATAGACGCAGGGCAGTGATGGCATTTATCCGCTGGCCTGGTCCCAGCACCAATCCCCCTGCCGTGCGTCGGACACAGGCTGCACGCATGGCAAGCCAGGGGTCGGCGCTGGCATAAGGTGCGTCAGACCCGGCCAGCATGGCAATACCAGCGTGCAGCAGTCCGGCTGCAGGGTACAGCTCCTCCCACACCTCCGGATTGATCGTAGCGGCATAGCGATCGCCCCGGTCGTGGATAAAAGCGGGGTTCGTCACCACCTGCAAACCCATATCAGCGATCACCGGCACGAACGCGGCTGGGATCAACCCGCCATGCTCAATCCGGTCACAGGGCCGGGCTCCTCCCGCTGCCTCTAGCGATGCAAGGTAAATTGCCAGTTCGGCCTCGGTCACGCAGTGCGCCGCGACGGCGCGACTGCTGGCTCGTGCTGCGGCAATACGGTGTGCCAATTCGTCCACCGCTGGCAAGTCGCGTTCGTCGAGATCAAGCTTGAGCGGCCCGAGTCGGTAACCGACCCCCACCACCAGCGCCTCGCTTCCCATCAGGGTCAGCCGTTGTGGAACCGCGTCGGCGAGAATTCGTGCTTCCTCCGGGCCATTATGCGCCGTAGCATCGGTCAACGCGGTCACACCAAGGGCGGCAAGTGACCGTCCCTCTGCCTCCAAATCCGGCAAGGTTTGTGGCAAGGCCTGAGCCAGCCAGCGATCCTCGCGCCAAAATCGGCCAGTAGGCTGGCCAGCGGCATTGCGTTCGGCACCTGGCGGCAGGGCCAATCCCTGCAGCTGCTTCAGCGCGAGGCTGTTGAGCACACGCAGCGCCCCGGTTCGATCAGCAAGGCGCACCGGGCGATGCTCTACCCATCTGTCTAGCAACGCCGCATCGGGTATCCCGGCGGCACGTTCGTCGTAACCGACAGCCCTGATCCAGCCATTTCCTGGCGAGGTGCGGAGGCGATTTGCCACCTCGTCCGTGCCGGTAAGGCCCGCCAGATCGACCGACTGCCGCCGGGCTGCTTGGGCGAGGATATGGAGATGATGGTCATGCAAACCGGGCAAGAGTAGCCTCCCCCGCCCATCTATTTCCTCACTCGCCCGATCAAGTTTGGGCCCGACTGCGGCAATCATGCCCCGCACAATCGCTACATCGACCGGCGGCCCGCCCCACGGGCATACGTTGCGCAGAACTAGGGGCATCGCAGCGACTCCGCATAGGCAGCAGCGACCCTGGCCATGGCCAAGTCGATCAATCCACGCTGCCCGGCGAGCACCGCCAGAGCCCCTTCCAACCCGGTCAAGGGATCGGCAAGGGCATCACCAAGAAATCGCGGCGCACCGTGCTCCCATTGCACAAGACCGCCAGCCACCGCGCAGTCATCACCAAAGCCAACCCGCACAGCGCCCTGTCCAGTAAACCCGTGTGCCGTAATCGCCACCCAGGTGAGGTTCGGGAACTGCTCAGGTTCTAGCCCGAGGCGGGCGAGCGCGGCGGGGCGGGCAGAGGTAACCAACACTTCGGCTTCGGCCAGCTTGGCGCGCAGTGCCGCACGCCCGGCATCATTGCGCAGGTCAAGCGGCAGCCGCATCTTGCCGCTGTTGAGCCGGACATCAAGCAGCGGGGAACTGACTGGGGTCGGGTCGGGCCGACCCGCGCTCTCGATCCGCACAACCCGGCTCCCGGCCTGGGCGAGCAATCCGGCGCATAGCGGCCCGGCCCAAAGTGCGGATAGGTCCACAACGAGTTCTGGTACGTGTGCGATGACAGGGCCGGTCAGGGATTGTGGCATGCTCTCACCCGGTAGAGCGACGGGAAGCTGTAGTTCCACCGCACGGTCGCGTAGCGCCATCGCGCTCTGGCCAGCGGCATAGGTGGCCATGTCAGCCTCTCCCTTGCACAAGGCTGGGAGCAGTTCCCGGTCGCACTCGCGCGCTAGGTTCAGCGCCAGCCAGCCGTCAGCGCAGCGCAGCAGGTGACAATGCCGATTGGCCGAGGTCAGTCCCGGCTCCGCCAGTCCGCTCAGCGCATCCCGGGCCAGCAGTTCCGCCGGAGTTAACCCAAGCTCAGCAAGGCGGGGTTCAAGCAAGGCGTGAAGCGCGGCGGTCATCGCTCGATCGCGTGGATCAGCCCCCAGTCCAGCGCCTGCCGCGCCCCGATCCGAAAGGCACCCAACGCCAGCCACAGCAACCGGTGCCGCCCAATCGCGTGGGCCAGCGTGACCGTTCCCCCCGCACCGGGGATCAGGCCCATTCGCAATTCGGGCAATTGCACCACCAGATCTGGCGCGGCCACGCGGAAGGCCGCAGCGGCCGGGACTTCGATCCCGGAACCAATACAGGCGCCGTGGAGATACACTTCGGCCCGCGCGTCCAGCCGGTGGAGCAGCCGCGCGCAAGACCGCTGGGTGCGAATCACATGGGCGGCAGCAAGGTCATGGGCACTACCAAATTCGGAAAGGTCGCCTCCGGTTGAAAAGCAGCGCCCTTCGGCCCGAAGCGTAAGGCTCGGCTCGCTAGGATCCTCCAACACATTGGCCAACGCTTCGTAGAGAGCATCGCGCATCATGGCGGTCATCGCGTTATGGTTGCCGGGCGAGACGAGCCACAGGGTGACAGTATCGCCATCGCGGTCGTAGCGCACCGGCGGCAGCTCTTGCGCACCGCTGCTGTTGCGCTCCGCCCCAGCCATCCACTGGGCAAACTCCCCGCCGCCAAGGAGCGCCGAATAAGTCAGCGATTCCATTTCCAACGCGTCCTCGAAGTCTAACCTTTCGCCCAGCCGCAGCAAACGGGCGAGCACGGCAGTAGCAATTGGAGCCTGCGCTGCAGTCTGGTCTACGGTGGTAAGTTGTGTTTCCAGCCGTTCCGGCGCAACGCTCACCCACGGTGCCGGCGCAGCGGCGCGGCTGGTGACCAGCGCGTCGTAGCCAGCGGGGTCGACCTGCGGCAGCGCCCCACCGCGGTCGACCAGCACCGTCACCGCGCCAGTCGGCACAGCCTCACCAGGCGCCAGCATTACTAGCGGCGAACCGCTTAGCGGGGACAGGGCCTCTGCGGCGAGCAGGTCGGTCGGATCGGGCATAATGCCCCGCTTCTTGGGGCAAAGCCGCCCGTCAGGCAATCGCCCCCTTGGCCTTCAGCGCCTCGATCTTGTCCCATTCCAGCCCCATTTCCATCAGGAACAGTTCGGTATGCTCGCTCGCCTCAGGCGCACGGGTGTTGCTGACCACTTGCTGATTGAACTGGACGGGGTTGGAAACCAGCTTGATCGGCTTGCCGCCATCGGCGCTTTCCACCTCAAAGATCCAGCCGTTGGCCGCGACCTGTTCGTCATTCTCGATATCGAGCGGCGACTGATAGGCGGCCCACTGCCCTTTCATCGTCTTGAGCCGTTGCATCCAGTAGCCAAAGGGCTGCTTGAGAATGGCGGCGCGGACCAGCAGGTGCGCGGCCTCGGAATTCTCGGTCAGTTGCTCGATGGACGAAAAGCGCGGATCTTCGACGCATTCGGGAATGTCGAGGTGGGCGAAGGTATCCGCGATCAGCTGCGAGGGCGAAAGCACCGTCAGATTGATGTAGCCTCCGTCGCTGGTCTTGAACACGCCCATGAACGGGTTGGAACCGACCACGGTTTTGCCGGGCAGCGGGTTGGCAAAGGGATCGACCTGCATTTCGATGCAGACGTCAATCGCGCAGGCCGTGGCCCAGATGCCCGAAGACAGCAGCGAAACGTCGACCTCGGTCGCCTCGCCGGTGCGTTCGCGGTGGAACAGTGCGGCGGCGATCCCGCCGGCGATGTTCATGCCGCCGATGGTATCGCCATAGGCCGGACCCGGCTGGGTCAGCGGCCCTTCCAGCTCGCGTGGGGTGGCCAGGATGGCCGAGCCGCCGCGCGCCCAGAAGGCGGTGGAATCGAACCCGCCCTTGTCGCGTTCCGGCCCCTTCTCGCCAAAGGCAGAGCCGCGCACATAGATGATGTCGGGATTGGCGGCGCGGATGTGTTCCAAGTCGATCTTCAGCTTCTGACGGGCGCTGGGCAGGTAATTGGTCAGAAAGATGTCGCAGGTCTTGGCGATCTCGTAGAGTAGCTCCTGCCCTTCCGGCGTCGAGATATCGATGCCGACACTGCGCTTGCCCCGGTTAGGGTGCTGCATTAGCGCGTTGCGGCGCTGGTCGAGGGCAAAGCGCTGCAATTCCTTGATCCCGCGCTGCGCGTCGCCACGCACCGGGTGTTCGATCTTGATCACGTCAGCACCCCAATCGGTCAGCACCGCACCCGCCGCCGGAACGAAAGTGAACTGCGCCACTTCCAGCATCCGGATGCCCTTCATCACCTGGGTCATTTGCCCACTTCTCCCTTATCGCGCACTGAAGCTGATTACTTTCTGGTAGGTGAATTCATTGAGGCCATCCTCGCCGTATTCGCGGCCATAGCCAGAGCGCTTGATCCCCCCGAAAGGCGCGTCGGACAGCATGGTCCCGGCCCCGCCGTTGATCGAAACCCCCCCGGTGCGGATCCGCAAGGCCATTTCATAGGCTTTGCCCGCATCGGCCGAAAAGATCGCGCCAGACAGGCCGAAGTCGCTGGCATTGGCGAGCGAAATGGCTTCCTCGTCATCGTCATAGCCGATCACCGCACCGATCGGCCCGAAAACCTCTTCTTGGGCTAGGCGGCTGTCATTCTTCACATTGTCGAACAGCGTTGGCTCAAAGAAGAAGCCCTTGTCGAAACCGTCTGGCCTCTTGCCGCCCGAAACCAGAGTCGCGCCTTCGTCCTGCGCGATCTGGACGTATTGCTCGGTCCGCGTCCGCGCCACCTCGCGGATCAGCGGGCCATAGCTAACCGTGGGATCGGCGGGGTTGCCGATCTTGATGTGCGCCAGCATTCCTCTCAGCATTTCGACGAATTGCGGGCGGACCGAATTATGCACCAAGTGCCGAGTTGTCAGCGCGCAGCCCTGCCCGCAGTGGACCGTAAAGCCGCCCAGCCCGGCCATCGCCGCCTGTTGCAGATCGGCATCGGGGCGGACGATCAGCGCGGACTTGCCTCCCAACTCCATCACGATTCGCTTGAGCGTCGGCGCACCCTGGGCCTGAATCATGGCACCCACCTTGTCCGATCCGGTGAAGTGAACGAGATCAACGCGCGGATCGCTCGTTAGTATCTGCCCGGCCTCGATATCTCCGGTTACGATGCTCAGCACGCCCTTCGGCAAGCCGGCCTCGTCCGCGATCTCGCCCAGGATCAGCGCTTCCATCGGAGTATAGGGTGAGGGCTTCAACACCACGGTACAGCCGACCACCAGCGCAGGCACAACCTTGCCGACGTTGAGAAAGAATGGGAAGTTGTAGGGCGATATCGCCGCCACCACGCCGACAGGTTCGCGCACCACCACCCCGGTGCCCAGCGTGGTCGTGCCTGCGGCATTGGGAGTCAGTTCCACAGGCAGGCTGGTCACCGCCGGGCGGCTCGCCACTTCCACCGTGCGGCGGGCGTGCTTCATCGGGATGCCGTATTGCATGAACCCTGCCAATATCTGGGTTGCCCCGGCTTCGGCGACGATCATCCGCACGATATCGTCGCGTCGCGCTTCGATGCAATCGAGGAAGCGATGCATCAAAGCCTGGCGCTGAGCGACCGGCAGGCGCGGCCAGTCGCCATGGTCGAACGCGTGGCGAGCGGCAGCGATCGCCGCTTCGACCTGTGCGACGCTGCCAACCGGGGCCTCGATCAGAAGGCTTTCGTCCGCCGGGTTAATTATCGCCTCGCGTCCGGGGGCAGGTTGCCATTCACCGCCAATGTAGACGCAGTCTGGGTGTTTTAGGAAAGTCATCGCTTAGTCCTCAGTTCGGGTCCCAAATGATCGGCAGGTTGCGAATCGACAGCAATCCGGGAGTTACGGTGGTATCGGTGCCGGGCTTGACCCGGAATTGCGGCACCCGCTGGAAAAATTCGTCGAGCAGAATGCGCAGCTCACGCCGGGCCAGGTGCGCACCTAGGCACAGATGTACCCCGCCGACGAAGGTGTAATGGCGGTTGGGGCTGCGTGCGGGATCAAACTTGCGCGGTTCGGGAAACTGCGCTGGATCGAAATTGCCCGAGGAATTGAGGCAAGTAATGTAGTCCCCTGCCTTCAGTGTAACCCCGTCCCACTCCAGATCCTGCTTCACGAGCCGGAAGGAATTGACCAATGGCTGGGTCCGCAGGAATTCCTCCACCGCGCTGTTGCGCAGGTCAGGTTCAGCCCGCAACCGCGCTTGCAGGTCTTGATCCAGCGCCATGCGGCGGAACATCTGGCTAATGGTCGAAGCGACCGTATCCAGCCCACCCAACCACAGAAACCAAGTCATCCCGATCACTTCGTCTGGCTCCAGCGGGCGACCATCGATCTCGCCATTAGCGATATAACTGCCCAGCCGTTCATCTGGCCGGGCCTGTTTTTCGGCAATGAATTCACGCAGGTAGGCAATCACCTGGCGCACCGCATCGCCCATCCGCTGGTGATCGCGTGAATGGAGGATTTCCCATTCCCAGACTAGGAACTGCTCGAACATCGAGAACGGCAGACCCATCAGGTCAAGGAAGACCTGGACCGGATAGACTCGGCCAAAGTCATAAGCGATGTCGACTTCGCCCTTACCGGCAAAGCCCTCGATCATTTCCACCGCCATGGCCCGCACCTGCGGCTCCAACTTCTTTAAAGCGACCGGCGTGAAGTGACTGTTCAAAAAGCGGCGATAGATGCCATGTTGCGGCGGATCGACCCCCAGCGGCAATGAAGGGAAGGTTTCACCGGCGAGCAGCTGAAACTGCGCGACCCCTTGGGTGCTGAAGTGGTCGTTGTCCTCATAAACTCGCTGGATATCGTGGTAATGCGAGACGCACCAAGTGCCCTTGGACTTGTCAATGAACGGATAGGGGCTGTAGAGAAGACGCGGCACCCCGGGCGCGCGCAGGATGTCCGTTTCGACATAGGGGTCGAGCAGGTCGTTGGGGCTGTGGCCCATGGCAAAGCGCACATCCACTACCCGGTCGCGCGGGACATGAGCCGGGGCGGGTTCATCGACCCGCCAGACGTCTGGCACCGCGTAAGCCTGTTGATCGGTCATTTTCCGGTCCTCTTCAAAAATCGGTTCCGCCATCGATGTTGATCAACGCGCCGGTCAGGTAGGCGGCCTTGTCCGACAGCAGGAAAGCGATCAGCTCACCCGCTTCGCGCGGGTCGCCGATCCGGTCTAACGCGGCCTTCATGCCATAGCGGTCGCGCATCTCGCTCCAAAGCACGGCAGGATCGCCTCTGCCCAGCGCCTCGGTTGCCGTGGCACCGGGGGCCATGCAGTTGGCCCGGATGCCATCGGCACCGTGAGCCTTGGCCAGACCCTTGGTCAGCACCGCCACCGCCGCTTTCATCGCCGCATAATGCAACAGGGCCGGTTTGGGCGCGCGCACCGAAAAGGCCGCACAGGTAACGATCGAACCGCCCCCACTTGCCCGCAGCGCCGGAACCCCCACCCGCAAGGACCGCACCACGGTCAACACCTGGGTGTCGAACATTTCGGCCCATTCGGCATCCGACAGACCAAGCGCATCGCCGCGCGAGCCGATCGGGCCAGCGGTGACGGCAATCCCGTCAAGCCTTCCGAGATGGGCCACGCCGCGCGCCACCGCCGCCTCCAATCCGCCCTGATCGCTGCCTTCGCCGTGACCGCCGAGTTCATCCGCCACCTGCCGGGCGCGCGCTTCATCGCGCCCGATCAGGACGATGCGGTGCCCCTCGTCCGCCAGAATGCGCGCTGTCGCCAGCCCGATTCCCGCAGTACCGCCCACCACGATGTGGCAACGGCCGCTCATGCCGAGGCGAACATCCGTTCGATATCGCCGGACGTCACCGGGCGGCGCGCCTTGCCGACCAGGTCCATGCTGTCGGTTTTCAGCCCGCCTAAGTTGTGGCGCGGGGACACGTCCACGTCCTTGCCCAGTTCGCGCAGGTGACCGACGGTGCAGTTGGCCTTTCCGCCGTTCAGCGCTAACGCGTCAAAGCTGTATTCGCGGATCACGTTTTCATGGGTGATCTTGTCGATCACCGTGCGGTCCAGCCCGTTGACCGAGGCCCACAGGTATTCTGGCACGTTCGGCCAGACCGTGTCCGAATGTGGATAATCGCATTCATAGGCGACCATGTCGGCGTTCATGTAATCGAGGTTCTTCACCCCGAACTGGTCATCGATGAAGCAACTGATGATGTGCCGCTTGAACACATCCGAAGGCCGTTCGGCGCCGAAATCGCTGAACGTCCATTCGTGGTGGTGTTCATAGGTAAAGTCGGCCCGCTCCAGGAAATAGGGCACCCAGCCGATCCCGCCTTCGGACAGGGCCATGCGCAAATCCGGATAACGCTTCCAGAAGCTGGCGAACGTCCAGTCGGCTGCCGAATTGGCGATGGAGATTGGCATGGCGGTGATCCACGCGTCGATCGGGCTTTCCGGGCTGGGGTGCAGCGCCCGCGCGCCGGTGCCGATGTGGCAGTTGATCACCATCCTGTAATCGTTGCAGGCCTTCCAGAACGGTTCCCAGTATTCGTTGTGGATGCTGGGCAGGCCGATGTTGGACGGGTTGTCGGAAAACGACACGGCGTGAACACCAAGGTCGCTCATCCGCTTCAGTTCCTTCAGTGTCTCGGCCATGTCCCAGGCAGGCACCAGACACATCGGGATGAACCGGCCGGGGGCGGCGGCGCACCATTCCTGCACGTGCCAGTCATTCCAGGCGCGGACCGCCAGCAGGGATGCCCCCGGGTCCTTTTGCGCCATGCCGACGAAGACTCCGCCCGCAAAGCTGGGCATGGTGGGGAAATTCAGGCTGGCCAGCACGCCGTTGGCGTTCATGTCATCGACGCGCAGCTTGGGATCATAGGTGCCGGGGCGGAGCTGGTCGAACGTGGTCGGCTCCATCCCGTATTCGCTGCGCGGGCGGCCGACCACGGCGTTGAGGCCGATGGTGGGAAAGCGCGCGCCGTTCCACAGCCAGATGTCCTTGCCGTCTTCATGAACGATCCGGGGGGCCTGGTCCTTCTTGCCTTCAGGATAGTGGCGGATGAACGCCTCGGGCGGTTCGATCGCGTGATCGTCCACGCTGATGATCACCATGTCTTCCATCTGCATCATACGTCTCCCGGGTGCCGGCCACGGCCCGTTGGGTCCGCGACTCAATAATTGATGATGTGTCAATTTATCGAATGGACGACTTGGACGCAATGGCTTATCGTCAACCTGGTTAGATAAGTGAGAGAGGGGAAAGGCGCCATGAACCAGCCGGCACCACCGCTGCGCATCCTGCCGGCGATCGATCTGGACAGCCAGCGATACTGGACTTCCGGCAAGGACGGGGTGCTGGTGATATTCAAGTGCCATTCGTGTGCCACTTATGTGCACCCGCCCGTACCCTTCTGTCCCGCTTGTGAGAGCGTTGAGGTGGAGCCGGCACCCGTTTCAGGGCGCGGCAGGGTCGAAACCTTCACGATCAATCACAAGGCCTGGGTGCCGGGCCTGCCGGTGCCCTATGTCCTCGCCCTGGTCGCGCTGGAGGAAGCCCCCGAAGTGCGCCTGGTCGGCAACATCACCCATTGCGATCCGGCCGAAGTGACCTTCGGTATGCCGGTAGACGTATGGTTCGAACCGGCCGAAGACCTGTGGATTCCGCTGTTCCGTCCAGTCGGAGGCGCCGTATGACCGCCTACGCCGAAAAGAACACCGCGATCACCGGCATCGGCATTTCCGATGTCTCGCGGGGGGCCAGCAAGTCGGCACTGGCGCTGACTGTCGATGCCGCAATGGAAGCGATCCGCGATGCCGGGCTGACCCGTGCGGACATCGACGGAATCGCCACCTGGCCGGGCGAACGTGCTGATGGATCGGGATTTTCTCCGGTCGGCTGCGCGTCCTTGCAAGATGCGCTGCGGCTCAAGGTGGGCTGGTACGCCGGCGGCGGTGAGGCCCCCGGTCAGTATGGCGCGGTATTCAACGCGATCGGCGCAATTGCTGCGGGCCTGTGCCGCAACGTGCTGATTTTCCGCACGATGTACGAGGCAACCGCCCGCAAGACCGCCTATGCCAACGCACTGTTGAAGGACGGCCAGCGCCAGGCCGGGCCATTTTCCTGGTATGCCCCCTACTACACCTATTCCGCCGCCTTGCAGCAGGCGCTGTTCTTCAACCTTTATGTCCACAAAAGCGGAATCACGCCCGAACAGGTCGCGCAGATCCCGATCAACCAGCGCCGCAATGCCGGGTTGAACCCCAACGCGGTCTATCGCACCCCGATCACGCTGGACGATTACCTGGCCTCCCCGATGATCGCCACCCCGCTGCGGCTCTATGACTGCGACGTGCCCTGTGACGGCGCGGTGGCGATCATCGTTTCGCGGCTGGACGTGGCCCGCACCCTGCGCAACCCGCCGGTGCGGATCGAGGCGGTGGGATCATCGATGCAGTACCGCAATTCGTGGACGCAATTGGACGCGCTCGACACCCAGGCGCAGCCCAAAGTGGCCGAGATGATGTGGAGCCGAACCGACCTGAAACCCGCCGATGTGGACATTGCCCAGCTCTATGACGGTTTTACGTTCCACACGCTCAACTGGCTGGAAAACTTTGGGTTTTGTGAGCGATACGGCGCCAAGGATTTCATCGAGGGCGGAAAGCGGATCGCGTTGGAAGGGGAACTGCCGGTCAATACCGGCGGCGGGGCGCTGTCAGGCGGGCGGCTGCACGCCTATGGCGCGGTGCACGAGGCCTGCACCCAACTATGGGGCCGGGGCGGCGCACGGCAGGTGAAAGGCAACCCGCAAGTGTGTGCAACTTCGACCGCTGGCGGCCCATTGGCCGGCGCTATGCTGCTCGTGCTCGACTAATCGCCGAGCGAGTCCACCACCCGGCTCCCTTCGCCTTCGCTAGTCCAGGTGGCATTGGCATTAGTCAGGTGCAACCGCCAGTGTGCTACCGCTGGCTCAACCTCACCGGCCTGAATCAGGTCGACGACCTTCTGGTAGGATCTGAGACCGGCCCGGTGACTTTTGCGCCGTGCATCCTGCGACCGGGAATGGCGGCGCTGAAACTCTATCTGGTGCTTGCCCGCCAGGTTGAGCAACATCCGGCTCATGAAGGTAATGGTCTTCAGGCCCGTGGCAGCTACCAGCGACTGGTGGAACACCTCGACTTTGGCGATAAACTCCTCGTGCCGATCGTCGTTCAGCATGGCTTCCATTTCAGTCAGCAATGCACGCAACTTGACGATAGCGCCGCCACCCTTGGCGGTCGCCAGCCAGCGAACCACCGAAGGTTCGATCGCGAGGCGTGCCTGGTAAAGGTCGGCAATCGTGGTTCCCTGGGACTCAAGGACGTAGCCTGCGTAGCGTGAAACAAGTTCGACCGAGGGCTTGTGGACCTTGGCACCGGTCCGCGAACCACGCACGACGCTAATCAAACCTTCCGCCTCGAGTATACGGAAGGCTTCGCGCAAGGTCGGTCGGGAAATGCCGAGGCTCTCCATCAACTGCCCTTCGGGCGGAAGCGAATCACCTTCATTGAGATCGCCTCGCACGATTTGCCCACGGATCTTGTCTGCAACGATTTCGCTGGTCTTCGGCACGTGGATGCGCTGTTGCCTATTCACAATATCATCGATCGAACCAAGCAGCATAGAACCATCCCTTTGCGACAACAATGCGCGATAGGGCTACATAGTGAACTTGGTTTTATAACTGAAGCGGAAAGTTGCCATCCGGAACCTAACTGCCGAACGACAGGCCTTCGTTGAGCGTCCACTTTGCGTTGCGGCCCCGCACCCAGCCGCCAGCCGCCCAAGTGCCGCCATCAACTGGCAACAACACACCAGTTACATAAGACGCCATGGAAGAGCAAAGGAAAACCGCCGCATCTGCACATTCCCAATCCTGCCCTTCTCGCCCGAGCGGGATTAGCCGGTTCATCGCATCGACTTCTTCCGGCGAATGGCGTCGCCAAGTCGAAGTATCCACCGGCCCAACGCGGTTGCCCTGATTGCCTGGGGTGATTGTGTGATCCGGAGCAAGGCAGTTGACCCGGATGCCGTGGCCGGAAAGCTCGACCGCCATCGACTTTGTGAAGCTGAGCATTCCGGCCTTGCAAGCGGCGTAGACGGCAAAATTGGGTGCTGCGCGCTCCGCCTCGATCGAGGCGACGTTGACAATCGCCCCACCCCGGCCCTCACGGATCATGATCGGTGCTGCGGCATGGGTCGCAGCCAGCATCGAAACAAGGTTGATGTCGATATGCCGCCGCCAGCTGCGCTCGCTTTGCTCCAGGAACGGCCGGGCCGCTGTACCGCCGGCGTTGTTGACGAGGATGTCGATCCGCCCGAACTCGGCATCGGCGGCGGCAATCCCGGTACGCAAGGCCCCGGTATCCATCACATCGCCGATGATCGGCAGAGCGCGGCGACCCAGTTCGCGGATCCGCGCCGCCGTTTCATCGGCTCTTTCCGGCACGATCTCGAACAGGGCCACATCGGCCCCGGCCTCAGCCAGTCGCACCGCGACAGCCCGGCCAATTCCGCCACCGCCGCCTGTTACGAAGGCCGCTTGCCCTTCCAGAGAAATCGTCATGCTCATTTCGCGTCCCCCCCGACCGGACAGGTCCGGCAATATTCGATCCGGTGCCCGTCGGGATTCAGCAGAAAGAAGAATTCCGCATCCTGACCGCGCCGAACCCCATCGGCATCGACCGGGAAACCGGGGAGTTCGGAATAGTCGAACATAGCGCCCCGCGCCGTCAGCAATGCCCGCAAGGGGGCGAGCAACTGCCGGTTCATCAGCGCCACGTCGACCCGTTGGCTGCCCGATTGAGGTGTGCGTCCCTGAACCAACCACAGCTTGACCCCGCCAAGGCGAAAGCAGGCCATCGGGACGGTGCCGCCGTCCTTGCTCCGGTCCTCACCACTATAGATCGGCTCGGCCCCGAACACGCGGGTATACCATGCAATCGAGGCCCCAAGATCGACCACCCGAAGGTTTACATCGAGCTTTCCATTAAGCGGATCAGCCATCATTCAGCCCAACGCCCATCACCGCACCGGTGACATAGGCAGCATAGTCGCTGGCCAGATAGGCGACGAGATTGCCGAGCGTTGATCCCTGTTCGAAAGTTAGCACCGCATTGATCCGGATCCCGTCGCGGGCCCATTCCACCCCCAGCGTCTTGGTCAGGTTGGACAGCGCCCCAGCGGCAGCGGCTTGATCGCTGCCCAGTGCTTGTTCAGGTGCACCAACAAAGATCACTGCTCCACCCTGGCTCGCCGCGCGCCGTTCCGCAGCGAAATCGCGGGCCAGCAGAAATCGCTGGTCCAACCCGTGATCGAGCGCAGCGCGCCATTCGGCGTGGCCTAGTTCGTGCACCGGCTTAATTGGCGGAGACGCGGCGACATGGACCAGCACATCGCAGTTCCCTTCAGTGACAAAAGTTGCGCCCTGCGCTTTAAGCGCGGCGCCAATGGCCGGGCTTTCCCCAACCAGACGCGCGGTCCTTCCGGCAAGCCAGCCCATCAGCGCCAACCCCAGGGCCCTTCGACCCGTTCACGTGGGGGAACATAGTCTGGCATCATCAGCGAGCGGCGCAGGCTTTCCCCGCCGTCCTGAAGGATCACCTGCCCGGTCAGCCCGGCGAACAGGGGCGAGCAGGTCATCACCGAAAGCCAACCAAACTCGTGGATCGAGCCGGTCCGCCCGGCTGGGATCATGTTCTGGAGCACTTCGGTGGTGCCTTCACGCCGCCCGGCCGTGGAGGTTTCATGCGGGAAGAATCCGGCAGCAATGGCGTTGACCCGGATGCCGAACGGTGCCCATTCGCGCGCCATTGCCTTCGTCATAGTCGCCTGGGCGGTCTTTGCCGCAGCCGAATGGGCGTCGCCGGGAAAACCGGTCCAAATATACTGCGCCGAGTTGTTGATGATCGCGCCGCCCACCCCCCGCGCAATCAGGCGGCGGGCGAATTCGGTGGAGCACAAGAACGTTCCGTCTATGGCGATCCGCGTCACCGCGTTCCAGGCGTTGACCGAGATATCTTCGGCCAGGACCGGAAAGTTGGCCCCGGCATTGTTTGCCAGCAGGGTAACCGGACCGAGCATCGCCTCGGCTTCGTCAAAGGCGGCGGCCACCTGATCGGGCAGACGCACATCGCAGCTTATCGCATGAACCTTCACCCCCAGCGCCGCGATCTTTGCCGCGCCTTCCTGCGCCTTTACCAGACTGCGGCCCATCACCGCGACCTGCGCCCCACCTTGTGCGAAGGCCCGCGCCATCGCAAGACCCATTCCCGTTCCGCCACCGGTGACCAGTACGGTCTGTCCAGCAAAGATGTCCGCAGGATAAGGCGGAGACTCAAATGAGGGTGGCGTGGTGACAAGGTGGTGGTTGGGGACTGGCATGCAAACCTCCTCCTGATAGGCTTGCGCAGCACTGAAGGTCATGTCAAGACATAGATAACTAAGTTATATAGGATTAGCGCCGATGGAAATCCTCGCCGAAGGGCTGGCCTTCCCGGAAGGTCCGGTGGTCATGCAGGATGCCTCGATCATCGTGGTCGAGATGGCGGGAGGCCGCATCACGCGTTGCTGGAACGGCCGTACCGAAACGGTTTGTGCTATCGGCGGCGGGCCTAACGGGGCAGCGATTGGCCCGGATGGCGCGCTCTATGTCTGCAACAACGGCGGGCTCGACCCGGCAAAGTTCCAGAGCGCACGCGGCCCCGGCTGCGAAGGCCGGATCGAGCGGGTCGATCTCGCCACGGGTCGGTTCGAACGCATCCAAGACGCGTGCGACGGTATAGCGCTGGAAGCTCCAAACGATCTGGTCTTCGATGCCGATGGGCGCATGTGGTTTACTGATCTTGGCAAGAGCCACGACGGCATCCGCACTGCCAGCGGCCTGTTCACCTGCTTGACCGATGGAGCCTCAATCACTGCAATCAACCGTCATGCTGTCAGCTACAACGGTATCGGTCTCTCGCCGGACGGCAATTCGGTCTATTGTGCCGACACGCATCAGGCTCGGCTTTATCGCTATGCCTGCAAAGTTGAGGCACAGCGGCCGGAATGGGTTGCCACCGCTCATGGAGCGGTTGGGTTCGACAGCCTGGCCGTGACCGCCGCCGGCACCGTCTGCGTGGCCACCCTGTTCGAAGGCGGCATCACCACCATCACTCCCGACGGACAAAGCAGCAAGCGCAATTTCGACGATGTCTATGTTACCAACATTGCCTTCGGAGGGCCGGATATGAAGGACACCTACATCACTCTGTCCAGCAGGGGACTACTGGTGAAGGTCCGGTGGAACGAACCCGGACTCAAGCTCAATTACTATGCTTGATCCCACTGCAGACCGCGATGCCATCCGCCACCTGCTGGCGACCTATACCTATAACGGCGATCGCGGCCGGATTGCGGAGTTAGCTGCCTGCTTTGCGGCTGAAGGCGTTCTGGAGTTTCCAGGTGTCGCAGCGACCGGACCGGATGCAATCTATGCCGCGTTGACCGCTGGCGACCCGAGCGATCCGCGCCGCACCTTCGTGCGCCACCACACAACCAACCCACTGATTGAAATGGACGGCAATGCGGCTATCGCGCGGAGCTATTTCTCGGTCTGGTCAAACCACGGTCCCGATCATGCCGGAACCTATTCCGACCGATTGGTGCGAACCTTGAAGGGCTGGCGTTTTGCCCACCGGACGGTGCGGATCGATTGGCAGGCCGAAGGCAGTCTGTTCCGGCGGATGGTGACGCAGTGACCGTTACACCCGATCTCGCCGACGTGGAACGGTTGACCGCATGGCTAGACGGGAACGTCCCGCAGCTAGGTACTGGCCCGCTAAATGTCGCGCATCTCCACGGCGGCACCTCCAACGTGATCCTGACGCTCAATCGCGGCGGGCCGGACATGGTACTGCGCCGCCCGCCAACTGTCCCACCGCCCGGCTCGGACAAGGGAATTCTGCGCGAGGCGCGGGTGCTGACTGCGCTCAACGGCACACCAGTGCCGCACCCACACTGTTTCGGTTCCTGCGCCGATATCGAGGTCATCGGCGCACCGTTCTATGTGATGGAGCGGGTCCAGGGCTGGGCCGCCGAACTGCGTGGCGAGCACATATATCACCGCGCCCCATTCGATCGCGCACCAAGCGAGTATGGCATCGCCTATGCCATGGTCGATGGCCTGGTCGCCCTTGCCAATGTCGATTATCGGACGGTCGGCCTTGACGGGTTCGGAAAGCCTGACAATTTCCTCGAACGCCAGGTGGATCGCTGGGAAAGCCAGATCCGCTCCTATCCGGATCTTTATGGTTCCTCATGGCGCGATCTGCCGGGTTTTGCCTATGCTCGCGATTGGCTTCGCGCCAATCTGCCCGACGATTTCCGTGCCGGAATCATCCACGGCGACGTTGGCACACCCAACGCTCTGTTCGCCTTCGATCGGCCTGCCCGACTGACCGCGCTGATCGACTGGGAGCTCTCGACTATCGGCGATCCGCTGATCGACTTGGCCTGGTTCACTGGCCGCCTGCGCGACGAAGCCAAGCCGGACGAGATCGGCGCGGCGGCGCTCTACAACATTGCCAATTTCCCGACCCGGCAGGAACTGGCCCGGTATTACGCCGCCGGCACCGGGCGGGACCTCTCCAACTTCGATTACTACTGCGTGCTGGCAGCCTACAAGAGCGGCTGCATTCTTGAATACAAGGTAGCGCAAAGTGCGGCGGAAATCTTGCCTGCAACCACCGGTGCCTTTTTTGATAAACTGGTACGCGCTGCCTTCACGCGGGCCGAAACACTGGCTCGCGCGGCCGGATGAGGAGAGCGATCATGTGGCAGTTTCAGACCGACCCCGAAGTACAGGCCGAGCTCGATTGGTTGCTCGACTTCGTGAAGCGCGAAGTCGAACCGCTCGATGTCCGGTTCCCCGGTCACGGCGCACCCTATGACGTATCCAATGCAGAAAGCCGCGCTGCGATCCGCCCACTGCAGGACGAGGTGAAAAAGCGCGGACTGTGGGCCTGCCATCTTGGCGAACACCTGGGCGGGCCGGGCTATGGCCAGTTGCGGCTGGCGCTGATGAACGAGATCCTTGGCCGCTCTTATTGGGCACCGACGGTGTTCGGCACCGCCGCGCCCGATACCGGCAATGCAGAAATCCTCGCCCAATTCGGAACCGAGGCGCAGAAGGTGCAGTATCTCAAACCGCTAATGGACGGCGAAATCGTCTCATCCTTCTCGATGACGGAGCCGCAGGCCGGTGCCGATCCCAAGGAATTCATCTGCCGCGCCTGGCAGGATGGGGACGAATGGGTAATCGAAGGGGAGAAATGGTTCTCCTCGAACGCCCGCTTCGCCGCCTTCCTGATCGTCATGGCAGTAACAAATCCAGACAATCCGCCGCACGGGCGGATGTCCATGTTCATCGTCCCCACCGATACCCCTGGGGTAGATATCCTGCGCAACGTCAAGACGTTGGGCGACAGCCATTTCCGCGATGAAGGCACCCACGCCTATATCCGCTATAATCAGGTGCGGGTGCCGCTGGATGCCATGCTGGGTCAGCCGGGGGAAGGCTTCAAGGTGGCTCAGGCGCGACTGGGCGGCGGGCGCGTCCACCACGCGATGCGAACGGTTGGTAAGTGCCAGCGCGCGCTCGACATGATGGCCGAACGCGCCAATTCCCGCCGTACGCAAGGCAAGTTTCTGGCCGAGCATCAGTTCGTGCAAGGCATGATTGCCGACAGCTGGATCGAACTGGAGCAGTATCGCCTGCTGGTACTCAAGACTGCCTGGACCATCGACGAGGTCGAAGCCGGCCGCTCGCCGCCTGTCGCCCCGCGCACGTTAATCGCGATGTGCAAGGTGCAGATGGCCAAGGTTTATCACGACATAATCCAACGCGCGATTCACCTGCACGGCAGCCTGGGCGTGACATTGGAACTGCCGCTGGCCGATTGGTGGGCGGGGGTACCCAGCCTCGCTCTCGCCGACGGGCCGACCGAAGTGCACAAAGCCCAGGTCGCCAAGGCGCTGCTCAAGCGAGGCGCGACCGCGCCGGGGCTGTTCCCCAGCGAGCATTTCTCGACCCGGAAGGAAGTACTGGCATGATGGACCCGTTGTTCGACTTCACCGGCAAGGTGGTACTGGTAACGGGCGGCAGCCGCGGCCTCGGTTATCAGATGGTCAAGGCCTTTGCGGAGCGCGGCGCGAATGTGATCATCGCAAGCCGCAAGCTGGAAAACTGCGAGACGGTGGCGGAGGAATGCCGCCGATTGGGCCGCCGCGCGCTGGCCGTGGCCACGCATGTCGGACGCTGGGCTGAATGCGACGCATTAATCGAGGTGGCGTACAAGGAATTCGGTCGGATCGATGTGCTGGTCAACAATGCCGGGATGTCACCGCCCTGCCCGAGCCACGAGATGCCCGAAAGCCTGTTCGATTCGGTGATGAACCTGAACTTCAAGGGCCCATTCCGTTTGGCCAGCCAGATCGGCCACCGAATGGCTGATGGTGCCAATGAACACGGGGGTGGCTGCATCATCAACATCAGCTCGACCGGCGCACTGATGGCCTTGCCGGGCGTGGTTCCCTATGCCGCAGCCAAAGCTGCGCTCAATGCCATGACTGTGTCGCTGTCCCGTGAATATGGCCCCAAGGTGCGGGTCAACACGATCAGCGCCGGGCCGTTCCTGACAGACATCGCCGAAGCGTGGGATCCCAAACGCCGCGAAAAGCAGCCGGTCGCGCTGGGCCGGCCCGGTCGGCCGGAAGAGATCGTCACCGCAGCGCTGATGCTCGCCAGCCCGGCCAGTTCCTACACCACTGGTGCCTTGCTGAGAGTCGACGGAGGACAACGATGAGCCATCCCCTCCTTCTATTCGAGCGCGACGGCGCCATCGCCACGCTCACGTTAAACCGGCCCGACAAGCGCAATGCCATCAACCTTGCGCTATGGACCGAACTGGACAACCATCTTGCGGCGATCGAGGCAGCGGGTGACGCGATCGCGGTAGTCGTGCTACGCAGCACTGGCACGGTGTTCTCCGCTGGCAATGACCTGAACGAACGCGGAGCCAAAGCTCCCCGCCCCTATTACCAGGCCGGGATCGTCACCCGGCTGGCAGAGCTGCCTCAGCCGGTGATCGTCGCGGTTCAGGGTGGCTGCTTCACGGGCGGGTTGGAACTGGCGCTGGCCGGAGACATCATCGTTGCAGCCGAAAGCGCCAGTTTCGCTGATACCCACGGCAAGTTCGCCCTCGTTCCGGCCTGGGGCATGAGCCAGCGCCTGCCGCGCCGGGTCGGCCAGTGGAAGGCCCGTGAGATCAGCTTCACTGGCCTGCCCGTTTCCGGCACCGAAGCCGCGCGGATCGGCCTTGCCAACCACTGCGTGCCCGACGACGATGTGGATTCGACGGTCGCACGACTTGCCAACGCCAACGTCGGACAGAGCCGCCACAGCGTGTTCGCCTACAAGAAGCTCTACGTCGAACAGGCCGACCTGCCCTTGGAGGCCGGCCTAGCGCACGAAGTGTTTGCCAGCGCCGGGGTCGGTCCCGAATTTGCCGCGCGGGTCAACCGGGAGTTCGGGAAATGATGATCAACCACGTGGACAAACGTGTCGTTATTACCGGGGCCGCATCGGGCATCGGTAAGGCGCTTGCTGAATACCTCGCCGCACAGGGAGCACGACTGGTGCTGTCCGATATTGATGCTGGTCGGGTCAAAGCTCTCGCCGCCGGACTTAACGGGGCGATCGCGCTTCGATGCGACGTGAGTAACCATGCCAGCGTCGAAGCTCTAGCTGAAGCGGCACAAACGGAACTGGGCGGGATCGACCTAGTCTTCGCCAACGCCGGGACGATCCTCAATGGCCCACTCGTCAAATCCACGCCTGAAGAGTTCGACTGGCTGATGGGCGTCAACCTGCGCGGCGCGTGGTCTTCGATGACTGTATTCGCGCGGGCCTTGCTGGCGCAAGACGAAGGCGGTAAAATTTGCGTCACCGCATCAGAACATTCGCTGGGCCTGCAACACAGCGGTGCAGGAATCTATACCGCCAGCAAGCAGGCCGTGCTTGCCATGGCCGAAGTACTACGGACGGAACTGCCCAGGAAAGTCGGGATCAGTGTGTTCTGCCCCGGGCTGGTTTCAACCGGGCTGGCAGATGCTGTTCGTCCCCCGCACCTGCGTCAGCCCAAAGACCACCAGCGCGAGTTATCCCGCGCAGTCCAAGCACAGGGGATGAGCGCCACCGAAGCCGCTGAGGCGGCGATTGCCGGAACCTTCCGAGGCGACTTCCTGATTGTCACCCATCCCAATTCGTTCGCAGCAGCGCAAATTCGTCATGCCGAAATCGAAGCAGCCTTTGCCGCCCAGGCTCCTGCCGGGGATGATACCGGGCGCTATGACGTAAACCGGATTGTCGCCGAATTGATGAGCAAGCCACAGGGCTCATAATATGCCTCGCATGGTCATTGCTGACGAGTGTGGCCCGCCCGAAGCTACGAACTCCGCGATCTAAGCTCGCTCGCCTTGCGACCCGGACATGTGCGGATCGCGATTCAAGCGGCCGGGATCAGCTTTGTCGACGTACTGACTGCTGAGGGGCGCTATCAGATCAAGCCGCCAATGCCGTGCACTCCCGGCAGCGAATCCGCAGGCGTGATTCGCGATATCGGCACAGAAGTGTCGGGTCTTTCAGTGGGTGATCAAGTCTCGGCTAGCGGCTGGGGCGGGTTGTTCGCCAAAGAAGCGGTGCTTCCGGCGCGCGGAGTCCGCAAGTTTCCAGATGCGTTGAGCTTTACCGAAGCGGCGGTTTCCCGGTCAGCTATGCCACCGCCTGGCACGGGCTGGTTGATCGCGGCCAACTTCACGCGGGCGAAACGCTGCTGGTCCTTGGCGCCGGTGGAGCGACGGGTTATGCCGCTGTGCAAGTCGGCAAGCACCTTGGCGCGCGGGTGATCGCGTCTGCCTCCAGCGCGGACAAACGTACCCTTGCACTGGCGGGCGGGGCAGATAATGTCGTTGACGCCCGCGCCGATAATTGGCGCGAGCAGGTCAAGGCGGCAAATGAAGGCAAACCGGTCGACGTGGTGTTTGACCCGGTTGGCGGCGAGGCGACCGGTCCGGCATTTCGCTCGCTTGGTTGGGGCGGTCGGCACCTTGTCATCGGTTTTCTAGGCGGAATCGCAACTCTCCAAACCAACCTGTCGCTGCTTAAGGATGCCAGCCTTGTCGGCGTCGATATCCGCCAGTTTAATGAGCGGGAGCCGGACAAGGCGGAAGCGAACCGCGCCGAAACCAGCCGCCTTGCCGCTGCGGGCGTGCTGAAGCTGGTCATCGCCCAGACTTTTCCGCTCGAACGGTTCCGCGAGGCCATGACTGCTGCTGCCAGCGGCGCACTGGCAGGGCGGATGGTGCTGGAAATCTAGCGCCACCCGGCTTCGATCGAGGCGAGACGTGCGCGCCAGCCGGAATGCCCACCCATTGCCACGAAGTCGCTCGAAAGACTTTTCACCAGCTGCGCCACCGGCAACTCCGTATCTATCAACCCAACACTTTGCCCTGCACTGAAAATGTCGCGCCAAGGCTTTATTCCGGCGGGCATGGGTGTCCGGTGGTCAGGTAACTCCAAGTAATCGAGGCCCGCCGCCTCAAGCGAATCCGCGATCCAGTTGGCAACTACCCCGTTCATGGCCGCTGAAGGAACGATCCGCTCCATTCCCGCGCGAACGATCATATCTCGGTGCCGCTGGACCACGCCGCTTTCCGGGGTAGCAATAAATCGAGTGCCCATACAGGCAAGGTCTGCGCCCAGCGCAAGCGCACCGCGTATCGCGCGCGCATCGGCAATCCCGCCCGCGACAATCAGCAGGCCATCCCATATCCGCCGGACTGCCGGAACAAAGGCAAAGGGTGTCAAATCGCCCGTATGCCCCCCTGCCCCCGCACAGGTCAGCATAAGACCATCGACCCCAGCCGCCAAAGCCTTCTCGGCATGACGCAAGGTCGTAACATCCTGGATCACTCGGCCACCCCAGCCATGAACCCGCTCGACCATCCGCGCCGGATCTCCGACACTGGATAAGACCAGCGGAAACCGGGCCTGTTCCAGCAGGCCAAAACGGCTGTCAAAGGCTGGGTCGCCGGCCATTCGCGCGGGCAAGTTGACGATTGCGGGGGCACGACCGGGCGCTTCCAGCATCGCGAGATAGTGTGAGAATTCGGTCTCGTTCGTTGCGGCGCCGCCCTGCCAACCCGCAACGACTCCTGCTTCCACGCACGCCCGTGTGAGCGCCGGAGAAGATGCAATGCTCATCGGCGCGCACATGAGCGGCAGTTCGAGTTGCGCGAACATCACGCCAGGCTGCCCCACTCGGCTCACGCTGCTAGCATCGCCTTCACTTCGCGCCGAAGCAGCTTGCCCATTTCATTATAGGGCAAGGTCGGGAAGAAGCGGACCAGTTCCGGCACCCGGCTAGAGCGCAAACGAGCGCGGATCATGTCCTTCAGTTCACTCTCGCTCGGCTGGTCAAAACCGCCGCGCACTACCGCGGCGATCCCCACCGCCTCGCCCCATTCCAGGCTGGGGACGGCGACGGCGGCTACATCGGCAATCGCCGGATGGGTCAGCAACAGGTCCTCGATCTCGCCCGGCGAGATGTTCTCACCTCCGCGCACGATCACGTCGTCGGCGCGGCCAGCCAGAAATAGATAGCCGTCCTCGTCGAGATAGCCAGCATCGCGGGTCGGGAACCAGCCATCGGCATCAAGCGCGCTCTTTTCCTTGTACTGGCCGGAAACCTGATCACCCCGCACATAGATTTCACCCGCCTGCCTCGGCGGCAGGGTGTGGCCGTCTTCGTCGCGGATTTCCAGTTCGACCGTCGGCAGTGGAATTCCGACCGAAGCCAGCCGAGCCTGTATTTTGGGATCGCTTGAGCGGTGGGCAGCACGGTGTTCGTCCGGCCCCAGCAAGGCGATGGTTGAACTGGTTTCGGTCAGGCCATAGGCGTTGGTGAAGGCCGTTTCGGGCAGCAGGTCGAGCGCCTGCCGGATCAGTTCGAGCGGCATCTTGCCCCCGCCATAAGCAATCGCGCGCAGCGAGGTGATGTCCGCCTTCACACCTTTTTCCAGCGCGTGGATGATCCGCCCCAGCATGGTCGGAACCACAAAGGCATTGGTGACCCGTTCGGCATCGACCAACTTCAGCCAGTCCTCCGGCGCGAACGCGGGCAGCAGCACGATCCGCCGCTGGGCATAGATCGACGAGGCCAAGGCCGCGATGCCGGCAATGTGATAGGGCGGCACCGAAACCAGCGTCGCTTCGCCCTCGTCCGCCGAGCCGAACTCAACCGTGCCAAGGATGTAGGACACCAGATTGGAATGGCCTAGCAGCGCCGCCTTGGGCGCGGCGGTGGTGCCGCTGGTGAACAGCTGGATCGCCGTGCCAAGGCCCGGGTCGTGCTCGGCAAATTCATCGGCCACCGCCTCCAGCGCGGCCTGCGTGAATTCGCTGCGCGGATAGGCGGTGTGGCCCTGCCCGTCGGCCAGCCGGCCGACCCGCGCCACATCACCGATCACCAGCGCCGGGGCTATCCGCCCGAGCAGCGCGCCCAGATCGGTATCGGCGAGCCGGTAATTAAGCGGGCAATACGGGACGCCGGCCAGCGCCGCGCCGAACAGCGCTATCACCGCCGCTTCGCTCGATTCGTCAAGCAGGGCAACGTGGCTAGCACCGCTGGCGCGGATCAGTTCGCAGGCTCCGCGTGCGGCGACATCCAGCTCGCCATAGGTCCAGCGCTTGCCGTCACAAATCAGGCCGACGCGGTTGGGAGCAGCCTGGGCGGCCATTTCGAGTATAAGGGAAATGTTCATGGGTATCGATCAGTCCGAAGCAGGGAGCGGCTTGGCTTCCTTCAGCACCAGCGCCACGCCGTTCAGGGCGAAACTGCCCTTGCCCGGCTTTACGCAGAGCAGCTCTACCGTGCCATCGACATCGATATACCGCTTGCCCATTACCGTGCCTCCGTCGAATCCGGCGACAGGCGTACCATCACCGACCGCATCGTCGGCCATCGGCACACCACCGCATTCGATCGTGCCGCCCATGTACTTGATCACCACCGCTTCGCTGGCGCAGGCCGCGCTCTTGATCCGGCTTCCAGGTTTCATCACTTCACTCCCAAAATGCCATTACCAACCGGCCAGCTTGGCCGCGCGGGCGCGGTTCTGCGCCGGGCTGCCGAGCCAGGCCCGGTTCTGGATCGAACGACGGAACCAGTAATTGAGGCCATGTTCCCATGTATAGCCGATCCCGCCGTGGACGACGATGGCGGCGCGTGTGGTGCGGGTATATACTTCGCACAAGTGCGCCTTAGCCATGGCGGCGGCTCGGGTGCAATCAGGCAAATCCGCATCCCAGGCATAAGCCGCGTACCACACCAGCGCCCGAGATGGTTCCACCTCCAGTGCCATTTGCGCCAGCTGGTGCTTTACCGCCTGAAACTTGGCGATCGCCTTGCCGAACTGTTCGCGGGTCTTGGCATAATCGACCGACAGGTCGGTGCAGTGTTGCGCTCCGCCCAGGGCATCGGCAGCGATCAGCACCAACGCGGCATCGTTCAGGCGCTGGACCATCGGATCACCGGCGGCGAACAGCGGATGCGCCTTTACGGTGTCGAACGTCACTCGCGATACGGGGCGGCTGCGATCGGTCGCAATGACCGCCTCGATCGTCACCCCTTGTCCTGCCTCGATCAGATGCAATCCGCCCGCACCATCATCGGCCAGGAAATAGTCGGCCGCGCGGGCCGCCTGGACCAGATTGCCGCTGAGCGCGAGCGTGACGACGCTTTCCCCGCTGGCAATTGCGGGCAGCAGTTCACGGGTGGCAGCGTTGGCGCAAGCAGACACGGCAATCGCGCCGACAATCTGCCCAATCAACGGCCCCGGCGCAGCCGCCGCGCCCGCCACTTCGCAGACCAGCGCAGCATCAAGCAGGCCTAGGCCAGCCCCGCCATCAGCTTCGGGCAGGGCTAGACCGCCGATACCCAGCGCCATCAGCGCCTGCCAGCTGTCCGCATCAAAATCAGCCTCGCCATCGGCAAAGCCGTGCAACTGCTCCATCCCCCAGCATTCGCCCAGGGTGCCGCGCACAGCGTCCTGGATTGCGACCTGTTCGGATGTCAGGTGAAAACGCATCGCTCCCTCTCCCCGTCAGGCCGCGCCATCGCGCGGCAGGCCAAGACCACGTTCGGCGATGATGTTGCGCTGGATGTTGCTGGTGCCCCCGGCAATCGAATTGCCCAGGCTGCCCATGATCTGATCAAGCCACTTGTTGGGTCCGCGCGGCCCGCGCGGCCCGCGCCCGCCGGCCCCGGCCGGCTCGATCAGGGCGTGATCGGCAATCAGGTCCTGCGCCAGCAGGGCCATCTCGTGCCCGATTTCGGTCAGCAGCAGCTTCATCATAAGCTGGACCGACCCGGCATCTTCCCCGGCTGCTGCACAAGAAAACAGGCGAAAGCTGGTGTAGCGGTGGGACATGACCCTTCCTTCGATCTCGGCCAACCGGTCACGGACCAACGGATCGTTCATTCGCCCCATTTCCTCGGCCAGTTCCACTAGTTTCCTGAACTGGCCACCCAGGCCGTCGGCACTGCCGATGCTGGCGCGTTCATGCTTCAGCGTGGTGCGCGAAACGTACCAGCCCTTGCCGCGTTCGCCGACCTGCCACGCCACCGGCGTTTCGGCATTGTCGAAGAAGAATTCGCAAAAAGTATGTGCGCCCTCTTCCCCGGTCATCTGCCGGATTGGGCGGCGGGTGATGCCGGGTTGATCGAGGTCGATCAGCAGATAGGTGATTCCGTCATGCTTGGGCGCGTCGGGCTCGGTTCGCACCAACATAAACATATGGGTCGCCTGCATGCCTTGGCTGGTCCATATCTTCTGGCCGTTGATGATCCACTTGGTGCCGTCGGGCGAAAGCTCGCTTTTGGTGCGAACCGAGGCAAGGTCTGAGCCGGAGCCGGGTTCGGAATAGCCTTGGCCCCAGATGTAATCGCCCTCGATGGTCTGACGGATGAACAGGTCCTTCTGTTCCTCCGTGCCTTGTTCGAGCAAGGTCGGCACGGTCATGTTGACGCCGTTACCGCCCACTTCCATCGGCGCGCGGGCGCGCGAAAATTCCTCGCGGATCACTTGGGCCCGAATCACGTCGACTGGTTGTTCTGAGCCGCCATAGCGCTTCGGTACCGCGCGGTAGAGGTAACCGCGCTCGACCGCAGCGCGGCGGAATGCACGAACGAACTCTTTCAGTTCGACGCCGTGCCTGTCGCGCGGTTGCCAGTGTTCTTGCACAAAGCCGCGCACTTCCGTCCGGAAGGCTTCCGCCGCTTCGCCGTAACTCAGGTCCATTGACAAATTTCTCCGTAGTCGGTGGTTGTTTCGCGGTTTAGGCTATGCCTTAGTTGTATTACTAGGTCAAATATGTCGATCACTCTGGAGGGTTTAATGACACCCCCAACGAACCATCCCTAGCCACCCCGATACTATGATCAGGACGGCTGTGCATTTGTCCCCACCTCCGTGTGCCGAAGCCCATGGGATGGCCTTGCGATTGCGGGCGGGCCAGTCAGCGCGTTGCAAGCCCATTGTGCCAAGGATGCTGCGCTGGACAAACATTTAGAGATCGCCCGGTTCCAAATCGACATTTTCGGCAAGGTCCCACACCAGCCGCTTACCCACGCCCTGGAAGTGTCGAGCGGAGGTCGGAAGACCAAACTGCAGCGGATTGTCCTGCTGGCTGGAGATAAACCGGTGGCGCAGGCCCAAGTCCTGCGTGTGCGCCGGATGGACACCCCGGTGTTCGCCGTACCTCACGACTATCCTGCCCCTGAGACAATCCCGGTGTAGGAAGAGCCGCCCAACGCGCGCATGGCAGGGGCTATCACTTTGCGCAGGATTGTGGGAGCACCCGGCATTCCCGGCCGCAGCGTCTTATGGTTGAAGCCAGTATCCGACTGAAGTCGGAGGGGTGCCTCCCAGAAGTGGGACTCTAAATCCGCACCAACGGAAAAATGCCTCCCCTCCGCTGTAAGGGCAATTGCACGGACATCACTATTTCGTTCAAATCGAGGAATACGTCCCGAATTTCTCCGAGCAATTCAGGCCACGACGCATTGCCGTTATCGCCGCAAGCGGCATGGACCCATACCACCCCATCAGCGGTGTGTTCCACGCGGACATACTGCATCAGTGCTCTTCAGCCTTGCGCTTCTCGCGCCAGATCATCGCCGTGGCTTGGGTTGATAGCCCCATGTTGAGCGCTTCCGCATCCAGTGCAGCCTCGAAGGCCCAATCCTCGGCATTGTTGAGGTTCTGCTTCA
The DNA here is from genome assembly GCF_040547625.1 of Porphyrobacter sp. MBR-155. Lineage (NCBI taxonomy): Bacteria > Pseudomonadati > Pseudomonadota > Alphaproteobacteria > Sphingomonadales > Erythrobacteraceae > Porphyrobacter > Porphyrobacter sp. MBR-155. Next base: position 68,077 of record NZ_JBEPQB010000008.1, read on the forward strand.
TGTAGCGAAAGCCCATGCGTGGACCGTCAGCCAACCGGTGCCCCGCCTTCAGCGTTTCCTCGCGCAGAACAGCGTCATCGAACAAGCGGGTGTAGAGCCCTTTGGCAAAGGCTTCTTCGCCAGTAAGCTTTTCACCCAGAAGGAACAGCTCGCGCGCGACGCCGGTCCCGACGATCTTGCTCCAGAACCATGTCGAGCCGAAGTCGCCCCCCGCTCCGATCCGATCAAAGGCAGTCAGGAAGCTTGCCGATTTTGCGGCAAAGCGCAGGTCGCACGCTCCGGCAATGCCAATTCCCGCACCTGCGACTGGCCCATTGACCATGGCGATCGTCGGCTTGGGCATTTCGTGCAGTAAGCGTGACGTTTCCATGAAGGCGCGCAAGCGGACAAAGCTCTGTTCGGTCCTGCTCCCGCTGTCGCCATTGGCGGGGACGATGGCCTTGTCGGCACCGCCTTCTTTGAGATCGCCGCCAGCACAGAATCCGCGCCCGGCGCCCGTTACGACAACGCAACCGACCGAGACATCGCGCGCAGCATCCGCGCAGGCATCCGCGAGCGGCGCCATGATCGAGCCGGTCAAGGCATTGAGCCGGTCAGGACGGTTGAGGGTGATGATCCTGACACCACCCTCATTTTCGATCAGCAGTTCGTCTGACATCAGCGATCAATCCCCACCCAGTTCCCAATGCCGGGCCATCATTCTCGCCGCGGTTTCAGCCAATTCGGCTGGCACTTCCGGGTAGAGCGGGAACAGCTTGTCCTTGCTCGGCAAGGCGATCGTCGCCGTCGAACGAACCGTCTCCTCTTCGCGCTGGTTCACGAACCGGACCGCAACATCGACAAGGTTCTGCCCGTTCTCGACCCGCTTGGCCAGTACTTCACCGGTTACCCGCTGAACGTCGCCCATGAAATTGAATTTGCGGATCTCGTCATGGACGTGGACGATAACGCCGTCATCGCCGGCCCAGTCGTTGAGATACTGCCATAGGTAGTTTTCGCGCATTACACCGTAGTCATAGGCCATCGGATTGCCGATTGCCTGGGCCCAGACCGGGTCCCAATGGAGCCTTTGAGCGACATCCGGAATCCCGTATTCGTTCTTGACGTAGAACGCCGGGATACGCTGGCGGTTCTTGTGCGCGCGGCGGTTGGCGGTCGGGGCATAAGGCACGAAGCCGTAACCACCCGCGTGGAAGCAGATCACATCGGTGACGGTCAGCGGCCCCTTGGCCTGCAACCCAAGAGAATCGCCCTCTGCAACATCCTCGAAGTAGCGCTTCTCACTCCCCTGGACGTGCTCGTTGGCGTAGATATTCTCGATCTCCTGGAATTCCTCGTCGGTGTAGGTTGCCGGTTTGATCGACAGATTTTTGCCCTTCTTCACGGCGGTCTTACGCTCAGTGAGAACGCGCAGGATATCGTAGGTGGCCACAACTTCTGCGCGCTGGTTGATCTTTACCCGGCGGCTAGTAATGATGACCGAACGACCGGCAAATTCCGACTGCTTGACTTCGCAGGTCAGGTCTCCGCCATAGGAATAGATCGTGTCGCCTGGTCGCACTGGCCGGTAGAAGTTCCAAGCCGATCCCGACACGAACACATGAATGCCTTTGAACAGGCTTTTCTTGAGCGCTTTCACTTCGTCCGGGAGCGGGTCGCCCTTCATCGGCTTGTTGACCTGCCCTACGAACATGCCCGGCGCGATGACTCCGCCCCACCGCGTCTTCCGAGCATAGTGGGCGTCCGAAAACAGCGGATTGTCGTCCCCGCAACCATAGGCCCAGTTACGGATCGAATCTTCCGAAACGGTCTGGACATACTCCCCTGTTCTTTGCGGTTCCCAAACGCCAATCAGCTTGCGCTGGCGTTCGATATCGCTGTCAAGGATCTCATAGGCGGTCGCCTTTTGCCATTCCTCGCTCTGCTTGATATCGGTTTTAGCTTCAGTCACGGCAATCCTCCTTGATCCCAGTTATATAACTAGGTAATAGATGCTGTCTGGGCAGGCAAGGGAATTCGGGATGACGCAAGTAAGGCGGATCAGCGACGCGCTGAAGGTGCGGGCAGAGCACCAGCGGGACGAGATTGCGCACGATGGCATCAACAGACAGATCACCTATGCCGAGTGGGACCGCGAGGCAGATGAAATAGGCGGTGGCCTTGCTGCGGCAGGCCTGCAGCCTGGTGATCGGGTGTTCCTGCCGATCAGCAACTCCCATGCAGTAGAAATGGCCATTGCGGTCTTCGCTGTGTTCCGCGCCGGCGGCATTGCCTGCCCCATCAATACACGCTTGAATGCCAATGAAATTGCCGACTTCGCAGAGCTCACCACGCCGCGCTGGTGCATCACCGATGTCCCGGATATCGTCGCTGGGCTGGATCTTGCCGGATGCTGGAATGTCGCGGACATGCCGCGTGATCTGACCAGTCTGCCGGACCAGGCCGCACTCGACCCCGAAGCCGATGCAGAAATTCTCGGGACTAGCGGCACGACAGGTAAGATCAAGGGCGTCGTTGTTTCCCACCCGGACCTTATGAAGGGGGTGACCGGCACCAATATGGACCGATCACGCTCCACTCTCAGCGCGCTGCCGCTGACGGGTTCCGGCGGAAACCTCGGCATCGTGATGTTGCCTGCGCGTGGCGGAGCCACCGCGATCACCCAGCCCAAGTTCGATCCCAAGGGGTTCCTCGATCTGGTGCGGGAGAAACGCCCCAACCTGGTTTACCTGGTCCCTTCGATGCTACGCCTGATTCTGGACCATCCCGATGTTGCGGACTATGATTTCGAAGGCGTGAAATACCTGATGACTGGCACTGCCCCGCTCCCGCACGATTCCGTGAAGCGCGCGCTGGATCTGTGGCCGCGTGTCCGGATGCGCAACAGCTATGGCATGTCCGAAGGCGGGATCGGAGTTAGCACGACCAGCATGGAACAGGTGCTCAAACCCGGCTGCGTGGGCAAGCTGCCCGAACACATGCAATTGCGTGACGAAGACGGGAAAGTCATCACCCAACCCGGCGTCATCGGTGAAATCTACGGTTACCAGAACCATCCGCGCCGCTACTGGAACGACCCCGAAGCGACGGCCGCAAGTTTCGTCTCGGGTTGGACCAAGACCGGCGATCTTGGCTATGTCGACGATGACGGCGATCTGATCATGGCCGGGCGTTCCAAGGAACTTATCATTCGCGGGGGCTACAATATTACCCCGCTTGAGATTGAGACTGCCCTGCACCTGCATCCAGCGGTGCAACAGGCAGCAGTGGTCGGCATCGGTCATGAAGTGTTGGGAGAAGACATCGCTGCCGCTGTAACCTTGCGCCCCGGCCTTGTCGCCACCCCGGCAGAGATCATCGAATTTTGCCGCCAGCATCTCGCCGACAACAAGGTCCCTCGGACCCTGCTTGTCATCGACGAGATGCCGCTCAATCCCAACGGGAAGATCCTCAAGCAGGACCTAGTTACACCACTGAGCGCTGCGGCAAACGCAAGGCGACGTGCAGCATAGCGGACGGCTACATCCTAACCAACTCTATGGCAGCCATCGTAATCCGGGAAATGCAAACGAGCTTTTGCGCTTCGTCTGTGATGCGGATCGACCAGATTTGCGTCGTTCGGCCCAATGCTTCCGGTGAAGCGGTCGCGGTAACCCGGCCAGAATGAGCAGGCCGGATGTGATTGGCATTTATCTCCATACCTACCGCTGAAAATTTCTCTCGATCTACGCACCATCCGGCCGCCATTGAGGCTGTGCACGAGTGACGCGCCGCCATGAAGCCTGCCAAATGGCTGAAAAGTCCGTTGGTCAACGGGCATTCGGGCGCTGATCCAGTCATCTCCACAATCGACGAATTCAATGCCAATGAGCTCCGCAATTGTGTTGCGATGCAGCTTGTTGCGTTCGTTCAGCGAAGGGCGGACTCACGCCGACCAAATCATCACATGATCCCTTGCACCGGATGCGGAATATAAGGAGCCTCCAGAATCTCGACGTCGGTCGGTTCAAGCTGGAGTTCCAAGGCAGAAAGTGCATCTTCAAGCTGAGGCAGCTTTGTCACACCGATGATGGGCGAGGTCACTCCCGGTTTGCCGAGTAACCATGCCAATGCAAGCTGCGCCATTGGCACTCCACGCGACTTACTTATGGCGCCCAACGCTTCGACAACCTGCCTGTCACTGTCTTCAGTCCTGGAATACAGCAAGTCACCGAAACGATCGCTCGAAGAGCGCTCGGTAACAGTGCCCCACGGTCGCGTAAGTCTGCCACGGGCGAGAGGGCTCCACGGAATCACTCCGATGCCTTCAGCTCGGCACAGCGGCAGCATCTCTCGCTCTTCTTCTCGATAGAGTAGGTTGAGATGGTTCTGCATCGAAATGAATTTGGCCCAGCCATTTTGCTGAGAAAGCAATAGTGCCTTCTGGAACTGCCAGGAATACATTGAAGATGCGCCAGTATACCGTGCTTTTCCTGCTCGAACTATGTCATTCAAAGCTTCCAGCGTTTCCTCGATCGGAGTGTCATTGTCCCAGCGATGAATCTGATAGAGATCAATATAGTCCGTACCCAAGCGGCGCAGGCTGTCATCTACTGCCTGGAGTAAGGCTTTTCGTGAGAGTCCACCCTGATTTGGTCCCCGCCCCCAACGCCCCCACGCCTTGGTTGCAATCACGACTTCATCACGGCGCGCAAAGTCTTTCAGCGCACGGCCAGTAATTTCTTCTGATGCACCTCCTGCGTAGATATTTGCAGTGTCAAAAAAATTGATCCCCGCCTCTACCGCGCGTCTGACGATCATTCGACTGGCGTCTTCATCCAATACCCAGGGGTGAGCACCATTGCCCGGTTCGCCAAAGCTCATGCACCCCAGACACAGCTGCGAAACCATCAGTCCGCTGTTGCCAAGCCTTTTGTATTGCATGGTCACTTCAGCTGCTCAAACGGGACGTCTTTGTCCATCCTGACTTCGCCCGGCATGCCCAGCACCCGCTCCGCGATCTGGTTGCGCAACACCTCGTCCGCTCCCCCGGCGATGCGCATCACGGTCGAGTAGATATAGTCGTATTGCAGACGTGCGGTTTCCTCGTCGGAAGGATCGGCTGCAATCGCATCCATTCCCCGCAATTCCATCGCTATGCCCAGCGCCTTCTGCTGGCGACCAGCATAGGCAAGCTTGACCATCCCCGCCAATGCTCCGGGATTTTCCCCTTTCGAGACCATGGTTCGCAAGCGCGCCTGGAAGAAGCGTTCGCCTTGCTCTTCGGCCAACGCTTCGCCAAGGGCCCGGCGGATAGCCTTGTCGTCCAGCATGGTTGAACCGTCATCGGCAGGTGTCCGCCCAGCCAGCTCCAGTAGTGGCTCGATCCCGCTGCGATGTGCGCCTGAGCCGAGCCGCTCGCCCATCAGAACGGTCATGCAGCAAGCCCACCCCTCTCCGATAGCTCCAATACGATTGGCATCGGGAATCCGCACATCGGTCAGGAAGGTCTCATTGAATTCGCTCATTCCGGAAATCTGCCGGATCGGTCGCGTTTCGATTCCCGGGGTCGCCATATCAACGACAAAGAAGGTCAGCCCCTTGTGCTTGGGCACGGTCGGGTCCGTGCGCACGACCAGGATTCCCCAGTCGGTCAGATGTGCGAAGCTCGACCAGACCTTCTGGCCGTTAACAATCCAGTCACCTGATCCATCATCCGCCTGCACCGCCTTGGTCCGAAGCGCCGCAAGGTCGGAACCGGCCGCCGGTTCGGAGAACAACTGGCACCAGGTGATATCGCCATTGAGCGTAGGTTTGATGAACCGGGCTCGCTGCTCGTCATTGCCATGTTTGGCAATGACCGGAAGCGCCATTCCGGTTCCGATCGAGGTAAAGGGTCCTTTGGGCAGATGATACCGGGATTCCTCTTCGGAAAAGATCACAGCCTCAATCCCGCTCAATCCGCCGCCACCAAGCTCTTTGGGGAAAGTCAGGCCCGACCAGCCACCCCTGAAGAGCTCGCGCATCCATGCCCGAGCCCGGTCAGCTTCGTCGGAATCGGCCAGAACCACACCCCTCGGCAGTTCGTGAGCCGGAGCGTGTTCGGCGAGCCATGCCTTCGCCCGTACACGGAAGGCAGATTCTTCAGGAGTGTCGTTGAAGTCCATGTCAGGAAGCCTTTCCTTGGAAACCTGGGCGCGCGTTGAGCAGTCGGTCTGTCCAGTAGTCACGGCCACCAAGATTGACCGCAAGCATCCGCTCGCGCCGGTAATAGAAGTGGCAATTGGCCTCGAAAGTGTAGCCGATGCCGCCATGAACCTGGAGGTTCTCACGCGCGGCCATCTCGAACGCCTTGATAGCAGTCAGCCGTGCTGCCGCCGCTGCGCTTGCAAGGTCATCGGGCGAACTTTCCGATGCCCACCCCGCATAATAGGCATTCGACTTCGCCAGTTCGATAGCCACTGCGACATCTGCAAGCTTGTGTTTGATCGCCTGATAACTCGCCAGCGGGCGGCCGAACATCTGCCGCTCCATCACATAATCGCGGCCCATCTCAAGACAAGCTTCGGAACCGCCAACAGCCTCGAACGCAACCTGGACTGCTGCCCGGTCAAGAAGAGTCGAAATCTGGTTCAATCCGGGCAGCATGTCCGCGTCGACGTCCTTGAAGTCGAGCCGGTAATGCGCGCGCAGCTGGTCAAAACTATCAAGCTTCGTACGCGTAACACCTGGCTGGTCGAGCTGCACGATCGCAAGCCCGTCCCCAACCTGCACGACAGCAATGGCCGCAATCCCGGCATCAGCAACCGGCGACTTGATGCCATTGAGCTTGCCAGCCATCAGGGAAGCCTCCTGCCCAAGCAGGGGCCCTGACCCTTCCGTGCTGGCAAAGCAGGCCACGATCTCACCGCTAGCTAGTTGGGGCAGCCAACGCTGCTTTTGCTGGACAGAACCGGCCAGCCGGATTGCATCAGCTGCGAGCACGATCGAAGAGGTGAACGGGACTGCTGCATTGACCCTGCCAAGCTCTTGCGAAATGACCCCGAGATCGAGCTCGCCCATGCCCAGCCCTCCGAACTCGTCGGGAATATTGGCACCGAGGAAGCCCATCTCTCCCAGCTCTCGCCAGAGGGCTTCATCCCATTCGGCACCAATGTCGATCAGCTTGCGCAAATGGTCGTAGGGCGAGCGCTCGGCCAACAGGCCACGCGCTTGCTCCGCCAGCATTTTCTGTTCGTCGGAAAGGTCGAAATCCATGGTCGTTCCTTATTCGGTCCCTATTGGGAGAAATCGTCGTACCACGTGGTAGCCAGCCCACCCATGGCATCGGCCATAAGCACGGTTTCGCGCACCACTCTATTGTAGCAAAGCTGGACCGCTGCAGAAAAATCGACTGACTGGTCGGCTATAGCGCGCGTCAATGCGGAGCGCGCCGGCAGCAACCCGTCAGGCGCTTCGGGCAGGAAGTGCTTGAGTTCCTCGAACTCAGCTGCATCGAATGCGGCACCATAACGCGCCCGCATGCGCCAAAACTTGATCAACCGCGCCAATTCCTTCGCCTTTGAAGCGGCTCTCTGGTTGCCGGCGGCCGGAACGATTTCCTCCTGGAGATCGGCCAATGCTGTATCGAAATATCGCTCTGTCCAATCCGGCTCGATGCCGGGCAAATCCGGCTCTTCGAGAGAGATACCTGCAAGTTCGGCGACCGCACGCACGATCACCCGCTTGTGCATCGTCCCGAACATCAAGGCGGTGCCGGTCGCTCCCAATCTGGAACCTTCTGCGGCGGCGAGGACCGCAGATGGCACTGAGAAGGACAGCTGAAAATAAAGCCGGTGGTACTTCACACGCGCGACATCCACGGCTCCCCCGACCGCGGCTGAATAGGCAGCGAAGACATTGCGCATCGGCACGAAAGGCTGGATCAAGCTCCGCACCCATATCTGTGCCAAGTCTTCGGCCGGATCACCCAGGTGGGTCAGTTCCCAATCCACAATCGCCGTGACCCGATCTTCATGGAACAGGAAATTTCCGGGACCGGCATCGCCATGCAGGACAACGGCTGGCCCGGTATCGGGCGGAATATTGCGTGCCAGCCAGTGCAGAGCCACTTGGTAAACCGGATCGCCTACCTTTGACTGATTATCTGCGCTCCATTGAGCAAGATTCTGGCTTATCCGCTGCGAGGGCAACTCCGTGCAATCGCCAAGCTCAGCAAATGCCGGATCGCTTGCATCGAGCCGGTGAAGCGTGGCGAGCTGGCCGACAAAATCCGTCGCCAGTTTTCCCTTGTCTTGTGCAAGGGCAAAACGGTCATTCCCGCCGACGAACTCACTCAACAGCGCGAGGTGCGAAGGAAATGTCGCGACTAACGGCGCGACCTTGATCCCAGCCTGGCGATAAGGCCCGGACAGGGCCGAAAGTATCGCTGTCTCGCGCTGGAAATATGCTAGCCTGGATGCCTCTCCGGCCCTTGCATCCCAGGCGAGATAGCACTGCGTTTCACGGCCATCCGCAAAACGCAGCAAAACCTCTGCCCCTTGGCGCGATGCTCCCCCGCCGCCCCGCGGCTTTTCACTGACGATGACAGAGCCGGTTTGCTGCTCTATCTCGTCACGCAAGCCCTGCGGGATTGCACTTGCCATTGCCTCATCCAGTTATATAACTACGTTACATAGCATCTTGAACACATTGCGCCCGGGAGAGTCAAGCGTGGCCTACGAAACCATCCTATTCGATGTGGCGGACCATGTCGCCACGATCACAATCAACCGGCCTGAAGCAATGAACAGCTTCAATCGCCAAATGATGGATGAGTTCGTTCATGCCTGGCACGAAATCTCGTGGAATGACGACATCCATGCCTGCGTGCTTCGCGCCGCGCCGGGGCGGGCATTTTGCACAGGAGTCGATGTGAAGGGAGCGGCGGCGGGCGGAGACACTCGCCCGGCCGTGGATCTCGACAATATCTGGCATTGCGAGGATCCGGGCGACATGCTCGGCCCGAAATCGCGGCGCTGCTGGAAACCGGTGATCGCCGCTGTCCACGGCATGGCTGCAGGCGGTGCCTTCTATTGGCTCAACGAGGCTGACATTATCATTGCCTCCGAGGATGCAACGTTCTTTGATCCGCATGTGACCTACGGAATGACAGCCGCACTTGAACCCATAGGGATGACCTACAAAATGCCACTCGCGGATGTGCTGCGCATGGTGCTGCTCGGCAATGACGAAAGGATGAGCGCAGAGTATGCGAAATCAATTGGTCTAGTCAGCGAAGTGGTTCCGCTCGACGCACTATGGAGCCGCGCAGACGAACTCGCCCGCCAGATAGCGGCAAAGCCACCGGCAGCAATACAAGGCTCGATCAAAGCTATCTGGACAAGCCTCGATCTGCCACGTTCCGTCGCTTTGGCGAACGGTCTCAAATACCCGCAGATCGGCAACCCGGTTGGCGTTCCGCAAGTCGATCGCGCTGCGCTTATGGCCGACAAGGCCAAGAAATTCACGTTGCGCTGAGGCAGGCGAGCCACGACCCACCCACGCCGCCTCTTCGCCTGACAAGATTGCGATTGTGATGAGCGATGGCTCGGGCAGCTTGACGTATCGCGAACTGGAAGACCGCGCCAACCGCGGTGCCCGACTGCTGCGATCGCTAGGCAACGAGAAGGGCGACACTAAAGCCTACTGGTTGCCCAATTGCCTCGAGGTTTTCGAAGTGTACTGGGCCGGGCAACGTGCAGGTCTTTACATCACGCCAATCGCCACTCGCTGACTGCAGACGAAAGCAGGGCAGGAGCAGCCTCAAGCTGCCGCCTTACGTCGCCCCCCAGCGGGAACTGACCAACAGCTAGTCGAGCAAAGGACCCGAGATTGTGGAAAATCCGCGCTTCAGATTAGCCACCGAAACCGGGGTATCCAAGGGGGTAGAGTGCACCTGCTCGTATGAGTTATACAATATTTATCAATGCGATAACAGCTAAGGCGGAATCCCTCCGTCTCCGCCATCGGCCTTTCCAAGCCGTTCCAAACCCAACCAAAGGGCCTAGCAAGCTCTTTTTTGGCGTTCAATCCGGTCCAGCCCAATCCGGCCCTAGCCAGATACATGTCGGGGTAGATTGGGGGTGAGGAACTCTTGCGATTGGGGGTATTGGATGCTTTACGGGCAAAGCTGTTCGCGCAGCGGCACCGAAGGACAAGGCCTACAAGGTGACTGACAGCGGCGGGCTCTTTCGGCACGTCTCGCCAAAGAATCACGAGTCATGGCGCTTTAAGTACAGGCTGGATGGCAAAGAGCAGCTGCTCACGCTCGGCACATATCCAGAGGTTTCTCTCGCCGAGGCGCGGGAGAAACGTAACGACGCCCGAAAGCTTCTGAGGGAGGGTCGTGACCCTCGGAGTGCAGCCAAACGGACCAAGCTTGTAGGCAATAGCGGCATGTTCCAGAGCTTAGAGCAGGCCGCCCGCGAATGGCATCAAGTTCAGAAGCCGAGGTGGAAACCAGTCCACGCCGATGATGTGATCACCAGCCTTGAGCGGGGCAACTTCCCGCATCTTGGCGCAATGCCGATGGACGTGATCGACAAACCGCTGCTGCTTTCGGTGCTCAAGAAGATCGAGGGGCGAGGCTCGATCGAGACGGCGCGTGGAGTGAAACAGCGAGTCGCGGCGATCTATCGCTATGTGAATGCGCATGGGGCTGGCCGCTGTGCTCCGAGAAGAGTTCAGCTATGTCTGCTTTATTCGCCCGTCAGAGGCAACGGTGAACGGAACCACCCCGCGGTGGAACAAATCGATCGAGATGCTCCGGTCGCTGGGAGGATAGGCGCGTTGGTCGCAATCGACGCGCGGACAGATCCGGCACGACACACCGATCGGCGTCACAGCCTTTTCGGAACGGATGTCGAGCCCGTCGGCGTAGATGAACTCCTTCGCGTGCTCGATCTCGCATCCCAGCGCCACGGCGTAGCGGCGCGGTGTTCGGTCGAAGCGACCAGAGGCCTTCACCAGCCCTTTGGCGATTGAGACATAGCGCAAACCATCCGGCGTCTCGGCCAGCTGGACAAGGATTCGGTCAGGACTGGCGGCCGCTTCATGCACCACCCACAGCGGGCACGCGCCTCCGAAGCGGGCGAATTGGAAGCGGGTGGCACTGTGCCGCTTGGTGATGTTGCCCGCCATGTCGACACGACAGAAGAAGATCGGCAAGCCTCGTTCTCCCTCGCGCTGCATGGTGGAGAGTCGGTGGCACGTCTGTTCGAAGCTCGTCTCGAAGAAGACCGCAAGCCGGTCGACATCGTGCCGAAATTCGCGGGCCACGCGGCGGAAGTCGCGGTAGGGCATGAGAAGGGCGCCAGCAGCATAATTTGCCAAGCCGACCGTGAGCAGATCCCGCGCCACCTCGCTACGCAACCGGGCCGCGCCGGCGATCTTACGGATCAGCGGCCCGAGCGTCATCGCGGCGATCTGGTAAGCGATCTGGAAGCGGATCCCGGTGCCTGACTGGCCCACGCCGATACGCAACACGCCCTGTCCGACGTCGAAGCTGCGTAGCACTTCTTGATGCTGCAATTCGACCGAGATGCCGTATTTGTCAAATAGGTGGTGCCGCAGGGCCTCGGTGGTGACAACCTGCCCCTCCCCGGACATGGTGATAGCCAGCTGCTCCGCTGTCCGGTCAATCTGATCGACATAGTTGTTCGACAGATGGAACCAGTCCCGCACTTCCTCCCACGGCAAGCGCGCGCCTTCATGTGTATCGACAGTCAACGCCTCGTCGATCATTTCCAGCCGCTGGTTCGCGCGGCGCAAGGCCTCGTGCAATACGACGAAGCGACGCGCGAAGCCGGGCTGCTGCTCGGCGATCCTGACGATCGTGTCGAGCGGTACAGGTTCGGCAAACAAGGGGTCGCTGGCCGCTTCGCGCAGCATCAGCGCCAGCTGATCGGTGTCCTCGCCCGGAAAGTCCTGCCAATCGAGCGGGAAAAGAGTTGCGACCCGTTCGATCAGGCGCGGCGTGAGCGGCCGGTCATCATGTTCGAGTTGGCTGAGATAGGAAGGGCTGATGCCCAGCTGACCGGCCAGTTCGGCCTGCATCATCTGCCGCTGCTCGCGCAGCACCCTTAGCTGTGCTCCTGCGAAGATCCTGTGTCGCTTGCTCATGCCGCCCTCAAGATTGCAAAGTGAGTGTTTGCAAATTTGCAAATTAACATTGGACCAGCACCCTGTCTTCCGCAAGGCTCCGACCGTGGAAATTCAACTTATGGGCCATTGTCCAAGCGTTTTTAGAGGCGCTTCTCACGGGGAGTTCGTATGGCAAACAATGTTCTGGATCTCTGCCGCCTTGATAAAGCCGCTCAGGCGGGCAGCCCGCCTGATGATATGGCAATCAGTACTCAGATAGACATAGCAATTGCAGCCCAGTTCCTAGCGCACAAGGTGAGGCGCCATGGGTTGCGGCTTATCGTATGGCACAACCTCGCCACGCTCGAACCTATGATTGACAGCGCGGGCGATCCGCTAAATCTCACGGTTTTTGGATGGGACGAGGAAACGTTGGCTCCTTGGCTATGCCACGAAGCGGCCGTGTGTTCGCCGCTGATCAAGGCGTGCCGCGTGGCGAACGAGCCCTTGTGGATCAACCGGCATGGTGCCTTTCCGAAAGGGCAAAACCGGTTTGTCGAAAAGATCGATTACACAGGGTTCGAGCGCTACGTTTCCGCCAATGCGGCGATCATCATGCCCGTCAGGATGCCCTTCGGCTATCTTGCCGCAGCTTTCCTGACCAGCGTCGATCCCGGGCAGCATGACCTGTCGGAAGAATTCGAGAGCTTTGGAAGAACGCTAGTGCGGCCTATCGACCAGTTCCTCAGGCGTTATTCCATGCTGACCTTCGATGATCGCTACCTACCGTCCGACAATCTCTTGTCCAGCAGGGAGATCGAGTGTCTGAACTGGATCGCTCAAGGCAAAACAGATTACGAAATCAGTGTCATTCTGGGATGTAGCCACGCCGGGGTTCGCTATCATATCACGCGGGTAAGCGCCAAGCTCGGAGCCGTAAACCGCGCGCAATCGGTGTTCAAGGCTTGCCAGCTTGGCTATCTAGGCATTCCCTCGCGCCGCCTTCCTCACAGCTGTGCGCAATCCGTCAACGCGGGGCGGCAGAAGGTCTGCGATCTGCCAGGAAGGAATGATATCCATCAGCGGTCAGTCGAGAATATCTCCCAACGGGAATGATTTCCTTTCGGCGCCGAGCATGAACTGATGAGGTGGATGCTCCCTTCGCCAGGCATCGTATGATGCCAGACCGGCGCGATATTGCGCTGGAGAAGGAGAAGCACATGATCGAAGTCCACATTCTTGCGATCGACCTCGCCAAACGCAGCTTTCAGGTCTGCGTGGACTTGTAACGGTTTTGCGCCGGTCGCCTACGGGCTTCTGCCAAAAACCATCAAATTTCCAGAGGTTTTGTAGCGCTTCCGGGATGTTTTGGGAAGGGAGGGCTGGAGCGGGTGAAGGGAATCGAACCCTCGTCGTCAGCTTGGGAAGCTGCTGCTCTACCATTGAGCTACACCCGCATTTACCGGCGGCGCGGGGCGATTGTTTCATGTGAAACATCGATCAAGCCGGGGTCAAGGTACCGCTAGCGGGGGCCAAGACCCCCTTTGGGCGGGGCGAGCCATTGCCACGAATCCGGGCGACTGGTCAATAGTTGTTCGAGCCTGCGATCAATGACGCGCGCTAGCGATTTCGGCCCCTTCGGCCAGCGCAGCCAGTTTGGCCCAGACGATTTCGGGATCGAGCGCATTGCTGCCCGCGTGCACCGAAAACCCGCAATCGACCCCCGCCATCACCCGATCGGCCCCCAGCAGATCGGCATAACGGCCAATCCGCTGCGCGATCAGTTCGGGGTGTTCGATATAGGGGCTTTGCGGTTCGACCATGCCGGGGCACAGGATCTTGTCATCGGGCAGCGGGTGATCGGCAAAGAACGCGAATTCATGCGCGTGGCGCGGGTTGGCGCCTTCAATCAGCACGGTCTGCGGTTTGGCCTGCCACACGATATCGGCAATCTCGTCCAGCGCCACATCGCAGTGGTGCGGGCCGGGGTAGTTGCCCCAGCACAAGTGCATCCGCAATTGCTCCGCCGGGATGTTCTGCACCGCGTGGTTAAGCGCGGCGATGTTCATGCCGATACGCTTGCGAAACTCCTCAAGCGACAGGTGGGTGAACTGCACATGGCGGCCCATGGCAAGATCGGGGCAATCGACCTGCAAGGTGATCCCGGCGGCTGCAATGGTTTCGTATTCGTGGCGCAAACCTTCGGCCAGCGCGAAGACATATTCTTCATCGCTGGCATAAAACTGGTTGGGGAAGAACAGCGCGGTCACGCCCGGCGATGCGGCGGACATGAAGGTGGCGTGGCCGCCCCCGTCTTTATTGGCGGCAAGCCGCACCAGCCGTTCGGCATCAATGCGCGGGGCTTCCATGTCGATCACTTCAATCGGCGCGGTGCAGGCTGGCGCGGAACGTTTGGCCCGGCCCTTGTTGCCGAACACCTGTGCCTTGGCACCGGGGAAGGCCTCTAGGTCGGCGAATTCATACTGACCGGCCTTGCCGCCAAAACCCGACAGGCGGTGCTTGATATAGGTGGCGTAGCTGGGCTTGGACATTTCGCCATCGTTGACGATGGCAATGCCTGCCTGTTTCTGCCGCGCAATGACATAGGCGGTCGCTTCTTCCACTGCGGCGTCAAAATCGGTTTCAGACACCGCCTGCCCGCCTTCGCGAGCAAACACCAGTTCGAGCAGGGCTTCCGGGCGCGGCAGGCTGCCGACATGGGTGGTGGCAAAGCGGGTAGTCATGATGCGGGCCTTGTTGTGTTAGGAGCGTCGAGGGTAGTGCAGGCGCGCAGGAAGTCACCCACCGCCGTGTTGAAATCACCCGGATTGTCGGCATTGGCAAAGTGGCCTGCGCCGTCGATCAGCGCATGGCGTGCGCGCGGGGCTGCATTGGCGAGCACCTTGGCACAGGCGCGCCGCCACTGCGTATCATGCGCGCCGGTCATCGCCAGCACCGGCACGGCCAGCGCGTGCAGGGCCGCTTGCGAAAGGTTCGGAGGGTCGCCAGCGGCGGCAAGATCGCGTCCGTCATAATCGGCCAGCATCGCAGCGATCAGCGTGCGCGCCGCGTCAGAATGGGCCTGCATCAACGGATGCGCGGCCCAATCCGCCCGCAGCGCCGCCATGTTGCCCGCGGCCGCCCATTGCCGGTAGCGATCCAGCGCGATCACCTCCTCGCGATCGACCAGAGCGGGCAGCGGCGCACCCGATACCACCACGCCCGTCAACCGCGCCGCATATTGCTGCGCTACATCCAGCGCCACCACCGCGCCCTGCGACAGGCCGACAAGCGCGAACCGGTCAAAACCAAGCGCGTCGGCAATCGCGATCACATCCTGCGCCTCACGCGCCAGATCGGGCGGTGCGGTGGCGTGCCCGCAGCCGCGCCGATCAGGCATCACCAGCAGGAAATCCGGCGCCAGTCCTGCGATTTGCGGCTGCCACATCCGGTGATCGAGCGTCCAGCCGTGCAGCAGGATGACCGGAACACCCTCTCCCGCCATCCAGATCGGGATCGTGCCGCCGTGAACGGCAACGTCGCGATGCTCCATCTAAAGCACTTCCCGCCCCTTGCGTCTCCGGTCAGGCAGCGTGTTCGGCGCGGAACGGGTTGTTGTTATGATATTGCCCCGCCAGCCAACGCTTCAATTCACCATGCGCCGATGCGCGGCGTTCCGCATCCAGCGGGGCCGCACGCGGATCATCATGGGTGAATTCGAGCAACATGCCATTGGGGTCTTTGATATAGACCGAGCGGCAATAGCCATGTTCGAGCACATAGGTATCAGGCTCGGCAAACCCGGCGGCGGCGATGCGGCGTTCGATTTCGGCCTGGGCATCAGCGTCCACATCCAGCGCGACGTGCGTGAACGGGCTTTCGGGCATTTCGGGGCCGAATTCAGCCTGATCGTCCGGGTCGGCAAACTGGAAAAACGCCAATGCGCTGCCATCGGCCAGTTCGAAGAACACGTGGCAATAGATGCGTTCCTTGCCGAACAATTCGTCCTTTTCGCAATAGGTCGCCATCAACGGGAAACCAAGCATGTCTTCGTAAAACGCGCGGGTGGCCTCCAGATCCTTGGTCACATAGGCGGTGTGGTGCAGCCGGTTAGCGAGGATTTTTTTCGTCATGGTCATCTCTCTCCATCAGTCCCAAAACTGTTCAGGCAGCCAGTTTACCCGCGATCTGGGCAACGTGCGCCCCTTGGAAACGCGCGCCGGCCAATTCATTTTCGCTCGGCATACGGCTGCCGTCATTCCCCGCCAACGTCGATGCACAATAAGGCGTGCCGCCGCTGATTTCGCCCATCTCGGCGTTACCCTCAAAGGAATAGGGCAGGCCGACGATCACCATGCCGTGATGCAGCAGCGTGGTGTGGAACGAGGTGATGGTGGTTTCCTGCCCGCCGTGCTGGCTGGCGGTGGAAACGAACACGGAACCAACCTTGCCGACCAGCGCCTTGGTGAACCACAACCCGCCAGTCTGATCGAGGAAGTTGCGCATCTGCGCCGCCATATTGCCAAACCGGGTGGGCGTGCCGAAGATGATTGCGTCATAATCCGCCAGTTCATCCGGGGTGGCAATGGGGGCGGCCTGATCAAGCTTGATACCCGAAGCGGTTGCCACATCATCGGGCACCAGTTCGGGCACGCGCTTCACCACAACTTCGGTGCCGGGAACACTCGCTGCGCCATCAGCCACCGCGGCGGCCATCGCCTCGATATGGCCATAGCTCGAATAGTATAGCACCAGCACCTTGGTCATGAATCGTTCCTTCAGAATGACAAGCTGATTTCGGCACCAAATCGCCGCGGACGGCCTTTCCACACGAAGCCACCGGGCGAAAATTCGGTGTTGTAATCCTCGTCAAACAGGTTCTGCGCAAAGGCGGAAAGTTTCCAGCCGTCCTTTTCCAGGCTGACCCGCGTGTCGATAATATCGACCGGATTGCGCGACGTCGAGTTGACCAGATCCCACCACGTCCGCCCGGTGCGGCGGTAATCGGCGCGGGCCACCAGATCCATGCCCCGGGCAATCTCTGACCGGTGCTGCGCGGCAAAGTTGAAGGTCGAACGGCTGACGCCGGGCAATTTGTTGCCCAGCACCGATGGATCGGCAAAGCTGCGGATTGCGCTGTCGGTGTAGCCATAGCCCACGCTGAGATCGAGCGAATTGGTCGCGCGCAAGGTGGCATCAACCTCAAAACCCTTGAGCCGCGACCGCGGAACATTGCCGAGGTTCTGGGTCGAATTTTCCGCCAGAAACACGAAGAAGTAGCTGTTTTCCGACTTGGTAGTGAACCCGCTGACATTGAACGTCAGCGCGCGGTCCGCCGTGCGGGTCTTGGCACCAATTTCGATGGTTTCAGCAATTTCAGCCTCGAAAATGTCATTGACGCCGACAATGCCATTGGCTGCCGCGACCGCGCCCACGCCGGTCTGGTTGAACCCGCCCGAACGGAAACCACGGCTCCACCCGCCGAACAGCGTGACGTCTTCAATCGGCTTGTAAGTCAGCGTGGCCTTGGGCTGCCATGCATCGAAGGTGCGGCGGCGCACTTCGCCCGTCTGCCCTTCGGGGAATCCCGGAATATTGGGCAGGAACGCGGTCGGCGTCAGTGTGGTGTTGCTGCGCCGGTCGCGGTCATAGCGCAAGGATGCGTCAAACCGCAGTTGGTCGTTGATCTTCCATACCGTGTTGCCAAACAACGCCCAGGCGAAATTGTTCTGCCCATCGGCAAGGAAGCTGAACTGCGGGTTCAGCGGATTGGTGGTCGGTTCGCGAAACACCGGGAACACGCCATTGTCGGTATCAATCATATTTCCAACCGAGATGAACCGCTCGGTATCGACCAGATAGCCACCAGCGATAAATTGCACCGGCTTGTCCACCGGGGATTCGTAACGCAATTCCTGGCTGAACGCCTTCACGTTGAGATATTGGCTCTGGTTTAGGTCAAAGCCGTTGCCCTGACCCAGGATCGCTTCGAACAGGTTGAAGAAGAAGGAATCGGGAATCGGCAGAAAGTCGAAGGCATCGCCGGTCAGAATTTCCGTGACGGTGTCATATGACGTGACCGATGCGAAGGTGCCGAAATCGCTTTCGTGGCTGACGCGCAGCGCGACATTGTAGAGATCGCGATTATTGATGCCGGCATTGTTCACCTGCACCGGCACCGATGTGTCGTTCACGTCATTGACGATGTTGTAATACAGCCCCTGTGTGCGCAACTGGCCGACACTGCCGCGCAGGTCGAGCGTCAATTCAGGCGTGGGTGTCCAGAGCAGGTTGCCGCGCAGGTTGAAATCTTCAACCGGATCAGCATCTTCCCCCAGAAATTCGTTGCGGATCAGGCCTTTGGTGTCATACCAGCTGCCCGCCACACGGAACTTCAGGTTCTCGGCCAGCGGGCCTGACATATTGCCACGCAGGTAATAACCAATGCCGTTGTCGATCCCGGCGGTCAGCTTGCCGCTGAGTTCGTCGGTCGGTTGCTTTGACGTGATGATGATCGCGCCGCCGATCGCATTGCGACCATAGAGGCCGCCCTGCGGGCCTTTGAGCACTTCGATCTGCTCGATATCGACCAGTTCCTGATTGAACTGCGCCGGATTGATCTGCTGCACGCCGTCAACCACCACCGCGACCGATGGTTCGCTGTTGCGGTTCTGCGAAATGCCGCGAATGATGACGAAGGAAAAACCCGCATTCTGCACTTCGACCAGGCTGACGTTCGGCGTCAGCGCGATGAAATCGGATGGCCGCTCGATCCCCTTGGCTTCGATCGCATCGGAGGTGAAGGCGGTGATCGAAGCCGGCACGTTCTGCAGCGATTCCGAACGCCGGGTCGAGGTGACGATGATTTCGCTCGAACCTGCAGGCGCGCGGTCGGTTGCGACATCTTGCTGATCAGCAAGCTCCTGAGCCTGAACCGGAACAGCGCTGGCAGCCGCAATTGCCACAAGGCTTACCATTGGCGTTCTAAGCGATTTCATCATTCTCTCTCCCCTGTGCGCGCTCAGCGCGACGCTCTTATGGCGACCCCATTGTGCCAGAGGAGTTACAAAATTCGCAATGCGAAGTCAACTTCGATATGCGAAAAATAATTGACCCTTACTAGACCCCTTCTTGACCCCAGCTAGACCCCGCCTAGACCCCGTTCAGCCACCCTGCCCTTGCGGTTTCAGCGCTGCCTCCAGCGTCGGCCAGCGTTTCAGCGCCGCCTCGATCTCGCCCGCCGCAGTGCGCAGCAAGGGCAGCCGGGTGCGAACCAGCTCATCTTGCGAAATGCGGGTGGTGGAGGTGGAACAATTGATCGCGGCAATCACGCGCCGATCCCGTCCGAACAGCGGCACCGCGACCGACACGATGCCGTAATCGAGTTCATCCAGCGCCGAATCGTAACCACGCTCCGCCACCAGCGCCAACCGCGCAGCCATTGCCGCGCCATCAGTCACCGTGCGTTCGGTAAAGCGTTGGAACGGGGCGCGCGCCAACAGTTCGGCGCGCTCGCGATCCGGCAGATGCGCCGCCAATGCCTTGCCCAGCGAGGTTGCGTGGAACGGAAACCGCGTGCCGACATTGGCCGCCACCCGAAACCGCCGGTCGGTAGAAACATGGGCAACATACAGGATCTCTGGCCCTGAAAGCACCGCAAGGCTGGCACTGTCGCCGGTCGAATCGCGCAAGGATTGCAGCGGGGCTGCGACCACGTGTTCGATCTGCATCGACGCCAGGAACGCCGAGCCAATCGTCAGCACCGCCGGGCGCAGCAGGAACTTGCGTTCGTGTTGCCCCACATAGCCCAATTCCACCAGCGTGATCAGGCACCGCCGCGCCACTGCCGGGGGCAGCGCGGTCTTGGCCGCCACCTCGCTCAGGGTCATTTCCGGGTGATCTTCGTCAAACGCCTTCAATACGCGCAAGCCGCGTTCCAACGTGGAAAGGTATTCGGGGTTTTTGGCTGTCAGGTCAGCCTCTGCGGATCCCATGTTCTGGCCTTTCGATGCTGCGGCGGACATCCGCATCATCCGCGCCCAATACCGGGGGGGCGGTGACGCTGTCCATCCGTTCACCATCAAAGGTTAGCGGAAAACGGATCGTGCGGAAGGTGCCGTGGGGGCCATCGGGATCGCTGACCTCAATGCCGAGCGCCTTGGCCTGTTCGCTCGCAAGAACTTCGGCGCTGTCGAGCACGGCGGAATTGGGCACTTCCAGCCGGGTAAGATCCGCTGTCCATGCATCGCGCGGGCGGGCGGCAAAGATCGGCGCGAGGAAGCCAAGGACATCGTCATAATGCGCAATCCGCGCCTCGCGACTGGCAAAGGCGGGCAGGCTGAGCATATCGGGCTGGCCCACAGCGATTGCCAAATTCTCCCAGAACTTGGGCGGTGATGACATATGCAGTGCGATCCATTTACCGTCGGCGCATTGGAACACATAGCTCTGGCTGACATGCGGGCGGCTATACGGCCCCATCACCTGATCGGCGGATAAGAGGTGGGTGAAATCGTCAAGGTTGAAGTGGCACATGGCCTCGAACATCGAGGTTTCGACCACCCGGCCCTTGCCCGTGATATGGCGTTCATTCAGCGCGGCGAGGATGCCCAAGGCAGTGTAGAACCCGGTCATGGCATCGGCGATGGCGGGGCCGACCACGCGCGGGTGCTGCGGGTTGACCAGCAGGCGCAGAAACCCGCTCGCCGCCTGAGCAACCGTATCGAAAGCCGGACGATCGCGATCCGGCCCTTCGTTGCCGAAGCCCGAGATCGAGGCATAGACCAGCGCGGGATTGATCGCTTGCAGCCGCGCCGCATCAACATTCAGGCGATCCGCCACGCCGGGGCGGAAGTTCTGGATGAACACATCGGCAGTGGCGACCAGCTGATCGAGCACGGCGAGATCATCGGGCTGTTTGGGATCAATCGTGATTGACCGCTTGTTGCGATTATAGGTCTGGAAATGCGGCGAATAAAGCCCGCCTTTGAACGAGCGGAACGGATCGCCGGTGCCCGGCTGTTCGACCTTGATGACATCCGCACCCATGTCAGCCAACAGCATCCCGGCGGCTGGGCCAGTGATGAAGGTGCCCATTTCGAGCACGGTGACGCCGGTTAACGGCCCCCCTTTCTTGCGAAGTTTTTCCTGGGCTGTCATCCGCCTGATCCCACCTTGTATCTTGACAATAGAGCGTTAGTATATTCTTCGCATAACGAAATCAACTTCGAATATCGAAAAGGAACGCCCCATGCGCATCGGCAAGCAGGATAACGCCGTCACTTCGATCTGCACATCGGACGCGACCAGTATCACCGTTCGCGGACTGGATCTGTGCAACGACGTCATCGGCAAGGTCGATTTCACCAGCTATTTCTGGCTGCTCGTAACTGGCACCATGCCAGATCCCCGGCAGAAGGCGCTGGCCGATGCGGTGTTGTGCGCGATTGCCGAACATGGCTTGGTGCCCAGCGTGGTCGCCACCCGCATGACCTATGCCGCCGCGCCTGAGGCGTTCCACGGCGCGGTGGCAGCCGGGCTGCTCGGCTGCGGATCGGTGGTGTTGGGCAGCGCCGAGGTGGCAGGCAAGTTCTACGCCGCCTGCGTCGCCCGCGCAGAGGCGGAAGGGATCGAACCAGCAGAAGCGGCCGCGGCAGCGATCAAGGAGCTTCGCGCTGAAAAGAAGGCGATACCCGGCTTTGGCCACCCGCAGCATTCCGGCGGCGATCCGCGCGCGCATCGGCTGTTGGCGCTTGCCGGGGAACTTGGCGTGAACGGCGCGCATATCGCGATGCTGCACACCATCCAGACCGTGCTGCCGGCGACGATTGGCCGTCCGTTACCGATCAACGTCAACGGCGCGATTCCCGCCGTGATGCTCGATGCAGGGTTCCCGCTCGCGGCGCTCAAGGGCATTTCGCTGCTTGCCCGCACCGCCAGCCTGATCGCGCATCTGCAGGAAGAAACAGAACGGCCCATCGGCTTTATCATGAGCGGCGCAGCAGCGCAGCGTATCGGGTTTGACGACGGCACCGATTAACAGGGCCCCCGCCCGCACCCTTGCCAGCATCGGCCTGCAGCGCCATTGAGGGGGGAGAGACAGGAGACCCCAATCCATGCGTCAGATCGATCATTTCATTGTCGGCACCAGCCCCGCTGTTACCCGCAAACACCAAATCTGGAACCCGTCGATCGGCGAGGTTCAGGCCGAAGTTGCGCTCGGCGATGCCGCGCTGCTGGCCCGCGCGGTGGAAACCGCCAAGCGCGTGCAGCCCGGCTGGGCCGCCACCAACCCGCAGCGCCGCGCGCGGGTGATGTTCGCGTTCAAGCAGTTGATCGAAGCCAATATGCAGAGCCTTGCCGAACTGCTTTCATCAGAGCACGGCAAGGTGATCGACGATGCCAAGGGCGATATCCAGCGCGGGCTGGAAGTGATCGAATATGCCTGCGGAATCCCGCAGGTGATGAAGGGCGAATATACCCACGGTGCCGGGCCGGGGATCGATGTCTATTCGATCCGCCAGCCGCTGGGCATCGGTGCGGGGATCACCCCGTTCAATTTCCCGGCGATGATCCCGATGTGGATGTTCGGGATGGCGTGTGCGGCAGGCAATGCGTTTATTTTGAAGCCCTCGGAACGCGATCCTTCGGTGCCGGTGCGCCTCGCCGAATTGTTCGTGGAGGCGGGCGCGCCTGAAGGCCTGTTGCAGGTTCTCCACGGCGACAAGGAAATGGTCGATGCGATCATCGATCACCCCGATATCGCCGCGATCAGCTTCGTCGGAAGCTCCGACATTGCGCAATATATCTATGGCCGCGGCACCGCCTTGGGCAAGCGGGTGCAGGCGTTTGGCGGGGCCAAGAACCACGGGATCGTGATGCCCGATGCCGATCTGGATCAGGTGGTCAACGATCTGGCGGGCGCGGCATTTGGTTCGGCGGGTGAACGCTGCATGGCGTTGCCGGTAGTGGTGCCGGTGGGAGAGGACACCGCCAATGCCTTGCGCGAAAAGCTGATCCCCGCGATCCACGCACTGCGCATCGGCGTCTCCAACGATCCCGATGCGCATTACGGCCCGGTGGTCACGCCCGAACACAAGGCGCGGGTTGAACAGTGGATCACCACCGCAGAGGATGAAGGCGCAGAAATCGTCATCGATGGGCGCGGGTTCACGTTGCAGGGGCACGAAAAAGGCTTCTTCGTCGGCCCGACGCTGATCGACCGCGTGACGCCGCAGATGAGAAGCTATCAGGAAGAAATCTTCGGCCCCGTTCTGCAAATCGTGCGCGCCGATGATTTCGAACACGCGCTGCGCCTACCGTCCGAACATCAATATGGCAACGGCGTCGCGATTTTCACCCGCAACGGCCACGCCGCACGCGAATTTGCAGCGCGGGTCAATGTCGGCATGGTCGGGATCAACGTGCCGATCCCGGTGCCGGTCGCCTACCACAGCTTCGGCGGATGGAAGCGGTCTGGCTTTGGCGACATCGACCAGTACGGCACTGAAGGTCTGCGGTTCTGGACCAAAAGCAAGAAGATCACCCAGCGCTGGCCCGATGGCGGCGGAGATGGCAGCAACGCCTTCATTATCCCGACGATGGGGTGAACTGGCGGGCGCACGCGCGGCGGCATTGGCGCAATCGCGCGCGCTTTCGCGCTTTGCTTGCCAAGCTTTTTGTGTCTAAGGCCCGCGCGCCATGATAAATACCTATCTCTTCACACCTTGCGCCAAGGCCGCAGGCTAAGCCGCGCTGGACATAGAATGAAGCGGGTATTCGCCAATATGGGCTGGCTGCTGGGCGGACGCGGGTTCAACGCGGTGCTCAGCCTTGTCTATCTCGCCATTGCCGCGCGCACTTTGGGCACCGAAGGTTTCGGTCATTTTGCGCTGATCATCGCGCTGGGGCAGGCGATCATGGGATTTGCCAGTTTCCAGACCTGGCAGTTCATCGTCCGCTGGGGGGTCAATGATGCCGCACCCGGCGTGGATATTGCGCGCGCGCGGGAGGCGACCGGGTTTGCGGTCGCGCTTGACCTGCTGTCGGTCGTGGGCGGCACGCTGGCCTCGATCATCGTCGTGCTGACCGCGCCCTTGTGGCTCGATGTGCCGCCTGACCTGTTGTGGCTCACGTTTTTCTATTGCGTGATTTCGCTGATCTCGATCCGCGCCACACCAACCGGAATACTGCGGCTGCATTTCCAGTATGCCAAGGCAACCGCCGCCGAAGCGGTGCAGCCGATGATCCGCACGGCAGGCGCGGTGCTGGCGTTGTTTCTGATGCCCAATGTGACCGGGTTCATCCTCGCCTATGCGGCGTCCGAAGTGGCGACCGCGCTGGCGCTGTGGGTGGCGGCGGCGCGGGTGCAACCGGTCAGCCTGGCATCGGTCAACCTGCGCACCATCCCCGCGCAGCACAAGGATGCGTGGCGGTTTGTGTGGTCAACCAATATGTCGGGCAGCCTGACGGTGGCGGGCAAGCAGGTGATGATCCTGCTGGTCGGGACATTTGGCGGGGCGCAGTTGGCGGGCGGGTTCCGCATCGCCAGCCAGTTGGGACAAGCCTTGATCGCGCTGGCGCAGACGATCTCCAAGGCGATCCTGCCCGAACTGGTGCACGCGCGCGATGATGCGCTGGACATCGCCCGGCGCATGGCCAACATCGCGGCGATTGCCGGGGTGGCGGCGGTGGTCACTGCGATCCTGTTCGGGCGCGAAGGGCTGGATCTGATCGCGGGCGACGACTTCCGCAGATTTTACTGGGTGATGATCATCCTTTCGATCGCCGGGGCGGTCGAACTGGTCGGCGCGAGCCTTGAATCGCTGCTGGTATCGGCAGGCAAGGCGCACGTCGCCTTCATCGTGCGAGCCGTGCCGACCGTGCTTGCGCTGGTGCTGCTGGAAACCGCCATCGACTGGAACGGCGCGAAGGGCGCAGCCTTTGCGATCCTGGGGTCGAGCGCGCTGGCGGTGGTCGGGTTCTTCGTCGCGATCATGAACCTCAGGCAGTTCCGACTGGTGGTTACGCCGGAGGAGCAAGCGGCAGCGCCGCCGCCTCTTCCTCCAGAACGGTAATAGCTACCCTTCAAACACCAGCTTCGGCTTCCTTGCCGCTGCCGTTTCATCCAGCCGCCGCCGGGGTGCGTAATAGGGCGCTTGTTTCAGCGCCTCATCCCCTGCCAGCGCGCGCTCCACCACGGCGCGGAAGGCGGTGATGAACTGATCGATCGCCGCCTTGCTTTCGGTTTCGGTCGGTTCGACCAGCATCGCGCCGTGCACGACCAGCGGGAAATACACCGTCATCGGGTGATAGCCTTCGTCGATCAGCCCCTTCGCCACGTCCAGCGTCGAAAGCCCGCCGGTGAAGTCCTTGTCGCCAAACAGCGCCTCATGCATGCACGGGCCGCTGGCGGCGAAGGGCGCGTGGAGGATGTCTTCCATCGATCGCAGGATGTAATTGGCGTTGAGCACCGCATCCTCGGCCACCTGTTTCAGCCCGTCCGCGCCGTGGCTGAGCATATAGGTAAGCGCGCGGGTGAACATCCCCATCTGCCCGTGAAACGCGGTCATCCGGCCAAAGCTCGGCCCGCGTTCTTCGCGGTGTTCTTCCTCGACGAGGTAGTACGTGCCATCGGCCTGCTTGCGCACGAATGGCAGCGGCGCGAAGGGCGCGAGCGCTTCGGACAAGACCACAGGCCCTGACCCCGGTCCGCCGCCGCCGTGCGGTGTGGAAAAGGTCTTGTGAAGATTGATATGCATCGCATCAACGCCAAGGTCGCCGGGGCGCACCTTGCCGACGATGGCGTTGAAATTCGCGCCGTCGCAATAGACATATCCGCCCGCCGCATGGACCGCATCGGCGATTTCGCGGAAGTCTTTTTCGAACAATCCGCAGGTATTGGGGTTGGTGATCATCACCGCCGCCACATCAGGGCCCAGCCGCGCCTTCAGCGCCGCGACATCAACGCGGCCTTCGGGCGTCGCGGGGATATCCTCCACCCGGTAATTGGCAAAGGCAGCGGTGGCGGGGTTGGTGCCGTGGGCGCTTTCGGGCACCAGCACCACTTCGCGCGCATCACCGCGTGCCTCGTGCGCCGCGCGGATCGCGAGGATCCCGCACAGTTCGCCATGCGCGCCGGCCTTGGGGCTCATCGCGACGGCGGGCATCCCGGTCAGCTTGCACAGCCATTCGCCCAATTGGCTGATGACTTCGAGCGCGCCCTGCACCGCCGATTGCGGGGCGAGCGGGTGAACATCGGCAAAGCCCGGCAGACGCGCGACTTTCTCGTTAAGGCGCGGGTTGTGCTTCATGGTGCACGAACCGAGCGGGAAGAACCCGAGGTCGATCCCGTAATTCTGGCGGCTAAGGCGGGTGTAGTGGCGCACCGCCTCCGGCTCGGTCAGGCCGACGAGTCCGATGGGTACAGACCGCGCCAACCCGGCGAGGCGGGTGGGAGCGGCGGCATCAACCGCAGGCAAATCAACCCCGGTCACATCGCCGCGCCCGATTTCGAACAGCAGCGGTTCTTCGAGCATCAGCGCGCGGTTGCCGGTGGTCGTCGATGGACCATTGTGCATCCCGTCTTTGGAGGCGATCATGGCGGGCTTCCAGCCAGATTGGTTGGGGGAAGTCATAGTTCAACTCCGCTCGTGCTGAGCCTGTCGAAGCACTGTCCTTCTTCGAGCGCAGGCCGTTGAAAAGAGAAAAGCGGCCCTTCGACAAGCTCAGGGCGAACGGGAGAAAAATCGCTCACTTGACGGCCTCCTCAAGTTCGCGAGCCAGGCGTTCAATATCCTCTTCGGTGGTGGTTTCGGTCACCGCCACCAGCAACGCGTGATCGAGCGCCGTAACCCCGCCATAGAGCCGCCCCAATGACACCCCGCCCAGCACACCGCGATCCGCCAGATCGCGGATGATTTCGCGCGCGGGCTTGCCATCGAGGATCAGGGTGAATTCGTTGAAAAACGCCGTGTTGAGCACGCGCACCCCCGGCACCCGCGCCAGCCGATCCGCCGCAAGGCAGGCGAGCCGGTGGTTTTCTGCCGCCAGTTGGCGCAACCCCGCCTCCCCCAGCAGCGTCATGTGGACAGAGAAGGCCAGCGCGCACAGGCCCGAATTGGTGCAGATGTTGCTCGTCGCCTTTTCGCGGCGGATGTGCTGTTCGCGGGTCGAGAGCGTCAGCACAAACCCGCGTTTCCCTTCGGCATCAGTCGTTTCGCCGCACAGTCGCCCCGGCATCTGGCGCACGTGTTTGGGATCACGCACCGCGAACAGGCCAAGGTATGGCCCGCCGAATTGCAGCCCGACGCCCAGCGATTGCCCCTCACCCACCACGATATCCGCGCCCATTTCGCCGGGCGACTTGCACGCGCCAAGCGCCACGGGTTCGGTATTCACCACCACCAGCAGCGCGCCCTTGGCGTGGGCGGCCTCGGCCACCAGGGCAAGATCGCTGATCCGGCCGAGGATATCGGGATATTGCACCACCACGCAGGCGGTGTCGTCATCGATCCGTGCGATCAGACCGGCAAGATCGGGCTCCGGCGTTATTGCGGGCATGGCATCGGCGATGGTGTCACCAGTGAACTGCGCCATCGTCTTCACCACCTGCGCATAGTGCGGATGCAGCGCGCCCGACAGCACGGCGCGGCTGCGGCGGGTGACGCGGGTCGCCATCGCCACCGCTTCCCAGCACGCGGTCGAACCGTCATACATCGAGGCATTCGCCACCGCACAACCATAGAGCCGCGCGACCTGCGTCTGAAATTCAAACAGCATCTGCAAGGTGCCCTGCGCGATTTCGGGCTGATACGGGGTATAGGCGGTCAGAAACTCGCCGCGCTGAATGATTGCGTCAACGCTGGCGGGGACGTGGTGGCGATAGGCCCCTGCCCCGAGGAAGAACGGCACCTCGCCCGCCACCAGATTCTTCGCCGCCAGCGCCTTCATGTGGCGTTCCACCGCCATCTCGCTCGCGTGCATGGGCAGGTCGTGGATCGGGCCGTCCAGCCGCGCGACCGCAGGCACGTCGACGAACAGATCATCAACGCTAGCCGCGCCGATTTTTTCGAGCATCGCGCTGCGGTCAGTATCGGTGAGAGGAAGATAGCGCATCGGTGCAGTGTCCGTGGTTGGGGGGGTGATGTCAGGCGGCGGGCGGCGTGCCGGTCACAGCGCCTCGACGAAGGCCTTGTAACCGTCTTCATCCATCAGCTTGTCCAACTCACCCTCGTCAGCGATGGTCATCTTGAAGAACCAGCCGTCATCTTCGGGCGCGGTATTGACCAGCGCGGGATCATCTTCCAGCGCGGGGTTCACTTCGGTGATTTCGCCGGTGATCGGGGCATAGACATCGCTCGCCGCCTTGACGCTTTCGACCACGGCGGCATCCTTGCCCTGTTCGATCAGCGCGCCTGTTTCGGGCAGTTCGACGAACACGATATCGCCCAATTGCCCCTGCGCATATTCGGTGATGCCGACGGTGGCGATCCCGTCCTCAACGTCGATCCATTCGTGTTCATCGGTGAAATAACGGGTCATGGTTCAGCTCCCTCTGAAATAGCGGTGGGGGACAAAAGGTGTCGGTGAAACAGTGGCGGCAAGTCGCTTGCCCCGCACTTCGACTTCAAGCGCGGTGCCGATGGCGGCATGTTCGCTCGCAACGTAAGCCATCGCGATGGGCGCGCCCAATGTGGGCGAAAATCCGCCGCTGGTGACGGTTCCGATGTGGTCGCTTCCCGCAAACACCTCGGCCCCTTCGCGGGCGGGCAGGCGGCCATCAATCCTGAGGCCGACCCAGCGCCGCGCGGTGCCTTCGGTAATCTCACGGATGATCCGGTCAGCGCCGGGGAAGCCGCCCTCGGTTCTGCGGCGCTTGTTGATGCCGAAGATCAGGCCCGCTTCGATCGGCGATGTGTCGGGCGACATATCATGGCCGTAAAGCGGCAGCCCAGCCTCCAGCCGCAGCGAATCGCGCGCGCCAAGGCCGATCGGTTGCACTTCGGGTTCGGCGCAGAGCAGCGTCGCGATATCCTCGGCAGCGGCGGCGGGGAGCGAGATTTCGAACCCGTCCTCCCCCGTGTAACCCGCCCGCGCGATGGTGACATCGTGGCCCGCGATGGTGAAGCGGCCAAACCGCATGAAGGTGAGCGCCGACAGCGGATATTCGCCCACGGCATGGCGCGCCAGCGCGTCCGCCGCCTTGGGCCCCTGCAAGGCCAGCAGCGCGTGTTCATCCAGATGGTTCAATGTAATGTCATCGGGCAGCGCTTCGCGCAGAGTGCCGATATCGTCCCACTTGGTCGCGCCGTTGACCACCAGATAAAGCGCATCGGGCCAACGCGAAACCATCAGATCATCGAGCACGCCGCCATCGTCATCAAGCAGCAGCGAATAGCGTTGCTGGCCGAGTTTGAGCGTGGAGAGATCAATCGGCAGCACCGCTTCAACCGCTGCATCCAGATCGGGGCCTGACAACAGCAGTTGGCCCATGTGGCTGACATCAAACAGACCCGCGTTCTCACGCGTCCAGTTATGTTCGGCGACGATACCCCCGGACGGCCCGGCATAGTGGATCGGCATGTCATAGCCCGCAAACGGCACCATCCGCGCACCCCGCTCCCGGTGCCACGCATCCAGCGGCAACGGATCAAGCGGCAGGTCTTCGAGATGTTCGTCAAAATCTTCTGGGATATCGTGGTCGGTCACTTGAGGTCTTCCCGGCAGAATACGGCAGTCCGACGGGCCTGTCGGCACCGCCACGATCCTGCCCCCTCTGTCGGGTGACCTGAGAGACTGACCCTGCGCAAACGCGCGCAAGGCTTACCCCTTCGGTGGCCACGGATATTCATCCGGGGCGCTTTCCAGAGTGTCACGCAGCCGAGCGGTCCATTGGCCTGAGAGTTTCCGGGGCGGTTGCTCCTTCGGCGCCGCGCCCCGTTTGACCGGGGCAACGGGCTCTCCCGCTCGTCCGCCCGCACAAGAATCGCTTCCCATGCGGATGACCCCTTGCGCTTGCGCGATTTGCTGCATTGCGTCAATCGGGGACGGCGCAGTTTGCCCCGCGACAATCGCATTTGCCTGCGGGTAAGCCGCCGACTAAAGACGCAAGCCCATGAACCTCACCGAAATCTATCTGATCGCGCTTGCCATCATTTTCGCCGTGCCGTGGCTGGTGTGGCGGATATTGCGCATTGATTACTGGGCACCGCTGGTGGTGGTGCAGATCGTCGGCGGCATCCTGCTCGGCCCCGGCGTGCTGGGCGCGGCGTTCCCCGATTACTACGCCTTCGTGTTCCGGCCCGATGTGATCACCGCGCTCAATGGCGTCGCGTGGTGGGCGGTGATGCTGTTCGTGTGGATCGCGGGGATCGAACTCGATCTGTCGCAGGCATGGAAACACCGGCGCGAAACCGGGCTGACCGCCGGTCTGGCGCTGGCGGTGCCGTTGATCGCAGGCACGATTGCCGCTGCCGTCATCCTGCAATTTCCCGGCTGGCGCGGGGCAAACGGGCACTATTGGCAAGTGCTGCTGGGCGTGGGCATGGCCTGCGCCGTCACCGCGCTGCCGATTCTGGTGCTGTTCATGGAAAAGCTGGCGATTCTGCGCCAGCCCATCGGACAGCGCATCCTGCGCTATGCCAGCCTGGATGATATCGCGATCTGGGGCGTACTGGCGATCATCCTGCTCGATTGGGAACGGATCGGGCGGCAGGCGCTGTTCCTTTTTGGCTTTGCGATCGCGGCGCTGGCGGTGCGGTGGTTGATGAAGCGGCTACCGGAAAGCGACCGCTGGCCGGTGGGGCTGATCTGGCTGGCGCTATGCGGGCTGGCAGGCGACTGGTCGGGGCTGCACTTCATGGTCGGCGCGTTTCTGGCGGGCATGGTGCTCGACGCGAAATGGTTCGGGCATGAGGCGATGGACCGCTTCCGCAATGTCGTGCTTTTGACGGTGATGCCGGTGTTCTTCCTGTCCACAGGCTTGCGCACCGAATGGCAGGGCGGCGGGCTGGCGGTGTTCGGCGCGGCGGCGCTGCTGCTGGTGGCGGCAGTGGGGGGCAAATTGGCGGGCGTGCACATTGCCGGGAGCGTGCTCGGCTGGAGCCGCGCCGAGGCAAGCCTGATCGGCTGGCTATTGCAGACCAAGGCGCTGATCATGATTATCTTTGCCAACATCCTGCTCGACAAGGCGATCATCACCCCCACCACCTTCACCGCGCTGCTGCTGATGGCGGTGGCGAGCACGATGCTGACGACGCCGCTGGCGACGCCCTTGCTCAAACGCTTGGGAGAACGGGTGCGCGCGGCGGCGTAAGCCCGATCAATCGAGGTTCGGCCGCAGCCAGCGCTCCACCGTCGCCAGATCAACCCCGCGCCGCGCGGCGTAATCTTCCACCTGATCGCGGCCCACGCGCGCCACCCCGAAATATTGCGATTCCGGGTGGCCGAAATAAAAGCCGCTGACCGCCGCCGTCGGCCACATGGCAAAGCTTTCGGTCAGGGTCAGCCCAGCGTTCGCCGGCGCATCGAGCAGATCGAACAGGATCGGTTTCAGCGAGTGATCAGGGCACGCAGGATAGCCCGGCGCGGGGCGGATGCCGCGATATTGCTCCTTGATCAATGCCTCGCAGGTGAGTTGTTCGCCCGGCGCGTAGCCCCACAATGTCGTGCGCACGTGCTGGTGCAGCGCCTCGGCAAAAGCCTCAGCGAACCGGTCCGCCAAGGCTTTCAGCAAGATGTCGGAATAATCATCCTTGTCGGCCTGAAACCGCGCGCTGTGCGGCTCGATCCCGTGAATGCCGACCGCAAACCCGCCAATCCAGTCGCCATTGGGGTCGATGAAATCGGCAAGGCACATATTTGCCCGGTCACGGCTTTTCTTTACCTGTTGGCGCAGGAACGGCAGGCGCACGTGCTGTTCCTGTTCGGCGAGGTGGATCGTCACATCATCCCCGTCGCGCGCGCAGGGCCACAGCCCGGCAACGCCGCGCGCGGTCAGCCATTTTTCGGCGATAATCTGGTCGAGCATCGCATTGGCATCGGCGAATAATTGCGTCGCGGTTTCGCCCACCACATCATCGGTCAGGATACCGGGATAATTGCCGTGGAGTTCCCATGCACGGAAGAACGGCGTCCAGTCGATAAAGGTGCGCAGGTGCTCCAGCGACCAGTCATCGAACACGTGCACTCCCGGTTGCTGCGGCGGGGCGGGTTTATCTGACAGGAACGCATCGTAGAAATTGGCGCGTGCCTCATCAATGCTCAGCAGCACGCTTTGCGACCTGCCTGCACGGGCATCGCGGACGTGGGTGTATTCGTCCGCAACCTGCGCGACGTAATCATCGCGCTGGGTGTCGGACAGCAACTTGGACGCCACCCCCACCGCGCGGCTC
Organism: Porphyrobacter sp. MBR-155; assembly: GCF_040547625.1. Classification (NCBI taxonomy): domain Bacteria; kingdom Pseudomonadati; phylum Pseudomonadota; class Alphaproteobacteria; order Sphingomonadales; family Erythrobacteraceae; genus Porphyrobacter; species Porphyrobacter sp. MBR-155. The sequence continues at coordinate 100,572 of NZ_JBEPQB010000008.1, forward strand.
GCATCGAGCACATGGATCACCGGGCCTTCGTAAGCCGGGTCGATCCGAAGCGCGGTGTGCACCTTGCTGGTGGTCGCCCCGCCGATCAGCAGTGGCATGGTGAACCCTGCGCGCTGCATTTCCTCGGCCACTGTTACCATCTCGTCGAGGCTGGGCGTGATCAGGCCCGACAGACCGATCATGTCGGCCTTGTTGTCATTGGCGGAGGCGAGGATCGTCGGCCACGGCACCATCACGCCGAGGTCGATCACGTCATAGCCATTGCACTGCAATACAACGCCGACGATGTTCTTGCCGATGTCGTGAACATCACCCTTGACCGTGGCCATGATGATCTTGCCCTTGGCCTTGCGCTCTTCCTCAGGCAGCAGGTCTTTCTCGGCCTCGATAAAGGGGATCAGGTGCGCGACCGCCTTCTTCATCACGCGCGCGGATTTGACGACTTGCGGCAGGAACATCTTGCCAGAACCGAACAGGTCGCCAACCACGTTCATGCCGTCCATCAACGGGCCTTCGATCACTTCGATCGGGCGGCCGCCATTGGCCGCGCGCGCGGCGCGGGCTTCTTCGGTGTCTTCAACCACATAGGCGTCGATGCCCTTGACCAGCGCATGTTCGAGCCGGCGTTCAACTGGCCAGCCGCGCCATTCCTCGGCGGCCTTTTCGTCGGCGACCGATTTGCCCTTATAGCTTTCAGCAAGGTCGATCAGGCGCTCGGTCGCATCTGACCGGCGGGCGAGGATCACGTCCTCGCAGGCATCGCGCAGGGTCGGGTCGATCTGGTCGTAAACGTCCAATTGCCCCGCGTTGACAATTGCCATGTCGAGGCCCGCCGGGATCGCGTGATAGAGGAAAACCGAATGCATCGCGCGGCGCACGGTTTCATTGCCGCGAAAGCTGAACGACAGGTTCGATAGCCCGCCGGACGTCTTGGCGTGGGGGCACTGCGCCTTGATTTCCTTCACCGCTTCAAGGAAATCGAGGCCGTAGCGGTCATGCTCCTCAATCCCCGTCGCCACCGCGAAAATATTGGGGTCGAAGATGATGTCTTCAGGCGGGAAGCCTTCGCCCACCAGCAGATCATAGGCGCGCTTGCAGATGTCGATTTTGCGCTGCCGGGTATCGGCCTGCCCAACCTCGTCGAACGCCATCACCACCGCCGCCGCGCCGTAATCCATGCAGATGCGCGCCTGTTCGAGGAACTGCGCCTCGCCCTCCTTCATGCTGATCGAATTGACGATCGGCTTGCCAGAAACGCATTTCAGCCCCGCCTCGATCACATGGAATTTCGATGAGTCGATCATCACCGGCACGCGGGCGATATCGGGTTCGGCAGCGATCAGTTTGAGGAAGGTGGTCATCGCGTGGACCGCATCGAGCAGCCCTTCATCCATGTTGACATCGATCACCTGCGCGCCATTTTCGACCTGCTGGCGCGCGACTTCGACCGCAGCGGCGTAATCGCCCGCCATGATCAGCTTCTTGAACGCGGCGCTGCCGGTGACGTTGGTGCGTTCACCGATATTGATGAAGCGCGCGGAGGATGGCTGGGTCACTTGCTTGTCTTTCAGGTCAATTCAGGCCGCAACTGTGAACGGCTCAAGCCCCGCCAGCCGCATGGCAGGCGCTGGATGCGGCACTTCGCGGGGTTTCGATGCTGCCACCGCCTTGGCAATCGCGGCGATATGGTCAGGCGTCGATCCGCAGCACCCGCCAAGGATGTTGACCTGTCCGTGATCGGCCCAATCCGCCACTAGCCCGGCGGTCGTCTCCGGCGCTTCGTCATATTCGCCCAGCTCGTTGGGTAGCCCCGCGTTGGGATAGATCATCAACAGCGTATCGGCGATCTGCGAGAGCACCTTGACGTGCGGGCGCAATTGTTCAGCACCAAAGCTGCAATTGAGGCCGATGGTGAGCGGCTTGGCATGGCGCACCGCATACCAGAATGCCTCGACCGTATGGCCCGACAGGTTGCGGCCCGAAAGATCGGTCAGCGTCATCGAGATCATCAGCGGAATGTCGCGCCCGGTGTCACGCTCCAACTGCTTGACCGCCATGACCCCGGCCTTGGCGTTCAAGGTATCGAATACGGTTTCGATCAGGATAAAGTCAACCCCGCCTTCAATCAGTGCGGCGGCCTGATCTTTATAAACCGCGACCAGTTCATCGAAGGTGATTTCGCGGAAACCGGGGTCTTCGACATCGGGGCTTAAGGACAGCGTCTTGTTGGTCGGCCCGATCGCGCCTGCAACGAACCGGGGCTTGCCGTCCTTCGCCGCATATTCATCCGCCAGAGCGCGCGCGATTCTGCCGCTGGCGATGTTGATGTCCGCAACCAGATGTTCGGCCTTGTAATCGGCCTGGCTGATCGCGTTGGCCGAAAAGGTGTTGGTCGAGACAATGTCCGATCCCGCGTCCAGATAGGCCCGCGTGATATCCGCAATCACATCCGGGCGGGTCAGCGCGAGGATATCATTATTGCCCTTCTGATCGGCGGGCAGGCCAAGGGTGCCGGCGTAATCCGCCTCGCTCAATTTGCGGTTCTGGATCTGCGTGCCGAATGCGCCGTCAAAGATCAGCACACGGTCTTTGGTGGCGGCGAGCAGACGTTCACGCGCGCTCATGCGGCTTCTCCAACAGGACGTTTGCCGAGCAGGTGGCAAATCGCATAGGCCAGTTCGGGGCGGTTGAGGGTGTAGAAGTGGAAATCGCGCACGCCCCCTGCATAAAGGCGGCGGCAAAGTTCTGCGGCGACTGTGGCGGCGACCAGTTGGCGCGCGGCGGGCTTTTCATCCAGCCCTTCGAACAATCCGTCCATCCACGCCGGGATCGCCGCCCCGCAGGCGCCAGCGAATTTGCGCGCCTGCGCGACATTGGTGACAGGGAGGATGCCCGGCAGGATCGGCGCATCGATGCCTGCCGCAGCGCATTGATCGCGGAAAGCGAAGAAAGTTTCGGCGGAGAAGAAGAACTGGCTGATCGCGCGGGATGCCCCTGCGTCCAGTTTGCGCTTCAGGTTATCGATGTCGGATTGCGGGCTTGTCGCATCGGGGTGGGTTTCGGGATAGGCGGCGACCGAAATGTCGAAATCGGCGATGTCCTTCAGCCCTGCGACCAGCTCTGCCGCGCTGGCATAGCCTTCGGGGTGCGGGGTGAAGGGCGCGCCGGGCTCACCTGCATCGCCGCGCAGCGCGACGATATGGCGCACGCCAGCGTCCCAATATTGTTCCGCCACTTCGCGGATGTCCGCCTTTGACGCAGCCACGCAGGTGAGGTGCGCGGCGGCGGGCAATCCAGCTTCGGCGATGATCCGCGCAACCGTGGCGTGGGTGCGTTCACGCGTCGATCCGCCCGCGCCGTAAGTGACCGAGACAAAGCTGGGGCCGAGCGGTTTCAACTGTGTCACCGCGTCCCACAATTGCGCTTCCATCTTTTCGCTTTTCGGCGGGAAGAATTCAAAGCTCACTGCCACGTCGCCGGGAAGACCGGAAAACAGCGGCGCATCGGTGGCGGTGCGGTATTCGTGAAGCTGGTCGAGGGTCGGGGTCATCGGGCGGTTTCCGTGGCGGCGGTTCTGGAAGCGGCATCTGCGCGGCGTTTGGCGATCCAGATCTTGACGATCAACTCGCCCCCTTCGAGCGCGATTGGCGCGGCCGCGGTAAACCCGGCGGCGCGCAACAGATCGGCCATCTGGCGATTCCCAAAGCCCAGCCGCGCGTGCTGATGGCGGGTGCGCAGTTCCTCGTGGTCGTGGCTGGCGAAATCGACGATTGCAATGCGCCCGCCTGCGCGCAGCACCCGCGCCGCTTCGGCCAGCGCCGGGGCGGGATCGGTGGCGAAATGCAGCACCTGATGCAGCAGCACGGTATCGAAACTGGCATCGCCATGCGGCAAATCGGCAAAATCACCCTGCACCAATTCGATCTGCGCGGTCGGCAGGTGTTGCAGTTTCGCCCGCGCCACCCGCAGCATTTCGAGGTTCTTGTCGAGCGCGACGATGCGTTCGGCCTGTCCGGCGAACAGTTCCGCCATGCGCCCGGTGCCGGTGCCGATATCGAGCACCGCGCCCAGCGGCGCATCGGCAAGCGCAGCGGCTAGCGCCTGCTCAACTTCGGCATCAGGACTGTGGAGCGCGCGCAGATCATCCCATTCGCTGGCGTGACGCGCGAAATAGACTTCCGCTGCTGTCTCACGCGCGGCGCGGATCGCGGCGAGTTTGCGCCGGTCAACCTCGCACAATTCGGCAAAGGCAGGCTCTGCGGATTCGGCAATCGCTAACAGCGCCTGCGCGGCTTCGATGATCGGCGCGGCGGCGCCTTCGGCATCGGCTTGCCGCAGAAACACCCAGCTGCCTTCGCGGCGGCGTTCGGCCAGCCCCGCATCGCACAGAATGCCAACGTGGCGCGATACGCGCGGCTGGCTTTGCCCCAGCACCTGCGCCAATTCGCCCACCGCCAGTTCCATCGTGCCCAGCAGCCGCGCAATGCGTAGCCTGGTCGGATCGCCCAGCGCCTTGAAGATATCCTCGATCACCATCGCAGATATCATATAAAGATATTTTTATATGTGTAAATCGTCCCTGCAGGGATTCGCGCCAAATGCGCGGCCAGCGACGCTAAATCACTGCCCCGCCGCCGACCCGCCGGGGTTGGTAGCCTGCGCGGCCTGCACCGCGACGAAATAGTCGACGATGTCGGGGATCGCCTTTTCATCCACCGGGGCCTTGTAGGTCTCGATCATCTTGCCGATGATCGATTCCCACTTCGCGCGCGGAACCTGCGGCTGTTGCAGCATGGTTGATGGCGAATGGCAGGCTGTGCAATTTTCCACCACCGCCTGCAAGCCGGGGCCGGGTGGCAGTTCGGCGGGATCATCGGGCAAGGTAATCGCCGCATCGGCAAACACCACGTCCGGCCTGCTGTCACAGCCTGCCAACAGGACTGCAAGGATGATCGCCCAATGTTTCATTGCGCCCTCAAGCTGATACGTTCGATGACATTGCGGGCATAGCCGCTCGGGTTCCACGCCTGTTCGGCGGGCTGCGTTATCCCGTTGGCATTGGTGGCGCGCGCGCCGATTTGCGTCAGATCGCCGGTCACTTCAGGAATGCGCAGCGACCAGCGCCGGAAGCCGTATGTGCCTTCATCCGGGCCAAGTTCGCACGGCAATTCCAGCCCCGCACCCACCAGATCGACTTTGGCGAGCGCCGCGTCGCCGCCCATCGCAATCCCGCGCAGTTCCAACGGCTGACCCAGCGCGATGATCGCGCCATCGGCATGGCTGGTGATGAAGGAGCGCGGCGGCATGACGCTGACCGGGACCGTTTCGAAACCCTTGTCCTGCGGCGTTACCGGGGCAACCGGAACCCGATATGTCTTGGCGACGTAGTAGCTATCATCATCGCCGGTCAGCACTTCGATGGTGCTGAGCATCTTGACCCAATAGGTCGAAAACCACCCCGGCACCACGATCCGCAGCGGGTATCCGTGCAGCAGCGGCAGCGGTTCGCCGTTCATGCCCCATGCCACCAGCACATCATCGCGCATGGCGATATCGATCGGGATCGATTTGATGAATTGCGGCGCGCCGTCCACCATCGGCACATCCAGCCCGGCAAAGCGCACGCGCGCGGCGCCATCGGCCACGCCTGCTTTGGCCAGCACATCCTTCAACCGCACCCCGGTCCAGCGCGCGCAGCCCATCGCGCCATTGCCCCACTGGCCTCCGGTGACGCGCGGCTGTGAAAACCCGCGGCCATTGCCCGCGCATTGGTTGATCGCGACCACATCGACATGATCGCCCGCATTGGCGATATCATCCAGCGTCAGCGACACCGGCTGCCGCACCGCGCCGCCCACCGCCACGCGGTGTGCAGCGGCGTTGATCTGGGTCGGCATGTCCCAGTTCCAGCGCACGAAGAACCGGTCATTGGGAGTGATCGTGCCCTGATCGAACACCGCCATCGGGGTTTCGAGCACCGGGGGGCGGACGCGATGGACGACCATTTCGCCCTTGCCCGGAAATCGCGGGGTAAGCGGACGCTCGCTCGGCCCGCCGGGCAGGCCGAGGTCGATCATCCCGTCACCGATCAGGCGCTGTGCCAGCACCGGCGCGGCCAATACACCGCCGCCCGCTCCGGCCAGCAACGCACGGCGGGTCAACCGGGATCGCGCCGTGCCATTCGCATCTTTGCCGTCCGCCATCGTCACGCCCTTTCTGCGCCCGCGTTTTCGATCCGCGCGAGCAAGGTGCCAATATCGGCCACCGCCAGCCCGTGATCGCGCAGCAGATCGCCAATATCATCGATCCGCGCCATTTCGCCATCATCGCGCATTATCGAACAGATCACCGCCGCATCGCCAGCATCTGCCAGCCGCGCCAGTTCAATCGACGCCTCAACCGCCGAAGGCCGCGCCAGCACCCCGCCTGTCTGCGCAATCAGCGGGAAGACATGGCCGGGCGAATGGATATCGGCCGCGCTTGATCCCGGCGCAATCGCGACTGCGACCGTGTGGGCGCGGTCAGCGGCGGAAATGCCGGTGGAAACCCCGCTCGCCGCTTCAATCGATCGGGCAAAGGGCCGCCCGGTCTGGCGATGCGTTCCCGGATTGATCAGGCTCAGGCTCAGCCGCTTGGCCAGTTCTGGCGTGATCGACAGACAGATCAGCCCGCGCCCGTGAGTGGCCATGAAATTGATCGCTGCGGGGGTGACGTGGCGGGCAGCGATCATCAGATCAAGATCGCCGCCACGCAGCCGGTCGCCCGCCAGCACCACGATCCGGCCTGCGGCAATATCGGCCAATGCCTGATCGAAAGCAGTATCGGCGTTCACCGCAGCTCCCTCCCGGCGGCAAAGCTGCGTGCGCCCAGCACCACCTGCTTGCCCACCAGCTCCAATTGCCCGCGCGCGCGTTCATCCAGGCATTCGCCATCGGGCGAAAACAGTCCGCGATAGGTGCGGATGGTGGCGCCCATCGGGGTCGGCCAGCCGCGCAGGGCATGGGTGATCGCGCGCATCGTCAACAGCGTGCTCATCGACGCCTGATCGCCAAACGCGGTCGCGATCAGACCAACCGCGCGCCCATCAAGATAGGGGCGTTCATCGCGGGCGAGATCTTCAAGGTAATCGAGCGCGTTCTTGACCACGCCGGAGATAGTGCCGTGGTAGCCGGGCGCAGCGATCAGCAATCCATCGGCCTCACGCACGGCGGCAACCATTTCCGCCCCGCATGACGCATCATGCGTCGGGCCGAGATAGTGCGGCAGCGCGGTGAGATATTCGCCGCCGAACACCTGCACCGTCGCCCCTTCGCCAGCCGCAATGCTGGCGGCAAGCCGCAGCACCTGTTCGGTCGTGCTGCCGGGATTGACCGTGCCGCCAAGGGCCACGATGGTGGTCATGATAATGCCGTCCTTTCGGTGATATATTGGGCCAGCCGCGCGGTTTGTTCCGGCGTGAAATGCAGGCCAAGCTTGGTGCGCCGCCACAACACATCCTCGGCAGTGCGCGCCCATTCGGTATCGATCAGATAATCGACTTCAGTAGCGGTCAGCCCGTGACCGAAATCCTCGCCCAGATCGGCCGGGTTGGTAGCCGCGCCAAGGATTGCCCATGCGCGGGTGCCGTATAGCCGGATCAGGCGCGCTGCCTGTTGCGGGCCGATGAAGGGGTAGGCATCGGCCAGTTCGCGCGCTTTGGCCGGGGCTTCATCACGCCCGAAATCACCGCCGGGCAGCGGCGCGCCGTGCGTCCATTCCGGGCCATCGAGTGCAGGGCACAGCGGCGCGAGGCGTTCAATCGCTTCGGAGGCGAGGTGGCGGTAGGTGGTGATCTTGCCGCCGAACACCGACAGCAGCGGTGCCTCACCTGCGCCGCCATCTAGTTCAAAGCGATAACCGCGCGTCGCCGCCTCGGGCCTGCCCGAACCATCATCGACCAGCGGGCGCACGCCCGAATAGGTCCACACCACATCATCGGGCGTGATCGGGGTGCGGAAATATTCGGAGGCTCCTGCGCACAGGTAAGCGATTTCATCGGCGCTGGCGCGCACCTCATCCAGCCCGGCGGTGTGATCGACATCGGTGGTGCCGATCAGGGTGAAATCCTGTTCATAGGGGATGGCAAAGAAGATGCGCCCATCGGGCAGCTGGAAGAAATAGGCGAAATCGTGGTCGAATATCTTGCGCACCACGATATGCGAACCGCGCACCAACCGCATCCGCTGGCTGGTCGGTTCACCCGCCTGTCCTAGCACGTCCAGCACGCGCGGCCCGGCGGCGTTGACCACACAGCGCGCCCGGAACTGTTCGCCGCCAGCGGTAATCAGCCAGCTATCGCCCTGCCGGGTGAGCGCCGTCACTTCGCAGCGGGTGCGGATATCCGCGCCGCGATCCGCCGCATCGCGTGCGTTCAGCACCACCAGACGCGCATCATCGACCCAGCCATCCGAATAGGCAAAGGCGCGGGTATATTCGGGTTTTAGCGGCGCGCCCGCCGGGTGGTTGGCCAACTTCACCGACTGCGTGGGCGGCAAGTGCTTGCGCCCGCCGATATGGTCATACAGGAACAACCCCAGCCGCAGCAGCCAGCGCGGGCGCAGGCCGGGGCGGTGCGGCAGGATGAACCGCAAAGGCCAGATGATATGCGGGGCAATGCCCCACAGCACTTCGCGTTCGCTCAAGGATTCGCGCACCAGCGCAAATTCATAATGCTCAAGATAGCGCAGCCCGCCGTGGATCAGCTTGGTCGACGATGACGAGGTGCCCTCAGCCAGATCGCCGCGTTCAAGCAGCAGCACCCGCGCCCCGCGCCCCGCGGCATCGCGGGCGATCCCTGCGCCGTTCACCCCGCCGCCGATTACCGCAAGATCATAGGTCTGTTCCATCACACCGCCCATTTCGCAAAGGCCAGCGCCACGCCAAGCGAAGCGATGGTCGCCGCCAGCACCGGCATAACCGAGCGCCAGCCCAGTTGCAGCAGCAGATCGGTGCGAGTGCGCATCGCGGTTGCAGTCACCGCCAGCAGCAGCAGCGTCTTGGACGCGATCAGCGCATTGTCCGCAACCACGGCGGGCAAGCTGAGCAATGAATTGACCCCGACCAGCGCAAGGAAAGCGAGAATGAAGCCCGGCAGCATCGGCACCCGCGCACCCGTGCCTGCATCCGCCACCGGATGCGCGCGCGCAATCCACAGCGCCGCCAGTGTCACCAGCGGGGCCAGCAACGCCACCCGGGTCAGTTTGACCACGGTCGCCTGCGCCCCGGCGGAATCGGACACGGCAAAGCCAGCGCCGATCGCCTGCGCGACATCATGGATCGACGCGCCGACCAGAAATCCCGCCTGCGCATCGTTGAAACCCAGCATCTGGGTCAGCGCCGGATAGGTGGTCAGCGCAATTGCCGATGCCGCAGCCAGAATCACCAGCGTCAGCGTGAATTGCGCCTGATCGATCCGTTCGCGCCCGATCACGCCATACAGCGCCAGCGCCGCAGACGCGCCGCAGATCGCCGTCGCGCCGCCCGCCAACAGCCCCACCGACGCGCTTTGTCTGGTGGCCCGCGCCGCCAGCAGCGCGGCGATTACCGCCGCCGACATCACCAACGCAAGGCCGAGAAACGGCACCGCCCCCATCGCGGCCACCTGCATCGCTGTCACCTGAAAGCCGAGCAGCACGATCCCGACCCTGAGACCATGGCGCGATGCGGCGTCCAGCCCCGCATGGGTGCGCGCATCACCAGCCGCGAAATTGAGCGCAAGCCCGATCAACAGACCGGCAAGGATGACCGGGACACCATAATTCTGGCTGAGCCACGCGGCAGCGGCGCTGGCGATAATGCAGATTGCCAGACCGGGCACGAACCGGGAAAGCGGCTCGCGCGCCGCCGCCGGGGCCGCCGCGGCCGTATCGGCCAGCATGATTTCCCCGAACAGATCGCCCGCATAGGCATCAAAGTCAGGCCGCCGCTTGTCGATCATGTCAAACTGACCATGCGCATCGTGTTCCGGAAAGCCTCGCCCATGTTTTCTGTCCTACGGTGTCACACCATTAGGCCGCACACCATCTGAATGCAACCGCACCGCTCATACAGCCGCGCCCAGCGCGCCTTCATCGCGGCGGATGGTTGGCAATAGCCACTGGAACCACGCCAACGCAATCAGATAGGAGCTGGCCGCGAACACGAACAGCGGCACGAACCCGAACCCGGCATCCAGCACCCGGCCCGCGATCAGGCTGATCGCCACCCCGCCCATATTGCCCATGAATGCGCCAAATGCCGTTACCCGGCCCACCTTGGCATTGGGCACAACATCGGTGATGGTTGAGAAGAGCGACAGCGAAAAGCCCTGATGCCCCGCCATCACCACGCCGATCATGCAGGCCACCGGCCAGAACGAATTAAGCTCCAGCACCAATGGCAGCGGCGCCACCATCAGCGCCGATATCAGCATCACCCCCTTGCGCACGCGGTTGACCCCCCAGCCGCGTTCAAGCAGCCGGGTCGATCCCCAACCCGCCAGCAACGCGCCCAGCCCCGATCCGGCAAAGGCAATCGCCAGCGGCACGCCCAGTTCGATCGTCGAAAGGCCGAACTCCTTGCGGTAATAATCCGCCAACCAGAAATTGATGAACCACCACGTCATGTCGGATAACGCCTTGGCCCCGACGATGGCCCAGGTCTTGCGGTTGGTCAGGATCGGGCCGTATCCGGCGGCGTCGCCGCCGCTATCAGTGGGTGCTTCGTCAACGGTGCGTTCGCGCAGCTGGCTGAGCCCGCGCGCGAGCCAAATCCATGCGAGCAGCGAAATGAACCCGCCGATCCCGCCCGCCACCAGCGCGCCGCGCCAGCCCACTGTCAACGCCAGCGCCGGGATCACGAACGGCATCGCAATCGTGCCAGCACCCGCCAGCATCGTCGCAAACCCGAACGCGAAGGATCGCTGGTTCGGCGGAAACAGCGTCGCCACCGTCTTGATGGTCAGCGGGGTCTGCACCGCCTCTGTCAGCCCCAGCCCGATCCGCGCCGTCACCACCTGCCACGTGGTTATCGCCCAGCCATGCGCCATCGCAGCCACGCTCCACGCCGATGCGCCGACCTGCATCGAACGGTTCACGCCCAGCCGGTCAACCAGCCAGCCGGTGAACAGAAACGCAAAGGCTGCGGAAAATTGCGTGACCGCCGCCAGATCACCGAAATCACTGTCGCTCCAGCCGAAATCCGCCATCATGTCGGGTTTGAGGATGGCGATGATCGGGCGATCCATCGCGTTGAACACCCCGGCGATGCACAACACCGTGAACAGCGACCAGCGCAGACGGCTGGACAGGGGTGAAGATTGTGCGGCCATCACAGGCTCCTAGCTGGAAGAAGAGGGGCGGGACAAGCGTGGCCGGACAAGACAAGGGCCGCCAGATCGCTCTGGCGGCCCTGTTCTTATCATGCGACCAGAAGGCGCTCCATCACATACGGGCGCGCAGGCTGACCCCGACATAACGATCCGCCTCACGCGGGATTTGCAGACGCTGGCCATTGCCAACGTTCAGCAGCGCAAAGCTTTCATCGGTGATGTTGCGGATATGGAAGGTCAGGCGATAATTGTCATCCGGATCCGAAAAACCGACTGACGCGTTCCAGATGCCGTAGCCATCAAGCGGGCCGCTTTCACCAAGATCGGAGAATTGCGAGCTCAAGTGGCGGAAGTCGGTATCAAGATGCAGGCCAAAGCCGCCAAGGTCGGCTTCGTAACTGGCACCCAGAGTATAGGTGAACTTGGGAGCCAGCGGGAGCCTGGTGCCGTTGCGGGCATCAGGCGCGTTGGTAATCGGATTGGGATTGAATTCCTTCACCTTGGCATCGGCATAGGCGCTGCTTGCCCGCAGGGTCAGCCCACTGACTGGCACCACGACAAGATCGGCTTCAAAACCTTCGGTCTTGACCGTGCCCGCATTGGTCAGGTTGGTGATGATCGTGCCGTTCAGATTGACGAAATTGTTGGCCTGGAACCCATCATATTCAACCGTGAACGCGGCAAGGTTGAGCTGCACGCGATTATCGAGGAACTGCGATTTGATCCCCGCTTCGAATGCGTCGGAGGTCTCGGCATCGATCGGCACCGCATTATTGGGAGCGGTGTGATTGAAAAACACGTTGAAGGCCGGGCCCTTATACCCGCGCGTATAGCTGGTATACAGCATGATGTCGTCTGCTGCATAAACCTGCAAAACGGCCTTGCCCGACAGGTTGCCGTTGGTGCTGGAACCGGTTGACAGGTTCGTGCCATTGCCGCCGCTGGCGATCGTGCCGCCCGCCGGGTTACCCGACACGCCCGGCCCGGTTGCAGGCAGGCCGGTAGCAGCGTTGACGCCCGGAGCGCGGAAATGGCTAAACTCCAGATCATCCCATGTATAACGCAGCCCCCCGGTCAGCGCGATCATATCACTGAAACGGTAGGTTGCCTGACCAAACACGGCATAGTTTTCCGATGTAACATCGCTGTCCGAAGTTGCAGTGGGGAAAATCGTGTTGACCGTGTCCGCAAGGTTGCACGGCTGGCCGCCCGTAAGCGGATCAACCGGCAGTGTCGAACTGGCGCAAGTAACGACTTCGCGCGTGAACTGCTGCTCATTGTCTGATCGCCAGGCAAATGCCCCGACCTGATAGAAAAAGTCCTCTGATGTGTCCGACGCCAACCGCACTTCGAGCGAATATTGCTCGGTCTTCACCGTGCCGTCATCGTGCAGTTCAGCAGTGCCGACCAGCGCGCGCGGCAGGAAATCGCCTTCACGAATTTCGCGGTTTTTCCAGTTGCGATAGCCCGCGACAAAGCTCAGCGTGTGGCTGTTGAAAACATCAAAGTCACCCGATGCGGTCAGGCTCCACTGTTCGTCGCGGGTCTCGGTGACCAGATTGTGGTTGACGTAGCGCTGATCGAGCCCCTGCGCCACGCCGCCAGGCAGGCCAAGCTCGGCATCCAGCACCGCACCACGGCTGACCGTGGTGATATCGGCGCAGCAATCATCATCCGCCTTGAAGTAATCAGCGATCAGGCGGATTTTTGCCGAACCATTGTCGTAATCGACGATCCCGCGTGCGCCATAATGTTCATACCCGTTCACGTCTTCTTCCTGCCCGCCGAAGACGTTGGTGATGTTGCCATCATAGGTGCCGTAAAATCCGGTGATGCGGCCACTGAGGTTTTCACCCAGCGGGCCGGAAATTGCCGCGCGAAGGCGATATTCATTGCCTTCAAACCATTCGGCGCGCGCTTCAGCCTCCAGAGTGTCAGTGCCACCCTTGGAAACCATGTTGACGAGGCCCGCCGAAGCGTTTTTGCCGAACAGGGTGCCCTGCGGCCCACGCAGAACTTCGATCCGTTCGAGATCGACAAGATCCATGAACGCCTGACCAGAACGTGACAGCACGACTCCGTCGACAACGGTGGACACACTGGGTTCGGCAGCAATCGAGAAAGTGATCGTGCCCACGCCGCGCATCACAATCGCGCTGTTGGCGCTGGTGGTGCCCTTGCGGAAGGTTACCGATGGAACCAGCCGGGTCAGCCCTTCAAGGCTGGTGGTGCCGGTTTGCTCGAGTCGGTCAGCGGTGATTGCGGTGATCGCAATCGGCACATCCTGAACATTTTCAGATACTTTTTGTGCAGTTACAAGGATTTCGGCAATGCCGCCGGTGTCCTCTGCTTCATCCTGCGCGAGCGCCGGAGCGGCGTACATCAGCGCCAGCGAACTGGCGGAAACTGCAAGCGCTTTAAGCGCAATTCTGGTGGTGACGGACATATTGCTCTCTCCCCTCAAACCTGATCAACTCATTTGACGATCGTCAGATCATCGCCCGTGCGGTCGATCTTTGGACGCTTGAGTTGCGCTTTCTGTCGCTGTATGTCAAGCGGTGTCAGAAAGCACCAATATGGGGAGTTAAGGGCGTTGGCGTCGCAGTTGGCTGCACTTCAGGATGGATTCGCCCTGTTGCTGGGCGGGCATTCTATTGTCAGTCACAGGTCTGGTTTACCTGCCATTGCAATCGGTTCAGGCGACCCAAAGGTCGCGATGGTGCGCGGCAATTTCCGGCTCGGCGATGGGCTGCGTCCCGCAGCGCGACTTACCCAATGCGCCCGCGCTGGTGACGGGTTTGTGCTCTCCAGCCTCAATGAAACCGCGCAGGTGGCGGCGCGAATCGCGCCGGATGGCGGGCGGCTCAGCCTTAAGACGCTGACCCCGCATGATCGCATCACCATCGATTTCAACCTCGGCGCGGGTGATGTGCTGTGGGGCGGCGGAGAGCAGATGAGCTATCTTGCGCTCAATGGCCGCCGCTTTCCGATCTGGACGAGCGAGCCGGGCGTCGGGCGCGAACCCGGCACAGCACTGACCGATCAGGCCAGCGCCGATGGCTCGTTTGCGGGCGGGGATTACTGGACCACCAATTACCCCGAACCGACGGTGCTGTGTTCGGCGGGCTGGGCGCTGAGCCTCGCCAATGCCGACTATTGCGAGCTGGACGCGACCGAGCCCGGACGGCTGCGCATCCACGTCTGGTCAGGCGAGGTCGCGATTGATCTGTTTGAGGGCGATCCTGCTGATCTGGTGCGCCAGTTGGGCGCGCGGTTCGGCCCGCGTCAGCCGCTGCCTGAATGGGCACTCGGCGGCGCGATGGTGGGGCTTAAAGACGGGACGAACAGCTTTGACCGGCTCGAACGCCTGATCGATGCAGGCGCGGCCGTATCGGGGCTGTGGTGCGAAGACTGGGTCGGCTTGCGCGAAACCAGCTTTGGCCGCCGCCTGTTCTGGGACTGGCAATGGAACCCTAAACGCTATCCCGCCCTGCCCGATCGCATCGCCGCGCTGAAAGCGCGCGGCATCCGGTTTATGGGCTATGTGAACCCCTATCTCGCGGTTGATGGCCCGCTTTACGCTGAAGCCGCGGCAAAGGGATTTTTCGCGCGCCGGCTGGATTCTGACGCCCCCTATCTGGTCGATTTCGGCGAGTTCGACGCGGGCGTGGTCGATTTCACCAACCCCGCGGCTGCGGACTGGTTCGCCGAGGAGGTGATCGGCAAGCGAATGCTCGATTTCGGGCTGGACGGATGGATGGCCGATTTTGGCGAATATATGCCGGTCGATCTCAGGCTCCACGATGGCGATCCGATGCAGGAACACAACCGCTGGCCGGTGCGCTGGGCCGAGGTCAACGCGCGCGCCGTCGCCTCGCGCGGGCGCAGCGGCGATGTGCTGTGGTTCATGCGCGCCGGGCATACCGGGGTGCAGGCGCATTGCCCATTGTTGTGGGCGGGCGATCAATCGGTCGATTTCAGCCGCCATGACGGCATCGGCACGGTGATCACCGCCGCGCTGTCATCCGGGCTTGTCGGCAATGCCTTTAGCCATTCGGACGTTGGCGGCTATACCAGCCTGTTCGGCAATGTGCGTGAGCCCGAATTGTTGCTGCGCTGGTATGAACTGGGCGCGTTCAGCCCGGTAATGCGCACGCATGAGGGCAACCGGCCTGACGATAACCTGCAGATCGACTCAACCCCCGAACTGATCGCAGGCTTCGTCCGCTGGAGCCGGATTCACGCCGCGCTCGCTCCCTATGCGGCGCAGCTGGTGGCCGAAGCGCAGGCCAGCGGCCTACCCGCCATGCGCGCGCTGTTTCTGCACTATCCGCAAGACCGCCAAACTTTCACGATTCAGGATCAATTCCTGTATGGGGCCGACATGATGGTGGCACCAGTAATCGAAAAGGGGGCGGCGATGCGGCGGGTCTATCTACCGGGTGATAGCGGACAGGAATGGAGCCATCTGTGGACGGGTGAGGCCTTTGCGCCCGGCTGGCATGACGTGTCTGCGCCGCTGGGTCAGCCGCCGGTGTTCACCCGTCCGGACAGCGTGTTCGCGCCCCTGTTTGCGCAGCTGCGCGATATCGGAGGCGATCGGGCATGAGCAGAGCCAATATCCGCGATGTTGCCGCGCGCGCCGGGGTGGCGGTCAAAACCGTCAGCCGGGTGCTCAATGGCCACCCCTATGTCAGCGATACCCTGCGCGGCAAGGTTGAACAGGCGATGGCCGATCTGGACTTTCGCCCCAGCGTGGCCGCGCGCATACTGTCGGGTGCCAAGTCCAATCAGGTGGCGCTGATCTACGACAATCACAGCCCCTATTACATGTTCCAGATCCAGAAGGGGTGCTGGGATGTGTGCCACGAAAACGGCATCCGCCTACTGGCGCAGCCGGTTGACGTGGCTGACCCGCGCGTGGGCGATCAGGTGCGCGGGCTGGTGAGTGAAACCCACGTCGACGGGATCATCCTGTCATCCCCCGTGACCGATTGCGACCCGGTGCTGCGCGCGCTTGAATCGATGGACGTACCATTCGTGCGGATATCGCCGGGGACCAACCATGCGCTGACCAGTTCGGTGTTCATGGACGATGCGCAGGCCGCCGACGACATGACCACGCATCTGATCAACGCCGGCCACCGCCGCATCGGCTTTATCAAAGGCCACACCAATCACATGGCATCGGATGATCGCCTGTTCGGTTATCGCCGCGCGCTTGACCGGGTGGGCATTCCGTTTGAACCGCATCTGGTTGTCGATGGCGAATTTGATTTCGACTCGGGTGTGCGCAGCGCGCGTGCATTACTCGATCTGCCTGATCGGCCCACCGCGATCTTTGCCTCGAATGACGATATGGCGGCTGGCGTTCTGGCCGTGGCGCATGATCGCAGAATCAACGTGCCCGCCGAACTTTCGGTCGCCGGTTTCGATGATACCACGCTGGCCCGCACGGTCTGGCCGCCGCTAACCACCATCCGCCAACCGATGGCCGAACTGGCGCGCACCGCCACTGAAATTCTGATTGCGGGCGGAGATATCAACCATCGCCGCCTGCCCCACACTCTGGTGGAGCGCGCCTCTGTCGCTCCGCCCAAAGGACCATCTCATGAGTGAATTGCCCCTTCCCCCCGCCACCCGCACACTTGGCCATAGCGGCATTGCGGTGTCACCGATTGCCTGGGGCATGTGGCGCCTCGCTGAAAACGGGCGCACTGCGGTCGATGCAGCGCGGCTGGTGCACGCGGCGCTCGATGCCGGGATCACGTTCCTCGACACCGCCGACATCTATGGCTTTGATGGCCCAAGACCTGATGGGACCACCGGGTTTGGCGATGCCGAGGCGCTGCTGGGTGAAGTACTGGTTGCCGAACCCGGCTTGCGCGGGCGAATGGTGCTGGCCACCAAGGGCGGGATCCTGCCCCCGCTGCCCTATGATCAGAGCTCGGATTATCTGCGCAAGGCGATCGATGATTCGCTCACCCGGCTGAAGGTGGATCACGTTGATCTGTGGCAGATCCACCGCCCCGATATCCTCGCCCACCCGCAAGAGGTCGCCCGCGTGCTCGATGATGCGGTGGCATCGGGCAAGGTGCGCAGCCTGGGCGTGTCGAATTTCACGATGGCGCAGACCGCCGCGCTCAACCATTTTCTTGACCACAAGCTGGTGACGACCCAACCCGAAATCAGCCCGCTGCGTATCACCTGCTTTGAAAATGGCGAGCTGGATCAGGCGATGATGCTCGGCCTCACCCCGATGGCTTGGTCGCCGCTGGGAGGCGGGTTGCTGACCGCGCCCGAAACGCCGCGTGACAAGGCGGTGGCGGCTGCGCTGGACGCGGTGGCAAACGCGCAAGGGGTGTCGCGCACGGTTGCCGCCTATAGCTGGCTGATGGCGCATCCGGCGGGGATCATCCCGATCATCGGATCGCAGAACGCGGGCCGGATTGCCGAGGGCGCGGCGGCGCTGAGCGTGCGCTGGACGCGGCAGGATTGGTATGCGGTGCTGATCGCCGCGCGTGGAGTGCCACTGCCCTGATCATGAACCCCACCTCGTTCGTGCTGAGCTTGTCGAAGCACCGTCCTTCTTGAGGATGCGCGGGAAGCATGAAGTGAAGAACGGCCCTTCGACAAGCTCAGGGCGAACGGAAGTTGGATGAGGAACCGGAAATGACCCAACAATGCGAAATCGCGTGGTTTTCCGCGCTGTGCGATGATGATTACGAATTTCTCGGCGTGCCCGACAAATATCTGCAATCCAGCTGGGAGCATTGTCGCAACATCGTGCTGCGCGCCGAAGAAGGCGGGTTCGACAACATCCTGCTGCCTTCGGGCTATCAGTTGGGCCTAGATACCACCATCTTCGCCGCTGCTGTGGCAACGCAGGTGCAGCGGATCAAGCTGTTGTGGGCGACCCGGATGGGCGAAGACTGGCCGCCGCAACTGGCGCGCCGGATTGCGACGCTTGACCGCATCCTTGGCCCCAATGCGGCAGGCACCGGTGGGCGGCTGAACGTCAACATCATCTCCTCCGATCTGCCGGGCCAAAAGATGGAAAGCGGCCCGCGTTACCGCCGCGGCACCGAAATCATGAAGATCGTGCGCACGCTGCTGAACGGCGAACACCTCGATTTTCAGGGCGAGTTCTTCCAGATGAAGCTCGATCCGGCGCGCATCACCACGCTGTCGGGCAAGTGTCCGCCGTTCTATTTCGGCGGGTTGTCACACGAAGCGCGCGAATGCGCCGCCGAGGCGTGCGACGTCTATCTGATGTGGCCCGACACGATGGACAAGGTGCGCGAAAACATCGCCGACCTGCGCGAACGAGCGGCGCGCTATGGCCGGACACTCAAGTTCGGTTACCGCGCCCACGTGATCGTGCGCGAAACCGAGGATGAAGCGCGCGCCTATGCCGATCGCTTGCTGTCGAAGCTGGATGATGACGCAGGCCGCGCGATCCGCGAAAAATCGCTCGACGCCAAGAATTACGGCGTCCAGCGCCAGCAGGAATTGCGCAGCGCGGCGGATGGCGATGGCTTCGTCGAAGAAAATCTGTGGACCGGGATCGGCCGGGCGCGGTCAGGTTGCGGGGCGGCAATCGTCGGCACGCCCGATCAGGTGCTGGCCAAACTGCGCGCCTATCAGGCCGAGGGGATCGAAGCGTTCATCCTGTCAGGCTATCCCCACGCGCAGGAAGCCGACATGTTCGCCCGCCACGTGCTGCCGCATATCCAGCACGGCCCGTTGAACCTGTAAGCCCGCGAGCCACCCCAAAAGTGCCCCCGGATCGCGTGGATTTGGGGGCACCAGCAGGAACGCCAGCCGATGCCGGGAGCCATTAAATCCCATAAAAACATGGGAATTTCAAACGTCCGGCGATATCAGAAAACAGGGAAATGGTGCCGCTTACAGGACTCGAACCTGTGACCCCCGCATTACGAATGCGATGCTCTACCAACTGAGCTAAAGCGGCATATACGCGTGCTGCCCTAATTGCGGGGGGCAATGCGCGCAATGCAAAGGTGGAGGCCCGAGCCGGAATCGAACCGGCGTGCAAGGATTTGCAGTCCTCTGCGTAACCACTCCGCCATCGGGCCGAGCCATCCGGGGCATGCGTCCCGAACAGAGCGCGCGCACTAGCGATTCGCTGCGGGCTTGGCAATCTGTGTTTCGTGGGCAAGGCTTGGGGGATCGGTTGACGCAACGTCAATCTGGACGCCACGCAAACCGCACGGCAAAGCAGCGCGCATGACCATTGCCAGCCTGCTTGAACCCATCACCGGCCAGCCCGGCCCTGCCCGCCTTGCCCACGCCGCCGACTGGATGCAGGGGCGCACGCTGTATGGTGGGGCATCGGCGCTGGTGGCCTATACGATGGCGGCGCGCGCTTTTCCCGGCCTGCCGCCGCTGCGCGCCGCGCAGGTCGCATTTGTCGCGCCGGTGGGCGAAGACATTGCACTTACCGCCGAAATTATCCGGCAGGGGCGCAACGTCACGCAGGTGCGCAGCGAGATTCTGTGCGATGGCAAGGTGGTGCTTTCGGCCTTCTGGCTGTTTGGCGAAGGACGCGAAGCGAATGCGCTGCGCCCCGCCGATCCGCCCGAAAGCTGGCCGGGCGCACCTGACGCCAACGAGGTGGCGATGGGCGGGCAGGGGCCAAGCTTCATCCAGAACAATTTCGAACTGCGCTATGGTCAGGTCAAAGGCGCAGATCACGGCGCGACCGTGCGCCGCTGGGCGCGGCTGACCGAACAGCACGATCTCGACCCGGTGTCGAAACTGGTGCTGATGGGCGACGTCATGCCCCCGGGCGCGATGCGGGCGATGCGTCGGATTGGCCCGATCAGTTCAATCAACTGGTCGTTCAATGTGCTCGACCCCGAAACCCGTTCGCCGGGCGGCTGGTATCTGGCCGAGAACGCCAGCCAGCACGCCGATAGCGGCTATTCATCCGAACGGCTGCGAATGTGGGATGCGGACGGGCGGCAGGTGCTCGACGGGGTTCAGTGCGTGGCGGTGTTCGGGTAAGCGCGCGCCGTCTACAAATCCTCGAAATCCGGCTTGCGCTTCTGCATTGCCGCCATCACCGCTTCGACCTGGTTGCGGCTGCGCATGATGCCGTGCTGTTCGATGCTTTCTTCAAGCAGAATGGCATTGGTATCGCGATCGATCATGCCCGCATGCAGCCGCTTGGCCGCGCGGATTGCGTGGGGATTGCGATTGGCAATCTCGCGAGCAATGGTCAGCGCGCGGTCGAGCGGGTTGTCATCGACATGGGTCGCAAGGCCGAGAGCCTGCGCCTCCGCCCCCAAAAATTCGCGGTTGGTATAGATAAGTTCGCGCAGCACATCATCGCGCACCAACCCGCGCCAGAGCGCGAAGCCGCCCATGTCGGGCACCAGCCCCCACTTCATTTCCATGATCGACATCCGCGTTTCCGGGTGGACGATACGGATATCCGCGCCGCTGGCGATCGCCAATCCGCCGCCGAAACATACGCCGTGCACCGCCGCGATCACCGGCACCGGCAGTTTGCGCCACTGCATCGACACCTGCTGGAACTTGTTGGCATTGCCATATGTCCGTTCGGTCAGCGATGGCTCGTCCTCGCTTGGCGTGCGGGTGAAGCTGGCAAGGTCAAGCCCGGCGCAGAACGCCCGGCCCTCACCGCAAAGCACCACTACGCGCAGGCCCTTCATGCGCTGCAATGTGCTGCCCGCTTCGATGATGCGTGCGAACATTTCAGGGTCAAGCGCGTTCATCTTGTCAGGGCGGTTGAGGCGCACCAGCGCAACGCCGTCCTCTCCCAGCGCGATGGAAACCCTGTCGTTGGCGGTCATGGAGGCGGTGGCAGGCATCGGATCAGGCTTCCTTAAAACACTGGTTTGCGGACGGCAGATTGACCGATCCGCTGCCCCAAGTCCAGACTTGCCCCGGTTTAGAGCGGTTTCCGGGATGTTCTGCCAGCCGCCAGATCAGCGCAAATTCGCGCGGGTGCAGGCCGAGCCAGCAATCTTCCGCGCGACCGTCACGGTGGAACAGATCAAGCGTCATGTCCCCTGCTTCACGGAACCGCGGGATGATCTCGTCGCTGCCTTGAAACCGGCCGGCAGACAGGATGGCGTTCACAGCAGCCCTCCTGCGCGCATCGAATAGACTGCCCTGTTGGTGAAAATGAGATGATCGATCAGCGTGATATCGAGCGCGCGGGCGACATCCTGCAATTGCCGTGTGGCGGTCAGATCAGAGCCGCTTGGCTGGCACTGTCCCGAAGGGTGATTATGCGCGAGGATGAGGCCCGATGCGCCCAGCCGCAACGCCTCGCCAAACAGCGCCCGCATCCGCAGCTGCAATGTGCCGAGGCTGCCCATGCCAAAGGCCGCATCGCCCAGAAAGGCGCGCTGCGCATCCACAAAGATCGCATGGCCACGCTCGTGCAGGGCGGGCGGCGTCAACACCACATTGCGCAGGTAGTTGACCATCGCCGATGTGCGCTGCTCGTGCGATGATGCATGGTCATGCGCGGGTGGAGGTGCCAGCATCACCATGGTGCCCACAGTTCCGCCTGCGTGGCCAAAGCATCTGGCATCAGCATACCTGGCGCGATCACAGGCTTGGCCACTGCGCACCGGGCGTCGATGAGCGCCAATCGCGATAGGGGCCGAACTGGCGCGTTCGGGTGACATGGCGGGCGAACCCGGCAAATATCAGCGCCAGCTGGCAATAGGATGGGCCGCTGGCGAGGATCAGATACGCGATCGGGGACACCGTATCGACCAGCCCTTTGACTGCATGTGCGCTGATCGCGACCAGCTGGAAGCCCGCGATCCACAATGGGTAATTGCGGTTGGCTTTCAGCGCCACTGCCACAAACCCGACACCCGCCAACAGATCGATGCCGACATAGAGTGCAGCGTTCGGGCCGAGCGCCGGATTGCCAAGGCCCAGCAGACTGAAGAGATAGACCGGAGCGACCATCGTCGCCACGAATAGTGCGATTAGCCAGCGTTCGGGTGCCGCGCCCCAGCGCCATATCGCCAGTGCCAGCAAGACACTGGCGATATGTTGCGCGTCACCACGGTAAGTGTTGAACAGTTCGAGCATCATAGGGCGCGCACTCAGGCGATGGCCGATTCCGGGCGCAAGGTTTTGGCAGTGGCCGCAGTGGCAACGGCTTCCGGCGGGATGACCGTTTCCGTGCCGGTCTCACCGCCAGCGTGAACCCGGGCGACCTTGCTCAATTCATCGTGGACCCGCAGCAGGTTGGTGGACATTGCCATGGCCTGGCTTTCAGCCTCGGTCAGCCGCATCAGCGCGCGCTGGCCGGTGTGGACTTCGACTTCGGGGTTCTGGCGCGCGGCCAGCATCGCCTGCTTCAAACGGGCCATGGCAATGATCGATTCATCGGCAATCGCCTCGGCTTCACGCACCAGCTTTTTGAGTTGGTGGGCGTCGGACAGGATACGTTCGTTCATCGTGATACTCCGCAGCCGCCGGTGCTCAGCCGGCAACTTGAGGATTTTCCACAGAGACGGCCGCCTTGCCATTCATCGCATCGCTCAGGGCCACGGCTGCGGTCACAGTCAGCACCACGGCGGCAAGGATCCCTGATGCGATCCCCACAATGGCTCCCAGGCGAAGCAGAACGGCATGCTCACCGTCGAGCACTCCGGGGACCACCCTCGGTTCGCCCGGTCTGAGCCACGGCGCCTGTTCAATCAGGGGCATCGCATCGCTCAGAACCAGTTGGCCCGGGTCATCCCGACCGCCCAAATCAGGAAAATCCGTCGCCGCGTTAATCTGAGTTTTTGTGTATGCAGGTTCGCTCAAGGGGGGACGCAAAACTGCATCAGGGCTGCCCCCTAGGTCGTTTCCCTGATCCTCTGGCGACAATGCCGGCCCGCGCGTGGCGCGATAATTTTCGACCAGTTCGCCCAGGCTGCCAGCCTCGTAAACGTCTTTAAGCACGCGGATGTGCTGGTTTATCCGGGTTTCGGATACGCCAAGCTCCTGCGCGATAACCTTGATTGGCACGCGGCGATCAATGCGCTCTATCACTGCGCGCTGCCTGTCGGTCAGCCGCCGTGCGGCTCCGGACAACATGGGGCTCTCCTTCAGCAGTGAATCCCGTTTAACACATTGGGTGACGCAAATCGGTAGGAGATTCTCCTATGTCGCATCAGAATACGTAATGCCTCGTCAGACCTCTGCCTTGCGCCGCGAAATCAGGCCCCCGAACTGTTCACCCCGACTGACTGCAAATAGCGTTTGACGTTGCGCGCCGCCTGCCTGAGCCGCTGTTCGTTTTCGACCATCGCGATTCGGACATAGCCTTCGCCATTTTCACCATAACCCACGCCGGGTGCAACCGCGACTTGTGCCTGGGTGAGCAATTGTTTGGAAAATTCAAGGCTGCCCATACTGCGCAAGGCTGGCGGCAGCGGGGCCCAGGCGAACATTGATGCAGGCGGCGCGGGAATATCCCAGCCCGCGCGGCCGAAGGCTTCGACCATCACATCGCGCCGCTTGCGGTAAAGCTCGCGGTTGGTTTCAACAATGTCCTGCGGGCCATTCAACGCCGCGCAAGCCGCCGCCTGAACCGGGGTGAAAGAGCCGTAGTCGAGATAGGATTTTACCCGCGTCAGCGCCGCGATTAGCTGTTTGTTGCCGACCGCAAAGCCCATCCGCCAGCCTGCCATCGAATAGGTCTTGCTCATGCTGGTAAACTCAATCGCGACATCCATCGCGCCCGGCACCTGCATGATCGACGGAGTTGGCTTGCCATCGTAATAAAGCTCGGAATAGGCAAGGTCTGACACGACCCAGACCTGATTTTCCTTCGCCCAGGCGACCAGCCGTTCGTAGAACGCCAGATCGACCACCTCGGCGGTGGGGTTCGACGGGTAACTCACCACCAGCACGCTGGGGCGCGGCACGGTGAAGTTCATCGCCCGTTCTAACGAGATCCAGTATTCCTCGTCAGGGGTGGTCGGCACCGACCGGATCGTTGCGCCCGCGATGATGAACCCGAAAGTGTGGATCGGATAGGACGGGTTGGGTGCCAGCACCACATCACCCGGCGCGATGATCGCGGTGGCGAGGCTCGACAGCCCCTCCTTCGATCCCATCGTCACCACCACTTCGCTTTCGGGATCAAGTTCGACCCCGAACCGCCGGGCATAATATCCCGCCTGCGCGCGGCGCAGTCCGGGAATGCCCTTGGACTGCGAATAGCCATGCGCATTGGGCTTGGCCGCAACCTCGCACAGCTTGTCGATGACGTGCTGCGGCGGGGGTTGATCAGGGTTGCCCATGCCCAGATCGATGATGTCCTGCCCGGCCAGCCGCGCGGCATGACGCATGGCGTTGACCTCCGCGATCACATAGGGGGGCATTCGCTTCATCCGATAGAATTGATCATTCATCGCCTGTCATCACCTTGTCTCGGGCGGGATTGAGTGGGCAACACGCCAATTTCCTCCTAGGCTAATATCTCGGCCAGTGGGAAGGCGTTTTCGGCAATTGCCGCGCGCCCGGATTGGCGGCACTATATAACGCGCGTCGGACAAGGGACAGTTCAGGCTATGGCAGACGATAACAACCCGATGGCTGGTGCAGGCGAAAGCCTCAAGGGGTTCTTCGACATGCAAGGCAATGCCATGCGTGAAATGATGTCCGGCAAAGGGATCGAATCGCTGTTGCCGCAGGGGATCGATGCGGGGGAGCTGGGCGAATGGGCCAGCGCCAGCGCGCAATTGCAGCAGCTATGGCTCGATTTCGCGACGCATCAGGCGCAGGCTGCAGCCACCAAAGCAGCCAAGGGCACGAATGCGCTTGATCCGGCGCAATGGCTGGTGCTTTCGCAAAGCATGCTGGGCCAACTGCCCAAGGGGCTGTTTGATGCCCAGGCCCGGCTAGCGCAGGATTCGCTGAAATTGTGGTCCGGCGTGATGGAACGGTTTGTCGCCGGGATCGGAGCAGGCGTGACCGGGGGCGACAAGGCACCCGAAGCGCCCGATCCTGCCGCGCTGCCCAAAAGCGACCGCCGCTTTGCCGATCCCGCGTGGCGCGAACACCCGGCCTTCCTGCTGCTGCACCAGACCTATCTGCTGCTGGCCGATTACTTCCGCCAATCGGTCAAGGGCATGGATGGGCTTGATCGCGCCAAGCGCCAGCAACTCGAATTCGCGGTCAGCGCGCTGACCGAAGCGATGAGCCCGGACAATTTCGTGGCGCTGAACCCGGTGGTGATGAAGCGCACCGTCGAAACCCGCGGGCAAAATCTGGTGCGCGGGATGCAGCACCTGATCAACGACATGAAGCGCGGGCAGTTGACCCACACTGATCCCGACGCGTTCCGGTTGGGCGAAAACCTCGCCGCGACGCCGGGCAAGGTGGTGCATGAAACCCCGCTATATCAGCTGATCCAGTATAGTCCGACCACCGAAACCGTGCTCGAAGTGCCGCTGATCATCTTCCCGCCGTGGATCAACCGGTTCTATATCCTCGATCTGACCCCGAAAAAAAGCTTCATCAAATGGGCGGTCGATCAGGGGCTCAGCGTGTTCGTGGTCAGCTGGAAATCGGCCGACGAAAGCATGGCCGATGTGGTGTGGGATGATTACATCCGCGCCCAGATCGATGCGATCGACCATGTTCGCGCGCGGCTGGGCGTGCCCCACGTCCACACCATCGGTTACTGTGTCGCGGGCACCACGCTGGCGGCGACGCTGGCGATCCTGTCCCGCCGGGGCGAGGCCGATAAGGTCAAGAGCGCGACCTTCTTCACCGCGCAGGTCGATTTCGAAAAGAGCGGCGACCTGAAAAACTTCATCGATGATGGCCAGTTGGAGATGATCGGGCAGTTGTCGTCACAACAAGGCTATCTCGATGGGCGCTATCTGGCCGCCGCGTTCAATGCGCTGCGCGGGCGCGATCTGATCTGGAATTATGTCGTCAACAATTACTTGCTCGGCGAAGATTACCCGGCCTTCGACCTGCTGCACTGGAACGGCGACGTTACCAACCTGCCCGCCAAGTGGCACAATGATTACCTGCGCGACCTCTACCGCGACAACAAGCTGGTGGTGCCCGATGCGTTGCAAGCCGATGGCACACCGATTGATCTGACGCAGGTGGCAACGCCCAGCTTTGTGCAGGCCGGGCGCGAAGATCACATTGCGCCGGCGGAAAGCGTGTGGCGGATCACGCAGCACTTTACCGGCCCGCTGGAATTTCTGCTGGCCGGATCAGGCCACATTGCAGGCGTGGTCAATCCTCCGGCTGCGGGCAAGTATCAATATTGGGTGGGCAACAGCGCGGCGCCATCGCTCAAAGCCTTTGTCGAAAGCGCCACCGAACACCCCGGCAGCTGGTGGCCACACTGGCTCGAATGGTTGCACCGCCAGTCCGACACGCGCGTCCCGGCCAAAGGCAAACGCGCGCCCGGCGGCAAGGGCGATGTGGTAATCGAGGATGCTCCGGGACGCTACGTCAAGACGCGTTGAGCGGGGGATTTTCGAATTATCGCATAACTTCAATGATATAAAGCAATATTGTGCACTGCACAAAAATGCTTGACTTCGCAGTTGCAATCGCTATTTTGTGCAGTGCAACATGAAGCGAGGTCATCATGTCCGAAGTTAAAACCACTGCCGCTGAAGCCACCGCCCCGATCGCCAAGATCGATGCCGCTGCGGAAAAAGCCTATGCCGAAGCATCGGCCAAGGTTGTAGCCGCACCGAAGGCTGTAGCCGCGCCCGCCGCCAATGTGGCAAAGGCTGCCCCGGCCGCAACGAAAACCGCAGCGCCGAAGAAGAAAGCCCCGCTCGCCAAAAAGGCAGCCGTGGCCAAGACACCCGCTGCCAAGACCGTCAAGAAGACGGCAACTGCCAAGCCCACGGTCAAGAAGCCCGTGCTGGCCAAGAAGGCTGTCCGCAATGCCGGCAAGCCTGCCGCCGCGCCCAAGACCAACCCTGTCATCAAATTAAAGGATACCATCATGACCACTGCCAAGAACACCGACATCGCCGCCACCGCCAAGGAAGTCATCGCTGACGTCCAGACCCGTGCAAAGACTGCCTATGCCAAGACCACCGTTCTGGCTGCCGAAGCTGGCGAATTCAGCAAGGCGAACGTCGATGCCGTCGTCGAAAGCGGTAAGATCTTCTTCGCTGGCGCACAGGACATTGTCCGCAGCGACATCGAAACCGGCAAGACCGTGATCGAAACCGTCACCGAAGACGTCAAGAAGGTTGCGGCCATCAAGTCGCCGACCGAACTGATGCAGCTGCAGGGCGAAATCGCCCGTCGCAACTTCGATGCTCTGGTCTCGTTCGGCTCGAAGCGCACCGAAGCCTGGGTGAAGCTCTACAACGATGCTTTCGCTCCGATTTCGAACCGCGCCAGCGTCGCCGCCGAGAAGATCTCGAAGGCTGCCTAAGCACACAAGTTTCTGAACCGGGCCTCTCTCCTCTCTCCCAATCCCGGTTTACGAAAGCGCGCTGAAAAGCGCCGGGCCGGACAGACCTGCGGGTTTGTCCGGCCTTTTCTTTGTCTCTGGCCCACACACGCACAGCAAGCGCTTGCGAATGGGGCCGCATATCCCATAATGGGGGCTCATGCCGATCCAGCGACCACCTGCCCTGCCCGCACTTGCCGCGCTGCCCCTGCGGCGCGTGGATCGCGTGTGCGCGGGCGATGAAGACGGCGGCAAGGACGATGAAGGCAGCGGCGATAGCCAGATCGGCGTCGCCACCAAGACCCGCGCCAAGCCCAAAAAGCCGAACCAGTACAAAGTGCTGATGCTGAATGATGACTACACCCCGATGGAATTCGTGGTGCTGGTGCTCAAACGCTTTTTCAGCATGGATCTGGAACAGGCCACCCGCGTGATGCTCCACGTGCACCAGCGCGGGGTCGGCGTGTGCGGGATTTTCCCTTATGAAATCGCCGAAACCAAGGTCAATCAGGTGATGGATTTCGCCAAGCAGAACCAGCACCCGCTGCAATGCACGCTTGAGAAAGCGTGAGACGGCCGATCGGGCGGGGTTGGCGGTGGCCGGGTCATCTTGTTCAATTGCGGGCCGTTCGGCGGCTGTTACGGCAACCGGAATTGGGGGCATGACGCGCGAGCCCGAAGGCGCTAGGGCGTTATGGCCTTCGCGCAATCGACGGAACCGCACTTGCACAATCTGATCCCCAGCGTTGACCGGTATATCCTGCGGCTTACCATTATGCCGATGCTGGGAGTGTTCGCGCTGGCCGCCTCGTTGTTGCTGCTCGACAAGATGCTGCGCCTGTTCGATTTCGTCGCGGTTGAAGGCGGGCCGGTGGCGGTGGTGTTCAAGATGCTGGGGGCGCTGATCCCCGAATATGCCAGCCTTGCCATTCCGCTGGGCCTGCTGCTGGGCGTGTTGCTTGCCTTCCGCAAACTCGCCACCTCATCCGAACTGGACACGATGCGCGCGGTCGGGCTGTCGTATAACCGCCTGCTCAGGATGCCCTATGCCATCACGCTGGTGCTGGTTGCGATCAATGTGGCGCTGGTGTTCTATATCCAGCCGATCAGCCGCTATTATTACGAACAGATGGATTACGAACTGCGATCAGGCGCGCTGGGTGCCTCGATCAAGGTCGGGGAATTCACCACCCTTGCTGACCGTATGGCCTTGCGGATCGAAGCGAGCGAGGACGATGGACGGCGGCTGATCGGCATTTTCGCGCGCGTCGCCAACAACAAAGGTCAGGTGCTGTCGATCAGCGCGCGCGAAGGGGCGTTCCTTGCCACGCGTGACAACCCCGACACGATCATCCTGCGGCTGACCGAAGGCACGATCATCCAGGACACCACCATGCAGAAAGGCGGCGGCAACACGCCGCGCGTGCTGTCGTTCAGCCGTCACGATCTGCCGATTGATCTGCCCGCGATCGAGCAATTTCGTGATCGCGGCGATGCGACCCGCGAATATATCCTGCCCGAACTGCTCAGCATCGGCTGGAGCGACAAAAGCCCCACGCAGGTACGCGATGCCAGCCTTGCCAGCTTTAATTTCCGGCTGGTCGAAATCGTGATGATGTTCCTGATGCCGCTGCTGGCGGTGGCGCTGGCAATCCCGCCCAAACGATCGACCAGCGCGCTCGGCGTGTTCGTTTCGATCGTGATGGTGGTCGCCTATCACAAGGTCAATCAATACGGCGAAGATGTAGCCGCGCTGGGCCGGCTGGATCCGGTGCTGGCGCTGTGGGTGCCGTTCGCGCTGTTCGCCGCGCTGATCATCTGGATGTATTACCGTGTTGCCTATGTGCCTGGTGGACAGGCGATTGGCACGCTGGAAACGGCATTCGCCAAACTGTCGAAGCGGGTGGGCAAGCTGTTCGGGCGCCGCACCCAGCGCGCCTATCGTCCCGCGCCCGGAACGGCAGCGGCCCCGGCAGAATAGGGACATATGCAGCTCGATTTCTTCCCTTCGCGCACGCTGACGCTGTATCTTGCGAAAATGTTCGTGGTGCGCATTGTCGCGGTGCTGGTCATGCTGGTGCTGGTGCTGCTGGCGCTTGATCTGCTGTCGGCGACCGGCAAGATCCTTGAAGCTGCGGGCAATGGGCAGGCCGAAATCATGCGTTATGCCGGATTGCGCCTGCCGCAGCTCGTTTCGCGGTTTTTGCCCTATTCGGTGCTGCTGGCGACGCTGATCACGCTCGTCACCCTCAATCAGAACAGCGAAGTGGTGGCGATGAAGGCGGCGGGGCTTTCCGCGCATCAGGTATTGTTCCCGCTGCTGTTGACGGCGGCGGTGGTATCGCTGCTCAGCTTCGCCTTCAACGAACGCGTCGTCACCCGCGCCAATGCCAGCCTCAAGGCGTGGGAGTCGGTGCAATATGGCCCGATCCCGGCCACCGGTGCGGGGGCCAAAGGCGTGCGAACGAACGTCTATTTTACCGACGGCCCCAACATCCTGTCTGCTGCCACGCTGATGGGGACAGGCGATGATATCGTGCTGTCGAACGTCACCTGGTACGAACGCACGCCGAGCGGGATCATCCGGCAGCAGGTGCGCAGCGCCCGTGCGACCTATGCTGCGCCCGGCTGGCGGCTGGAACAGCCCCAACGGTTCGATGTCGCCGGCGCGATCAGCGAAACGCTGCCGCCACAGGTGGTGGGCGAAGGCCTCACTCCAGACCGGATCATGCTGCAATCGGTCGATCCCGATGCGCAAAGCTTCTGGGAACTCGGCGCCACTATTGATGCGTTCGATGCCGCCGGGCGCAATACTGATGAAATGCGAGCCAAATGGTGGCACCGCCTGTCGGGGCCGCTATCCGCGCTGTTGATGCCGCTGCTCGGCTCGATTGCGGCGTTCGGGCTGGCGCGATCAGGCCAGCTGTTCGTGCGCGCGATCATCGGGATGGCGCTGGGCTTTGCCTATTTTGTGGTCGATAATGCCGCCCTGGCGATGGGCAGCTTTGGCGGTTATCCGCCGCTGCTGGCCGCATGGGCGCCGTTCTTCCTGTTCCTGCTGCTGGGCGAAACGGTGCTGATCCGGACTGAGGAATAGGCTCAGGCGAGCCGCAGTCTATCTCAGCCCCGCGTCCCCATCGTGCTGCGCGCAATCCGCGCCACCAGCACCAGCATCCCCGGATGGTTTGCGCCTTCATAAGTCGATCCGCTGCCCAATTCACGCGCGAGCCGCCGATGTGCTTCGGGCAGGTCGTGATAGGGCATTGACGGCATCAGGTGATGCAACGCGTGATAGCGCAGGCCCACCGGCGCCCACAGCTCAGCCGCGATCCCCGGCGGCGGCACATTGACCGAATCGAGGAACTGCGCGGTCACTGTCATCGGTTCGCCCTCGTTCTCCCACAGATGCGCGACCAGCGTGCGCAACTGGTTGAGCACTGCGGTCAGCGATAGCACCGCAAACGCGATGGCAAGCGGCTGCCAGCCGATCACGAAGACGCTGGCGATCAGCGCATAGGCCCAGATGAATGCGCCGAATTCCTGCCAGCGCACAAGCCGGGCAAAATCGCCTTCTGGCGGCCTGCGGCGGAAATCGGGGTTGATCGACAGCGAGGAAAAGCGCTGCCAGGTGAAGCGCCGCACCGCCGGGATCACCGCGCCCAGCGGCACCAGCACCGCAAACCGCACCAGCAGCGCAACCGGCGCAAGCAGCGCCACCAGCACAAACAGCGGCAGGCTCCACGGTTTCATCAACGCCAGCGGCAGATACTCGGGGTCTTCGATGGTGCCATATTGCGTGCGCTTGTGGTGGATGGTGTGCACGCCTTCGTACATGAAGCTTGGCGTCAGCAGCGGGATGCCAACCAGCAGGTTCCACGCCATGCGGAAGCCCGGCAGCGCATCGCGGTGGATATGGGTGAGTTCGTGAATGAACAGCAGCGCACGATACATCGCCAATGCGGCGATTAGCCCGGCGGCGACCTGCACCGGCACGTTTCCGCTCACAATCGCTACCGCAATCCCGGCATAACCAATGCCTGCCGAAACCAGCATATCAGCCCAGTAAATCCCCGGTTTTGCCTCCCCCAACCCCTTGGTCAGGTCGCGCGCGGCGCGCAGCATCGCCTTGTCATCGCTGGCCATGAATTGGCTGCGGGTCGCACGCGGGGGCGAAAGCGCATCGGGGCGGGCGGGATCAATCGTCTGGTGCACAGTCATTTACGGGTCATTTTCTGCAAAAATCTGAGGTTCGCCCTACTCCAATTCCGGGGGTAAGCCAAACGAGGGTTATCGGTAAGAGTGATCGATAGGCTTGCGTCAATCACGCAGGCGCGACACAGACGCATTGATCAAAAACAACCATGGGAACTGCGGTGTGACGGATGCAGCAAAGCGCAGGGCAGAAATAAGCATCGAGCCGGTTTCCGGCAAGCGCGGGCGCGCCGATTTTGTCGATCTGGGCCGGGCCTTTTCCGCGCGGCTGGAACATTTCGTGCCGCAAATCCGTTCCGAACAGCTTGAACTGATCGATCCTGACAAGAACCCGTTTTTCGGCCATGCGCGGGTGCAATTGTTCATCGCGCGGCGCGGCGGCCAGCCGGTCGGGCGGATTTCGGCGCATATTGATGAACTCGCGCTCGCCATGCCTGCCGAACAGGGGTTTGGCCCCGGCACCGGGTTTTTCGGCTATTTCGATGCGGAGGACGAAGACGCGGCGCGCGCGCTGCTGGCCGCGGCAGAGGCATGGCTGGTGGGCGAAGGGATGCACCGCGTGCTCGGCCCGATCTCGCTTTCGGTCTGGGAAGAACCGGGCCTGTTGATCAGTGGCCAGGATCACCCGCCGATGATCATGATGGGACACCACCCGGCGCATTATGCAGGCTGGATCGAGACGGCGGGTTATGCCCGCGAAAAGACGCTTTACACCTATGATCTCGATATCACCCGCGATTCCCCCCCCTTGATCCGGCGGATTGTGCAATCGGGGCACAAGAACGCGCGCATCAATATCCGCCGGGTCGAAAAAAGCCGCTGGGACGAGGAAGTCGCCACCGTGCTGATGATCCTCAATGATGCGTGGTCGCACAATTGGGGGTTTGTCCCCTTCACCCCGGCAGAAGTCGCCTATGCCGGTAAAAAGCTACGCCCGATCATTCACGAAGAACTGAACATGATCGCCGAACTCGATGGCCGCCCGGTGGCGTTCATGCTGACCTTTCCCGATGTGAATGATGCGCTGACGAAAATCGGCGGAAAACTGTTCCCGTTTGGCTGGATCCACATGCTGCGCTGGCTGAGGCACCCCAAGGGCGCAGGCATGCGGGTGCCGTTGATGGGCGTGCTCAAGGAACTACACAACAGCCGCCTTGCCAGCCAGCTTGCCTTCATGATGATCGAGGCGATCCGCGCCGAGGCGAACACCACGTTTCAATCGACCCGCGGCGAGATCGGCTGGATCCTTGACGACAATCAGGGAATGATCGCCATCGCCGATACGATCCAGAGCAAGATCAACCGCGAATATGCGGTCTATGCGCGCGCGCTTGCCTGACAGGCGCCAAACAAAAGGCCCGCCGCATCGCTGCAGGCGGGCCTTCCAATCGACTTGCTATCAATATCAGGCGTAAGTCCACACCTGACCGCGCGCGAGGTTTTCGCTCGCAAATGCCCAGTTGAGCTTGGTTTCAACCACCGCATCGAGATAGGCTGGACGCTTGTTCTGGTGATCGAGGTAATAGGCGTGTTCCCACACGTCGAGCACCAGCAGCGGGTTAAAGCCGCTATCGGCCAGCGTGTCGGCATCGTGGGTTTCCTCGATGCTGAGCTTGCCGTCCTTTTCCGCCAGCCACACCCAGCCGCTGGCAAAGTGGCCAAGCCCGCGATCCTTCAACTGCTGTTTCAGCGCATCGACCGATCCGAACGCCGCATCGATTTTGGCGGCGAGGTCAGCCGAAGGTGCGGTGGTCGCAGGGGCCATCGAATGCCAGTAGAACGCGTGGTTCCATGACTGCGCTGCATTGTTGAACAGGCCCTGATTGCTACCGCGCGAAGCCGCGATGATCGCTTCGAGCGAGGCATCGGCGTGCGGCGTGCCTTCGATCGCGGCGTTCATCTTGTCGACATAGGTCTGATGGTGCTTGCCGTAGTGAAACGACAGCGTCTCAGCCGAAATCGCCGGTGCCAGCGCGGTATCGGGATAGGGAAGCGGGGAAAGTGCGAAAGCCATGGTGTCCTCCAGAAGCAGGTTGGGTGAATCGGATGGTTGCATTAACGCAGATGTGGTCGAAGGGTTCCAGCTTCAAGGCGAAGATTTTTCAAGCGTGTGCACGCTGCGGTCAACCGCGCTGGTCACTGCCACGTTCATGGTGACATTGCCCAGCGTGCGCATCAAGTCAGGCAGCATCTCGACCGCCACCAGCAATGCCAGCGGTTCCACCGGCACGCCCATGGCCAGTGCAATCGGGCCGATCGACACGACAAAGCTGATCGATCCGGGCAGGCTGACAGCGGAAAGGCTGATCACGCTGGCGATCAGCACCCCGGCAATCGCAATTGCCCACGGCACCTCGATCCCTGCAAGCGCGGCGATGTAATAGACCACCGCGAGGTTCATCGCCGCACTGGTCGCGCGGAATATCACCACCGAAAGCGGCAGCACGAATTCGGCCGTGGAGGCCCGCAGCCCCAGCCGCCCGGCGCTATCAAGCATCGCGGGCAGGCTGGCGAGCGAGCTTTGCGTGGACAGCGCCACCGCCTGCGCGGGCAACACCGCACTGGCAAAGCGCGCGCCTGTCCGCCCCAGCCCCATCGCAATCGCATAGGCCAGCGCCAGAATGAAGGCGCCCATCAACGTCACCGTCAGCACATAATGCCCCAGCGTCGCAAACGCCCCGCTGCCGCTCTTCACGCCCACCCCGAACGCCAGCGCGAACACCCCGATCGGCGCAATCGCCAGCACCCAGCCGATAATCAGCAGCATGACATTGCCGAGCGCGTGGAAGAACCCCAGCAGCCGGTCGCCCTGATCGGCGGGCAGGCGGGTGATCGCGACGGCAAACATCACGAAGAACAGCGTCAGCGGCAGCATCGCGGTTTCGGCGGCGGCGGCAATGATGTTGGGCGACACCAGCGATGCGGCAAAATCGAACACGCCCGGCACCGCGCCGACATTGTCCGGGGTCTGCGCCAAAAGCGCGCTCGCCCCCTGCGGCACCGGAAACGCCCTGAGCAGGGCCGGCATCGCAACCGACGCGAACGCGCCGCCCGCCAATTGCACCCCGATCATGATCAGCAGCATCCGCCGCGCCGCCGTGCCGACCCGCGCGGCCATGATCATTTGCACCAGCCCCAGCACCAGCAGCGCCGCAACCAGCGGAATGATCGTCATCTGAAGCGCGCGCAGCCACAGCCCGCCGACCAATGCGGCAAAGTCCTGCACCGCCTGCGGCACATCCAGCGCCGCCCCGGCAATACCCGCCACCAGGCCAGCAATCAGCGCGGCAAAGGTCAGCGCCACCGGCAGGCGGATCGATACCAGCGCGAACTTGCCCCCCGCGCCGGAACCGTTGTTTTCACTCTCCAGCAATCTCGTATCCTTTGTCTGGGCGGCTCGCCCTTCGCTCTTGGGTCTAGACCGTGGGCGATAACCGCGCCAGAAGCGCGATACAATCATGTGAGTGGGGCGGAGTAGGCAAATTCATGACACGCAAGCTGTTCGGAACCGACGGAATCAGGGGTCGCACCAATGCCGGCGTGATGACCGCTGCCACCGCGATGCGGGTGGGCCAGGCGGCGGGCACCTATTTCGTGCGCGGCGGGCACCGGCACCGGGTGGTGATCGGCAAGGACACGCGCCTGTCGGGCTATATGATGGAAAGCGCGCTGGTGGCGGGGTTCACCAGTGTCGGGATGGACGTGATCATGACCGGGCCGCTGCCCACCCCCGCGATTGCGCTGCTCACCCGCGAAATGCGCGCCGATCTGGGCGTGATGATCTCTGCCAGCCACAACCTGTTTGCCGATAACGGGATCAAGCTGTTCGGCCCCGATGGGTTCAAGCTGTCCGACGAGGCCGAGGCCGAGATCGAGCGGCTGATGCAGGGCGAGGTCGAACTCGCGCCCGCCGAGGGCATCGGCCGCGCGCGGCGGATCGATGATGCACGCGGGCGCTATATCCACGCGGTCAAGCGGTCGATCGCGTCAGAAATCCGCTTCGATGGCCTCAAGGTGGTGGTCGATTGCGCCAATGGCGCGGCCTATCAGGTCGCCCCGTCGGCGATCTGGGAACTGGGCGCGGACGTGGTGACGCTGGGGGTCAGTCCCAATGGCACCAACATCAACGACGGCGTGGGGTCGACCGCGATTGCTGCATTGCAGGCCAGGGTGGTCGAGGAACACGCGGATATCGGGATCGCGCTGGACGGCGATGCCGACCGGCTGATCGTAGTCGATGAAAAGGGCCGCGCGGTCGATGGCGATCAGATCATGGCGCTGATCGCCACCCGGATGCACGACAAGGGCGCGCTCACCGGCGGCGGAATTGTGGCGACGGTGATGAGCAACCTCGGGCTCGAACGCTATCTGGCGGGGCGCGGGTTGACGCTGGCCCGCACCAAGGTGGGCGATCGCTATGTGCTCGAAGCGATGAAGGCGGGCGGGTTCAATGTTGGCGGGGAACAATCGGGTCACATGATCCTGCTCGATCACGCCACCACCGGCGATGGCACCGTGGCGGCGCTGCGGGTGCTGGCGAGCCTGGTGCGATCCGGCAGGCCGGCGAGCGAGCTGCTCCACGTGTTCGATCCGGTGCCGCAATTGCTCAAGAACGTGCGCTTTGACGGCGGCAGGCCGCTGGACGATGCGCGGGTCAAGGCGGTGATCGCCGATGCCGAAACGCAGCTGGCCGGTCGGGGCCGGTTGGTGATCCGCCCTTCAGGTACCGAACCCGTCATCCGCGTCATGGCCGAAGGCGATGACCGCGCCGAGGTGGAACAGGTGGTCGACGCCATCTGCGAAGCCGTGCGCGCGGCGGTTTAGCGAAAAATCCGTTCGTGCTGAGCTTGTCGAAGCATCGCACTTTCTTCTTTCCGCACCTCAAAAAGGAAATACAGCCCTTCGACAAGCTCAGGGTGAACGGGATGGGAGTTACTGACAATGCTCGAAATGCGCCCCGATTGCGAACGCTGCGGAACCGGCCTTGCCGCCGACGCCCCCGGCGCGTTCATCTGCAGCTTCGAATGCACCTTCTGCGCCGAATGTGCAGATAGCCTGGATGACCGCTGCCCCAATTGCGGCGGCGAGCTGATGGACAGGCCGACACGGGCCAAAGCGCTCCACGCGAAGTTTCCGCCGAGCACGGAGCGCAAGTTCAAGGGGTGAGCGCGAGAGGCGGGGTCCGCTTTGGCAAGGCTTTGGAAAAAAGCTGCCATTCGGGAAACGACCCCATTCCGGTCGCTTCGAACAGCATTAAGCGACAGCCCTGCAGCAGATCGGGTTGGACGATGATGGGAACAACCGCACGCACAGTGCGATACGTATTCAACGAATGCGCGGACTCGTAAAGAAGGAGCCAATCAGATGTATGTCGTTGCTCAGCGTAAGCTGCTTAGCAGGTTGGTGATTGCCGTTTCGATTGCGTTGCAGAGCATAGCTTTGTCACCGGCAAGCGCTCAGCAGCAAAATGTGCAACGAGCAGAGGATAAGAGCAAAGACAGCCGGTCCTTTTCATTCTTGCATGGAGAGGTTGGCCCGAGGGCAACAACCTATGACGATTCACAACGGGTCATCTTGGTTGAAGCGAAAGTCGCAGAGACGAAAGTCTGGGCAGTAATTGACACAGGCAGCGAAGGCACTGTGGTGGATAGTGCGCTTGCTCGCAACCTGGGTTTGAGCCTGACGCCAATGCCGGGCCGGGCATTGTCCCCAAATGGTGACCGCCTTCCGCTTGAACGTGTGGATCAAGTCAGCATCGAATTGAAAGATCAATTCGTCATCGCTGGTCCCTCGCTGGCTTTGGATCTGACAGCAATCTCGAAACGTCTAAATCGGCAGATCGGCCTTCTGGTCGGAATGGATGTTATCGGCAGCCTTTCGATGGTCGTGAATGGTCCGAAGAAGGAGATCATGTTTGTTGCGCCTGGGACAGTCAGGCCGAATTCCAGCAAACTTGTCGAGCTGCCAC
Organism: Porphyrobacter sp. MBR-155; assembly: GCF_040547625.1. Taxonomy (NCBI): domain Bacteria; kingdom Pseudomonadati; phylum Pseudomonadota; class Alphaproteobacteria; order Sphingomonadales; family Erythrobacteraceae; genus Porphyrobacter; species Porphyrobacter sp. MBR-155. Next base: position 138,561 of record NZ_JBEPQB010000008.1, read on the forward strand.
TGACAGACGGGCTGATCTCTGGATCAGTCGCCGGCAAGACCGCTCAAGTCGGGGTTGACTTGGGAAGCGCGAGCCCAGCAACCATCCGTCGCACCTTTTGCGATAATGTTTTCGACGGCTGTCCTTCGGTCCCGGTTGGAACGTCGGTCGATATAGCAGGATCCGACAGCGCAATAGAGGGTGTGAGGCAAGTCGAATTCTCTTTGCCAGGTGCATCAGGACCAATCGATATGGTCGTCCAAGAATTCACGGGGAGTGCAGACGTTCAAATCGGATACCCCTTTTTCCGGGATAACTTCACCGTGTTCGATTACGCGAATGAGAGAATAACCGTCATCTTCCGCTAGCAAGCTACTTAGGAAAGCAGCCTTTCAGCAAACCACCCACAACCGGCCGTTCCCAACAACGCGCGCCATCCCTGAAAGCTGCCATTTCGTTTGCCGCTGGTGAAATCGGTGCCGTGTGACGTCCGGGCTTGCTATGGCGGTGGCATGACCACCACTCCTCCCCCTCGCATCCTCAGCATTGCCGGGTCGGACTCGTCCGGCGGCGCAGGCATTCAGGCTGATCTCAAGACCATCGCCATGCTTGGCGGCTATGGGATGACCGCGATCACCGCAGTCACCGCGCAGAACTCTGTCGGGGTGCAGGCCATCGCGCCGCTTTCGCCAGAGATCGTGCTGCAACAGATCGCCTCCTGCGCCGAGGATATCGGGGTCGATGCGATCAAGATCGGGATGCTGCACGATTCCGAGATCATTCGCATGGTCGCCGCCGCGCTGGTCGCTACGCCGGGGATCAAGGCGCGGTCGGCGCTTGGCCATGTGCGGCGGTCTGGCGGGTCTGCGGCAGCGCGTTTCCCGATTATTCTCGATCCGGTGATGATTGCCACCAGCGGCGCGGCGCTGATCGCGCCCGATGCGGTGGCGGCAATGCGCGCACGGCTGTTCCCGCTGGCAACGCTGATCACCCCCAACCTGCCCGAACTCAGCGCGCTGGTGGGCCGCCCGATCGCCACCGGCGCGGACATGGTCGCCGCGGCCGAGGAACTGGCGGAGGCGACCGGCGCGGCGGTGCTGGCCAAGGGCGGGCATCTGCCCGATCAGGGCGATGGCGCGCGGATTATCGACGTGCTCTATATCCCCGCCACCGACACGGTCGGCGCGCGCGCGGTGCAGTTCGATCACGCGCGGATCGACACGCGCCACACCCACGGCACCGGCTGCACACTGTCATCGGCGATTGCGACGCTGATCGGCCACGGTCAGCCATTGGAACACGCGGTGCGGCTGGCGCGGCAATTCGTGATCCGCGCGATCGAGGTCGCCCCCGGCTTTGGCGCGGGCAACGGCCCGCTTGGGCATCAGGCGGTCAGAACGCTCGCCTAGTCCTTCAACTCATAGAAATCGCAGATGCAGGCCCATGCCTCTTCAGCGGTTTCGCACCAGGTGAACAGGTCGAGATCGCTCTTTGAAATCGTGCCTTCTTCGGCCAGCGCTTCGAAATCGATCACCCGCGTCCAGAAATCCTTGCCGAACAGGATAATCGGGATCGGCTTCATCTTGCCGGTCTGGATCAGGGTGACGAGTTCGAAGAATTCATCGAACGTCCCGAACCCGCCGGGGAACACCGCCACCGCACGAGCACGCAGCAGAAAATGCATTTTGCGCAGCGCGAAGTAGTGGAACTGAAAGCTGAGATAGGGCGTGACGTAAGGGTTGGGCGCCTGTTCGTGGGGCAGCACGATGTTGAGCCCGATCGATTCGCTGCCCGCATCGGATGCCCCGCGATTGCCCGCCTCCATGATCGAAGGCCCGCCGCCGGTGGTGATGATGAACTGGCGTTTGCCATCCTCGATGATCGACTTTTCGCTGACCAGCCGGGCGAGTTTGTAGGCTTCGTCGTAATATTTCGCCTTTTCCGCGAGCCGCGCCGCGACCTTCTGATCATATTCGCTGCCAGTGGCAACGGCTTCGGCCAGCCGGGCTTCGGCCTGCGCGGGCGAGGGAATGCGCGCCGAACCATACATCACCAGCGTCGATCCCACCCGCGCTTCATCGAGCAGCATTTCGGGCTTCAGCAATTCCAGCTGAAAACGCACCGGGCGCAATTCGTCGCGCAGCAGAAAATCGGTATCGCGAAACGCCAGCGTGTAGGCCGGATGCGCGGTTTGCGGGGTGTGTTCGGGGCCGCTTTCAGCAAAGCGGGTTTCTTCGCCCGCGCGGTAGAATTTACGGTCAGTCAGGTCTTTGTCGGTCATGGTTAGACCCCTAATAGGGGCCACCTAGGCCCGCAAGCAGATTGATGGGATGGGTGTTTCACGTGAAACATTGATGCCAGCTGCGGCTGCACCACAATGCCGTGCGGCTGGATGCCCCGTGAGGATTCGAACCTCAATTGACGGAGTCAGAGTCCGTAGTCTTGCCGTTAGACGACGGGGCAACAGGCCATGCCCCCGAAACTTGCAGGTGGCATCAGCGAGCGCGCTCCCTAGTTTTGTGCGGCGGCAAGGTCAAGCGCGGCGTTGCTTGCTCTTGCGCAGTGCTTGGGTTAGCTTGGCCCCAAGTGCTGCCCGCCGAAACGTGCGGGCAGTGATATGAAAGTTGCACGATCATGGCGGAATTTCTCCCGCCGGACAGGAATTCGAAGGCTGGGACAAAACGGGGCGGCAAGTCCGGGAAAGTAGCTGATTTTCGCTACAAACGCCCCCCTCAGCAAGATTGCCGCAAGACTGGCCGTGATGGCCGGGGCAGCGGCGAAGCGCGCCAATCACGCACCGCGCCCGACCTTTCCACCATCGGCACAGCACGCGGTAACGCCCACGGCGAAGCCTATGCCGCGCTGGACCTTGGCACCAATAATTGCCGCCTGCTGATCGCGCGCCCATCGGGCCGGGATTTCACCGTGATCGACGCCTTCAGCCGCGTGGTAAAGCTGGGCGAAGGCCTGGCGGCCAGCGGGCGGTTGTCGGATAAGGCGATGGATCGCACCCTCGCCGCGCTGACGATCTGCGCGGATAAACTGCAACGCCGCAACGTCCGCCTCGCGCGGTCAGTGGCGACCGAGGCCTGCCGCCGCGCGGAAAACGGGTATGAATTCATCGAACGTGTCCGGCGTGAAACCGGCATCGCGCTCGACATCATCAGCGCCGAGGAAGAGGCGCGGCTGGCGGTGCTGGGGTGCCACATCCTGCTCGAATCGGGCGATGGCCCGGCGGTGATTTTCGACATTGGCGGCGGATCGACCGAGTTGGTGCTGGTGGAACCGGGCGGCATGGAAGCGAGCCGGGTGCCGCGCATCCTTGATTGGCATAGCGTGCCGTGGGGCGTTGTCTCGCTTACCGACACGGTGGGCCGGAGCGAGGATAGCGAGCCTGCGCGCGCCGCCCGTTATGCGGCGATGCGGCGCATGGTGTCCGATAGCTTCGCGCCTTTTGCCGCCCGCGTTGCCCAGGCCGCCCAGCATGACGATATCCGCCTGCTGGGCACCAGCGGCACGGTGACGACGCTCGCCAGCCTCTATCTTGAACTGCCGAGCTATGATCGCAAGGCGGTCGACGGGCTGATCGTGCCTGCGCCCGCGATGCGCGATATCAGCGCGCGGCTATCGGCGATGACACCTTATGAACGCAGCAATCTGCCGTGCATCGGGCAGGACCGCGCCGATCTGGTCGTGGCAGGCTGCGCGATCCTCGAAGCAATCCTCGACCTGTGGCCCGCGCGGCGGCTGGGGGTGGCGGATCGCGGCATCCGCGAAGGAATCCTCAGAAGCATCATGGCCTCGCAGCATCAGTCCGAACGCACCTTGCGCCAGTTGCACAAGCAACGCTCTGGTCGCAGCGCGCAATGACCCGCGCCAGCAAGACGCCGTCCAAGCGGGTGAAGACCGCCAAAGGCCGCACCGCATCGCAGGTGCGCTGGCTCGAACGCCAGCTCAATGATCCTTACGTGCGGCAGGCCAAGGCCGAAGGTTATCGCAGCCGTGCGGCGTATAAGCTGATCGAGTTGGACGAGCGTTTCAACCTGCTCAAAGGCGCGGCCCGGGTGGTCGATCTGGGGATTGCGCCGGGCGGGTGGAGCCAGGTGGTGCGGGCCAAGGCGCCGCGCGCCGAGGTGGTGGGCATCGACCTGTTACCGGTCGAACCGCTGGAGGGCGTGACCATTTTCGAGATGGATTTCATGGCCGATACCGCCCCCGCCGCACTGACCGAAGCCTTGGGCGGCGCGCCCGATCTGATCCTGTCGGACATGGCGGCCAACACCGTCGGCCACAAGCAGACCGATCATCTGCGCACGATGGGTCTGGTTGAGGCGGCGGCGTGGTTCGCGACCGAAAACCTTGCCCCCGGCGGCGCATTTGTGGCCAAGGTGCTGGCGGGCGGAACCGATGCTGATCTGCTGGCGCTGCTCAAAAAGCATTTCACCGTGGTCAAGCACGCCAAACCCCCGGCGAGCCGCAAGGGATCGTCGGAATGGTATGTGATTGCCCAAGGGTTCAAGGGTTAGGTTCAATCGCGCGCGCCGCCACGCTCGCTCTTGAACAGTCGGTTGCTTAAGCGGCGGGTGCGACTTCGCCTTCGGGGGCCGCAGGCACTTCACCTTCAACCGCAGCCGCATCACCCTCATCAACCGGCGCTTCAGCCGCTGGGGGCGTAAACGCGGGCAGGGGCAGATTCGCGCCCTTGGAGTTGAGATAGGCCGCCATTGCCGCGCGATCTTCAACCTTCGAAAGGCCGGCAAAGCTCATCTTGGTGCCCGGAACATAAGACTTGGGGCTTTTCAGCCACGCGTCCATCTTGTCCCAATCCCACTGACCGCCCAGCGCCTTCAATTCCGCGCTGTAAGCAAACCCGGCATGGGCCGCGACCGCACCGCCCATTGACCCGGAAAGGTTGGGGCCGACCCCATTGGCACCGCCCGCATCAATCGTGTGACAGCTCTGGCACTTGGCATAGGCTTTTTCACCTGCCGCGATCAGTTCTGCGGTAGGAATCGTGTTCAGCACTTCGGCGATTGTGACTTCCGCCGGGCCAGCGCCTTCGTCCGCTACGCCTTCGATCACATAGCCGAGCTGTTCGGGCCGTTGCGGCTTGTCGCCGTGGAAATACTTGCCCGAGAGGATCGCAAGACCCAATCCCAGACCGGCGGCAAATAGCACCCAGCCTGCGGCAGTGTTGAACAGATCGCCGCCACCATTCTGGCCTGCGGCACCATCTTGCGAAGAATTGTCCTGTGTCATCACGGCAGGCCCATAGTGTCGCCCACGCGCTCGCGCAAGACTGATCGTGGCATCTATCCTCGTTGCTTTTGCAAGCAGGCTTGCCGATCACGCCGCGCCGCTCTAGCAGCCTGCCCCAAGATGCGATCTTTCCCTGCCCCTGCACTTGCGCTTGTCGACCGGATGCGCGCCGCCGCCGCCGCCGATTCTGCGCGGGCGATTGCGTTCCAAGGTTCGCCCGGCGCCAATTCGCACCGCGCCGCAACCGAAGCCCGCCCCGATGCCCTGCCGCTGCCGTGCTTCAGTTTTGAAGACGCGCTCGACGCGGTGAAAGATGGCCGCGCGGGTGAGGCGATCATCCCGATCGAAAATTCACAGCACGGGCGTGTGGCCGATATCCACTTCCTGCTGCCCGAAAGCGGGCTGCACATCGTCGCTGAATATTTCATGCCGATCAATCACGCGCTGATGGCGCTGGGATCAGGCCCGTTCGAGGCAGCATACAGCCACCCGCAGGCGCTCGGCCAATCGCGCCATTTCCTGCGGGCGCGCGGGATCGTGCCCCTGAGCCATGCCGATACCGCAGGCGCTGCCGCCTATGTGGCGGAACGCGGCGATCCCACCATTGCCGCGATTGCCCCCGCCATCGCCGCCGAACTTTACGGGCTGGAAATTATCGAGCGCAATGTCGAGGACAGCGCCGACAACATGACCCGCTTCGTCATCCTCGCCCGCGAACCGATCACGCCAGCGGCATTAGCGGGCAAGCCGGTGATGACGACCTTCATCTTTGAAGTGAAGAATATCCCTGCCGCGCTTTACAAGGCGCTGGGCGGGTTTGCCACCAACGGGGTCAACATGACCAAGCTGGAAAGCTACCAGCACGGCACCAGCTTTGCCGCCAGCGCATTTTACGCCGACATTATCGGTGCGCCGGGCGATCCGGCGGTGGATCGGGCGCTGGAAGAATGCGCGTTCCATTCCAAGGAACTGCGCATTCTGGGCAGCTACGCACAGGCCCGCCCACGCGGGTGAGCCGCGCCGGGAACGTTTCCCGGTTGCGCCCGCGCGGGTGCCATGCCACCACCTGCCGCGCATGACCGCATCCGCCCCGACCATCCCTACTGAATCAACAGCGGTTTCCGGCGTATCGGCCCCTGCCGGTTGGGCTGACATTCGCAATGACGGCGATCTGCAATTCGCCCCGGTCACGATCCCCGAAATCCCGCCGCGCCAGCCGGGCTGGTTCGAACGCGTTCTGGACGATCTGTTCGGCTGGCTGGCAGACCTGTTCGCGCCGCTAGGCCAGTTGCTCGGCGCATCGTGGTGGTGGTTGCAATGGGCGCTGCTGGCCGCTGCTATCGGATTTGCGCTGGTGATGCTGGTGCGGATGTTCGGCCCCGGCGCAGGCTTCCGCCGCCCGCGCAAAACGGCGCAAGACGCGGAGGAATGGCAGCCCGATCGCGCCGCCACGCTCGCGCTGCTCGAAGATGCCGATCGGCTCGCCGCTGAGGGCCGGTTTGACGAGGCAACCCACCTGCTGCTGCTGCGCAGCGTCGGCCATATTGCCGATGCCCGTCCCGACTGGGTCGATCCATCGAGCACCGCGCGCGAACTCGCCGCACTGCCCGCCCTGCCCGATGCCGCACGCACCGCGTTCGGGGTGATTGCCGGAAGGGTTGAACGCAGCCTGTTCGCACTGCGCACGCTCGACCGGCCCGATTGGGAGGCAGCGCGCGCGGCCTATGCCGAATTCGCGCTCGCCCGCCTGAATACCGCAGGCGGCGCGGCATGAACCAGGCGGGGCCCGCCACCTTTTCGCGCGCGGGCGCGCTGGCACTGGTGGCGGTGGGCTTTGCGGTGTTCCTCGCGCTCATCTACCTGATCGCTGCGGGCGAAGAGTTTGGCGGGAACCGCAATAATGGCGGGGGCCATGCCGCCGCCAACGGGCTGAACGGCTATGCCGGCCTAGTTCAGATGCTTGAGGCGGACGGTTATGAGGTTAACCGGTCACGCAGTCCGGCGGGGCTGGAAACCGATGGCCTGCTGGTGCTGACCCCGCCCCCTTTCGTCGACGCCGATGAATTCGCCGAACTGCTTCAACGCCGCGAGTATATCGGCCCGACGCTGGTGATCCTGCCCAAGTGGGACGCCGCGCTGCCGCCGCCCACGCTGCCCGCCGAAGCGCGCGATAGGTTCAAGCCCGGATGGGTGGTGCTGACCGGGGCCGATGCGGTGGACTGGACAGCCGAACTGCCCGCGCCCTACGCCTTCACCCACGTGAAAGAGACGTTGCAGAAGGACGAGGTGCCCGGCTGGGACGGATTCGGAGTGGAAGGCAAGCTGCCGACCCGCACGATCCTCTACGCAGAAGATGATCCGCAGCACGAAACCCTGATCGCTGATGCCGCGGGCCATGCCCTTGCTATCAAAGTGATCGGTGAACCCGATACCGATTACTATGAAGACGCCCATTGGACGGTCTTTGTCACCGATGCCGATCTGATGAACAATTACGGGCTGGGCGATGCCGCGCGCGCCACGGCCGCCATCGCGCTGGTGGATGAAGCAACCTATGATCGCGACATCACGGGGGTGACATTTGACCTGACCCTCAATGGATTCGGCGCGTCGGAAAACCTGCTGACGCTGGCGTTCCGCCCGCCGTTCCTCGCCGCGACCTTGTGCCTGCTGATGGCGCTGCTGATCGTCGGCTGGCGCGCGTTCCAGCGGTTTGGCCCGGCGGCCAGCGCCAGCGGCCCCGCCATAGCGTTCGGCAAGCAGCGGTTGATCGCCAACGGCGCAAACCTGATCCTGCGCGCGCGCCGCCTGCCCTTGCTGGCCGCGCCCTATGCAGCATTATCGGCGCGGCGTGTGGCAGAACGGCTCGGCCTTGCCCGCGCGGATGCCGCCGCGATTGACGCCGCGCTTGCGCGCCGCCTGCCGCAAGAAGAACCGTTCAGCCGCCGCGCCGCCCGGCTTGAGGCTGCGACGCGGCCCGCCGATACTCTCAGCGCCGCGCAGGCGCTTGATGACCTCGCCACCAAGCTATCACACCAATCTATCACAGGGACAACAACCCGATGACCATGCCCCTCACCGACGTCCGCACCCTTGCCGACGCGATCCGTGCCGAAGTCGCCAAGGCGATTGTCGGGCAGGAAGCCATGGTCGACATGCTGCTGACCGCCATGCTCTCCGAAGGCCACGTCTTGATCGAAGGCCCGCCGGGCACCGCCAAGACCTTCCTCGCCAATGCCTTTTCCACAGCGCTGGGGCTGGATTTCGGGCGCATCCAGTTCACACCCGATATGCTACCGGGGGACATTCTGGGGTCGAACCTGTTCAACTTCCAGACCAGCCAGTTCACCCTGACCCGCGGGCCGATTTTCTGCGATCTTCTGTTGGCCGATGAAATCAACCGCACCCCGCCCAAGACGCAGGCCGCGCTGCTTGAAGCGATGCAGGAACGCCGCGTCACGCTGGACGGGGAAACCCATCACCTGCCCGAACGGTTCATGGTGATCGCAACCCAGAACCCGATTGAAAACCAAGGCGTCTATCCGCTGCCCGAAGCTCAGCTTGACCGCTTCCTGTTCAAACTGCTGGTGCCCTATCCGGCGGAAGATGAAGAAGCGCGGATCGTGGCGACTTATGGCCAGCGGGCCGGCCCGCAGCGGCCCACCGATCTGGGGGTGGCGGCTGTCACCAACGCCGCTGGATTGATCGCTGCCAGCGCAGCTTTGTCACAAGTGACGGTGGCCGATGACATTACCCGCTATGTTGTGCGCCTGATCCGCGCCACCCGCGAACACGCTGAACTGATCGTTGGCGCATCCCCCCGCGCGGCAGTGCTGCTGGCAGGGGCCGCCCGCGCGCGCGCTGCGTTGGAGGGGCGCGAATATGTCATCCCCGATGATGTAAAGGCATTGGCCGTGCCAGTGCTGCGCCACCGCCTGACGCTCAGCCCCGCTGCCGAGATCGAGGGGCGCGATATGGAGGCGCTGGTGGCCGAACTGGTCGAAGCCACGCAGGCACCCCGATAGGCAATGACGCGCCTCGCCCTCCCCCGCGTAAACCTGCCGCCGCTGCCGCTGGTGCCGACCGAGCGTGCGGCGTGGGTGTTTGCCGGCCTTGCGCCCGTCGCGCTGGTGATCGCGGCAGCTTCTCCCGGCGCATGGGTGATCGCCCCGCTGGCGGGGGCCGTGTTGCTGGCGCTGGTGGTGGCCGATGCGCTGCTGGCGGGCCGCTGCGCGGTTTGGGATGTCGAAACGCCCGTCGATGTCGAGGTCGGCCAGCCTGCGACGATCACCGTCACCGCGCGCTTTACCAGCGGGCGGCGCACCGGGGTTGCTGCGGCGGTGGCCTGCGATGCGCGGCTGGCCCCCGGCGGGCGGATCACCACCGATCTTGCAACCCTGCCCGATGCTCCCGGATGGCGCGGGGAAACGACTGTCACGCCCACCCGGCGCGGCACCGCCCCCGTCACCCGCGCGTGGCTGCGGTGGGAGGGGCCGCTGGGCCTCGGCGCGCGGCAGGTCAGCCACCCGCTTGAACAGGTGGTGCGGATCTGGCCCGATCTTTCGCCGGTGCGCTCGCCCGAATTGCAGACCTTCCTGCGCAATGCCCAACTTGGCCTCATCAACCGCCGCATCCGGGGCGAAGGCACGCAGTTCGAGGCTCTGTCAGAATACGAACCCGGCATGGATCGCCGCCGCATCGACTGGAAAGCCAGCGCGCGCCACACCCGGCTGTTCGCGCGCGAGAACGAGAGCGAGCGCAACAACCAGATCGTCTTCGCGTTTGATTGCGGACAGGCGATGTGCGAGCCTGTGGACGGGTTGCCGCGCATCGACCGGGCGGTTTCCGCCGCGCTGACCTGCGCCTATGTCGTGCTGAAGGGCGGGGACAAATGCGCGCTGTTCGGGTTTGCGCAAGCTCCGCAGATCATGACCCCCTTCATCGGCGATGCGCGCGCGTTCCACCGCTTGCAAAGCGCGGCTGCGGGGCTGGATTATCAGGCGGTCGAACCCAATTTCACGCTCGCGCTGGCAACTCTCACCTCCAAACTCAAACGCCGTTCGCTGGTGGTGCTGTTTTCCGATTTCACCGATCCCACCTCGGCCGAACTGATGGTTGAAAGCCTGGGGCGGCTGGTAGACAAGCATCTGGTGCTGTTCGTCACCATTGCTGATAGCGAGATCGAACGGCTGATCGCCGCGCGCCCCGGCGATATCGCCACGCTCGCCCGCTCTGTCACCGCCGATACGCTGGCGCAGCAACGCAAGCTGGTGTTGCAACGATTGCGGCGCATGGGGATCGACGTGATCGAAGCCCCGTGGGACGCCATCGGCCCGCGCCTGATCGATCGCTATTTCGCGATCCGCGCGAGCGAGGCGATCGGGTGAGGGGCGGATGAAGACACCGATCATCTCGTCATGGTTCGGGCGCGGACAGCTCGCCGCGCCGCCCGATATTGCCAGCGCGACGCTGCGTTCCGACCGGTTCCGGCTGGAGCGTGAGGGCGATTGGCGGCGGCTGGAGGCGATCATCAACCGGATGGAGCGCGGCGGGCTGCGGCGCATCGCGGATGATGACCTGCTGGCGCTGCCCACGCTCTATCGCACCGCCGCATCCAGCCTTGCGGTGGCGCGCGAAACCTCGCTCGACGCGGCGACCCTCGCCTATCTCGAAGCGCTGGTGCAGCGCGCGTGGTTTCAGGTTTACGGCCCGCGTCAGGGGTTTGCGCGCTGGCTGCGCGATTTCCTGCTTGGCGGATGGAGCCGTGCGGTGCGCGAAATCTGGCTGGATATCTGCATCGCGCTGTTCGTGATGGTATCCGGCACCGTGGTCGGCTGGCTACTGGTCGCCCAGAACGAGGAATGGTATTACCGGCTCGTCCCCGGCGGGCTGGCCGATACCCGCGTGCCGGGGGCCAGCCGCGAACAATTGCTGGCAACGCTCGCCACAGAGGAAAACGCGGTCGGCCTGTCTTCCTTCGCCGCGCAATTGTTCAGCAATAATTCCGCCGTTTCCATCCTCGCCTTCGCGCTGGGGTTTGCCTTCGGCATCCCGTCGCTGATGCTGCTGGTGCACAACACCGCGATGCTGGGCGCGCTGTTGTGGCTGTTTGCGAGCCAGGGCCTGCTGGTGGAACTGGCCGCATGGCTCAGCGTGCACGGCACCACCGAACTGCTGGGCATTCTGCTGGCAGGCGCGGCGGGGCTGCATATCGGGCGGGCGATGGCCTTTCCCGGCACGCGCCCGGTGCTTGACGCCGCAGCCGAGGCCGGGCGGCGCGGCGCGGTGGTGATGGTGGGCGTGGTGATCATGATGATCGTCGCCGCTTTCCTCGAAGCGTTTCCGCGCCAGCTGGTCGATGGCGCTGGCAGCCGCTTTATGATCGGAGGGGCGATGCTGATCTTCTGGCTATCCTATTTTGTCCTCTACCGCCCGCGCCGCATCGCCGAGAGCGCGGGATGAGCGTCGTCGCCCGCGCCCCCAACACCGATAAGCGTGCGCGGACGCTGGTGACGCCCGAAGGGATCGTGCTGCCGATCATGCTGGCATCGCGCGGCAGCCGGGCGGGCGCGCTGATCCTTGATGTGATGATCATCATGTTCGGGCTGCTGGCGTTTTACCTCGCGCTGTTGTGGATCGCGCGCGGACTGCTCGACGGCACCGGCCTGGATCCCGCCGCCGCGCCGCACGGGGCGCAGGAATTCATGCAGATCCTGCTGGCGCTGATCGGTTTTTTTACCTGGTATGGCTATTTTCTGGTGCAGGAACTCGGCCCGCGCGGCGCGACTTTGGGCAAACGCATCACCGGCATCCGCGTGGCGGCGCGCGGCGGCGGCAGGCTGACCCCCGAAGCGGTGATCGCCCGCAATCTGCTGCGCGATATCGAGGTTTTCTATCCGCTGATCGCGCTGCTGGTGCTGGCGGTGATGAGCGACGCGAACGAGGATGCGGGCCCGCTCGGCTGGGTGATGACCGCATGGTTTGCGCTGTTCCTGCTATTCCCGTTCTTCAACCGCGATGCCCTGCGCGCGGGTGACATCATCGCGGGCACGTGGGTGGTCGAACGCCCGCGCGCCAAGCTGGCCGATGTGCTGAGCGCCCAAGGCGCAGCAGGCGCACGCGGGGCCAGCGATATAACCGGCGTGCGCTATGCCTTTGGTGAGGCGGAACTGGCGGTCTATGGCGAGAAGGAACTCCAGACGCTCGAACGGATGCTGCGCGACGCCCAGCCCGATGCCTTGGCAGCGGTGCACACCGCCATCTGCCGCAAGATCGGATGGGAACCGGGGGCGGGCGACGAACGGGCGTTCCTCGAATCCTTCTATGCGCAATTGCGCGCCAAGCTCGAAGGCGACATGCGCTTCGGCAAACGCAAGGCGGACAAGTTTTCATGATGATCGACAGGCGGTTTTTCATTGGCGGATCACTGGCATTGGGCGCGGCAGCTTGCATTCCCCCCGATCAGAGCCCGACCGGCAGGCTGGCGGCGGAATTGCGCCTGATCGAGGCTGCGGCGGGCGGCACGCTTGGCGTGGAAATCTACAATACAGCCAGCGGCCAATCGGTCGGGATCAACCGGGATCGGCGGTTCGGCCATGCCTCCTCGTTCAAGCTTTCGCTGGCGGCAATGGTGCTTGCGCGTCATGCGGCAGGGACGATTGACGCCGACCGCCGCGTGACGTGGGGCGAGGCGGACATGATCGCCCATGCACCCTTCACCCGCGAACGGATCACCGCCGGGGCCACCTTGCGCGAACTCGCCGAAGCGACGCAGATCACCGGGGACAACCCGGCGGCCAATATCCTGCTGCGCGAACTGGGCGGCCCGGCGGCGCTGACCGCGTTCTGGCGCAGCATCGGGGACGATGTGAGCCGGCTTGACCGCATCGAGCCGGAACTGAACTTTGTCCCCGCCGCCGAATTTCGCGACACCACCACCCCTGCCGCCATGGCACGCACCGTGGCGAAGCTGGTTTATGGCGAGGTTTTGCCCCAGCCCGCCCGCGCCCAGCTGCGCCAATGGCTGATCGCCACCCAGACCGGGCTACGCCGGGTGCGCGCTGGCCTGCCCGAAGGCTGGATTGCGGGCGACAAGACCGGCACCTCGCTCGCGCCGGGAATGGGCAGCCTCTATGTCGATATCGGGATTGCCGAGGGGCCGAAGGGCGAACCTCCGATCACCTTCGCGGCCTATTTCACAGCGCGCGGCGTTCATGACCGAATTGATCCAACCGCCGAACTGGCGCTGTCGCGCGTGGGCAAGGTGATCAAGGAATTCGCCGAACCGGAACGCGGGTTGCCGCTGGTGGGGAAATTGTATTGAGCTTCTCCCCCTCCCCTTGCGGGAGGGGGTCGGGGGGAGGGGGCACCACGTCAGTGGACACAAGCGAAGCCTGCGGCCTCGCGGGGGGCCCCCCCCCCCCCCCCCCCCGCGGGGGGGGGGGGGGGGGGCAGGGGGGGGGGGGGGGGGGCCCCGGCCCCACCCCCCCCCCACCCCCCCCCCGACCGCCCC
>NZ_JBEPQB010000009.1:0-136328 GCF_040547625.1 Porphyrobacter sp. MBR-155
TGTCACGGGCCGCACATAAAGGCGGGGCGGGTATTAACTACGCTTCGGCGCGCCCCGCACGGGGTAACGGGGGGGGGGGGGCCCATTTTTTCCCCGAAAAACTGGGCCCCCCCGCACACCGCAACTGTGCATCCCATTGTTCAAATTACCCGCCACCGCGCAGCCACGCGCCGGCAGGCTCTGGCATTGCGCAGGCAAGATGTGCCATGAGCCGTCGCGCATCTTGCGGGTGTGGCGGAATGGTAGACGCCGGGGACTTAAAAGCACATAATATCCAACGACTTACAAAATATATGTAGCAAAATCAGTTAGATAGAGGCACAATAGAAGGATGAGCGCCTAGCACATTGCTAGCACAAAACGCTCATATATGGTGCCCACCATGACGACCGCTGATATTACCGCTCGCCACAAGATGCTCGATGGCAAAGTCCAACTCTATATCCGGGCTGGCAGTCCGCATTGGCAATGCTCCTGCACGATCGCAGGACGACAGAAGCGAACGACGACCAAGGAAGAGAGTCTTGCCCGCGCCAAGGACGTTGCGCGGGACTGGTATCTCGGCCTCCTTGGCAAATACCGCCAAGGCGAAATCAGGGAAGGCACACCCTTCACGAAAGCCGCCGACCATTTCCTCGCCGAATACGGTGCGATCATGGAAGGCGAGCGAAACGCCCAATATATCAAGAGTCATGGCATCCGACTCAGAGTCCATCTGATCCCCTTCTTTGGGGACAAGATGGTGGAGGAAATCACCCCCGGACTCGTGCAGGAGTATCGTGCCCACCGGATGAAGACCGGAGTCGCAAGGGATAAGAAGACACCCCAGCGACCGGCGCGAAACACCCTGCATCAAGAAATCATCACGCTACGGCACGTCCTCAAGACAGCCGAGCGGCACGGTTGGCTGGCTTACCTCCCCAACATATCTGCACCCTACAAGGCGTCAGGGAAAATCAGCCACCGCGCATGGTTTTCGCCGGAGGAGTATAAGCAGCTCTATAAGGCGACCGGCGACCGGGCGAAGAACCCTAAGAAGGAGCGGTGGCGGTCGGCTTGCGAAGATCTCCACGACTACATCCTGTTCATGGTGAACAGCGGGCTTCGCCCAGACGAAGCCCGGCGCATCGAGGTGCGCGACGTGGAGATCGCAATCGACGGCCCAGATAAGCAAAAGATTCTTCATATCGCCGTGCGCGGCAAGCGCGGCGTCGGCTATTGCAAGACGATGCCCGGCGCGGTGTTACCGTTCCAGCGCGTCGTGAAGCGGCATGGTCGAAAGGCGACCGATTTGCTTTTCCCGACTATCCAGCGCGAGCTGTTCAACACTATCCTCGACGAACTCGATATGAAGAAGGACCGTGAGGGCAACGCCCGCACGACTTACAGCCTTCGCCATACCTACATCAGCTTCCGGCTCATGGAAGGGGCCGACATCTATCAGGTGGCCAAAAACTGCCGCACCAGCGTCGAAATGATCGAGAAATACTACGCCTCTCACATCAAGGACATGATCGACGCCGGGGCCATCAACACCCGGCGACCGAAAAAATGAGGACAGGAGCCTCCGCGACGGACGCCCCTAAGATTATGGAAGCAGCTTTCCTCTTCCGTCCTTGGCAGCCCGCCACGTTCCGCCTAGACTAAGATGTGGCTTTGCGGGCGTGGCGGAATCGGTAGACGCAACGGACTTAAGCTAAGGAAATGAGTGCCTGGGGGGAAACCCCCAGTGCAGAACTGCTCAAATTCGGGGAAACCTTTCAAATGGCAATCCCGAGCCAAGCCCTCGCAAGAGGGAAGGTGTAGAGACTAGACGGGCAGCGCCTAACCCCCGATCTTCGGGGCAGGGTGAAGGGATAGTCCAGACCACAAACGTCCTTTGGGGCGGCGACGAAAGTCGTAGCTGGTAAGAAAATCCGTCGGGCTTTGCCCGTGCCGGTTCAAGTCCGGCCGCCCGCACCACCTTCGTTTCCGATCAGTCCGCCGAACGGCGGATCGTCTGCCAGTCAAGCCGGAACCGGCGACCTGGCTTCTTATTCGCGAAGGCGCGCCTGAACAGGCGGGCCGTTGGCCCTTCGGTCTTCCGAACGGGAGACGGCCATCGCTTACGCCCCTAGATTGGTCGTGTGTGATCTTGACTGACGACTATACGCCTGATCAAGCGCGCTCAATCAGTACCGCAAAGTAGAAATACATTCCGCTAGGATTTTTGAAGCAACCTTCTCGTCTTCCTCTCATATTAGCGGACGTAATATGATTACCTGTAACATACACTCCGATAAATTTCTGGGTAAAGAAGTCGGGGTCGGGTTCCTGTGGAGCATCGCCAGCAGAAAGTGGGACTCCTACAGCTTTGTTTATTTCTAAGCAAACATCTCGATTTATGTCGCGGAGCGCCAAAAGTAGCTCTGCCGTATTAGGCGGGGTGGGTGTCGGTACATCAATCACTGGGTGCCCGCCATTGTAAGAAAAGTCGTCGCTCAATCTGGCTAAGGCCGGAGCACTCTGTGGAGCTACGCCTCCGCCTACAGGATGAAAAACATGACAGCTAAAATCTGTCGGCGCAGTTGGGTTGTAATAGGTATCGGCAGCAGTTGCTGCGCCATCTCCATTTGTATCTGTCCAGAAGCTAATGGTAGTGTCAGCACAGCCATTTACCAACCGCATTCGTGTAATTGCGGATTGAAGCGCGCCCGCATATTGCGTGATCTCTGCTGCGCTAATGAGGATGTTTTCGCGGTTAGAGTTTGAGCCACCCCGACTTGAAGTGGTGATGGCATAGGACAGCGCCGCAAAGAGTGCGACTGCGATCAATATCAGAAATAAAGCATTGCCTTTTTGTGCATACATGACACGCCATAAGTTATTCAAACTTCATGAAATCTAGCACGTCTTTGCCCCCGTGACCAACAGAAGATTTCAGGTGTCGTCCTCATGAGGTGCGCTGTCGGCCTTCCCATCTCGCGCGAGCTCCGGGATCAAGCTGTTAAGAGCTGCCACCAGATCGCGTGGCAGATGCGACCGGCCTGTCAGCCAGCTCCGCACCGTCAAGACCGCCGAATGACGGTGGCCCCTTTCTCGGTCGCCGGGGTCTGTGCCCTTCAAAAAATGCATCTGGCCTCCCATGAGAACATTAGAGGAACAATCTGCCAGATTCGGTATAGCTGCTACAATCGCCGCGAGACCCATATCCACCCAGCACCGTCGCCTTTTGGATAAGCTTCAGTTTTTCGGATTTTTGCGCTCTTATCTTGATAAAATTCGGATTTGAGCCTGTTAGATGAATGCTTATCCGAGATTCCGCTTCGCCCTCGGCGATCTTAACGTGGTATTTTTCGGAACCCGGCTTCCTTAAGGTAAGAAAATTCGGTATGATGAGGGAGAAAGGCACCCTTAATGTCCGAATTTTCCGCCGCCACCTACCCAGAAGTCTTCGTTTCAAACACGGCCATATCCAAGGCCGTGTATGAGGCTGTCGAGCGAGGCGAGCTGCGCAAGATCGGCTCGCGCCTCTACACCCGCAATCTGACCGAAGATCCGGAACGACTGGTACGTCGCAACTGGTATCACCTGATCACCAGCTATTACCCCGACGCGCTGATCACAGATCGCACCGCGCTTGAAAACAAGCCCGCCGAGGATGGCTCGGTCTTTCTTGTCTCCACCAAGACGACCGAGACACAGCTTCCCGGCCTGACCCTGCGTCCCCGTCAGGGCAAGGGTGCGATCGACACCGATAAGCCCTTTATCGGTGGCGCACGGCTCGCATCAACGCCGCGCGCCTATCTTGAAAACATGAAATCGTCGCGCGCGCGCGGTGGACGTGTGCCGCGCACACTGACGCGCGAAGAACTGGAACAGCGCCTTGATGCGCTTTTGCGCGGTCAGGGTGAAGGTGCCCTCAACAAGCTGCGCGATGACGCGCGCGCTATTGCGCCAAACCTTGAGCTTGAGGCTGAATGCGAAGCACTGAACGACTTGATCGGTGCCTTCCTCGGCACGCGGGAAGCCAAGACCGAAAGCGCCGTCGGCAAAGCACGGGCCGCAGGACATCCCTATGATCCCGACCGGGTTGCGCTGTTTGAGACGCTGTTTGGGGCGCTGCGTGAAGCTATTCCCACCCCGCGCATCGCGTCGGCAGCGGCAGGCGAAGCCGCCACCAATCTGGCCTTCTTCGAGGCCTACTTCTCGAATTTCATTGAGGGCACCGAGTTCAGCGTCGGGGAGGCGCGCGAAATCGTCTTTGAAGGCGCGATCCCCACGGAACGGCCAGAGGATGCCCATGACGTGCTCGGCACGTTCCGCATCGTTTCCGATGCGCAGGACATGAGCACCCTGCCAACGAGCAGCGAGGAATTTGAAGCGCTCCTGCGCCGTCGTCACGCCACGATCATGCAAGCGCGGCCAGACAAGAACCCCGGTGGTTATAAGACCAAGGTCAACCAGGCGGGCAATACCGTTTTTGTCACACCCGAGCTTGTGAACGGGACACTAGAGCGTGGCTTCGAGTTCTATCGTGCCTTGGAAGAACCCTTCCAGCGCGCGGTGTTCATGATGATCATCGTCAGCGAAGTGCATCCTTTCGCAGACGGCAACGGGCGCACCGCCCGGATCATGATGAACGCCGAACTGGTAGCGGCAGGGCAGGAACGCATCATCATCCCCACGGCCTACCGCACCGATTACCTCGGCGCGCTCAAGGCCTTTTCCAAGAACGGCCTCACCACGCCGCTCATCCGTATGCTCGATATCGCACAGAACTACACAGGCATGATTGACTGGAGCACCTTCGAGGGTGCCCGTGCCATGCTGGAGGATACCAATGCCTTTGCGGAAGGCGAAGACGCTAAGCTCAAGTACAATAGAAAATAGATCAGCCTGTTGGGCGTCCCCCTCTCACCGTCGCCAAGGCTTCGGCGGTTCGGGTCGGGCTCTATGGCCTCACGGCCACCAAACCCCCGCGCACCGCGCAAGCCCTTAACGGGCGGGGTTTCGGCCCATCCGGGTGACGATCCCTGACGCGACCGGCGGCAACGCCGCCGACCTTGAGAGCCGTCAGAACTTCGGCCCTGCGGGCGGGCGAAAAACGCTGCGCTGCTTGAGGCGCAGGATTGCAGCTTCGATGTTGCGCAAGGTAGCACCAATATGAGGGCAGCTTTCAGCCGTCTGGCCCATACGGGCAAGGTCTTGCATGATCCGGGCGTAGAGGGTGCGCAGTTCCTGTTCGCTGAGGTGGCTGAGATCAGCTGGGGCGATAAACTGAGACATGGATTTTCTCCCTGTGGCTTGGGCCGCGACCATCGCGGAACCTTCATGCGCAGACAGGGAGCAGCGCGTTCGTTAGGCCGCACCTTGGGCGAAACGCAGTGGAGAAGCCGACAGGCTTGCGGCAGGAAGACGAACCGATGCGAGGATGCTCATAAGAAGGGCCGCTGGACTCGCGGTTGCTTGGGGAGAAATCTGTAGTCCCCATCGCGCCTGATTGAGGTCCGACCGGGCAAACGAAGACTACCCGCTGACAAAATCAACCGTTGCCGGTAAAGACTCGCTTGGGGGCAGCACGAATGCGCTGACAGTGGCGACTTCCTGGCCAGTCCCTTCCGTGAAGCAGGAGGGTCTATTCGTTCTCTGCTGGCCTTTGTCGCTGCGCTTGCAATTGCGCTTGCCGTTCCGGCGGGTGCGACCTTCACGCCGCCAGATGTACCCCAGCGGGAGGCCACTGCTCTGGTGCTCGGGAAGGACGCTGCTCAGATCGGTTACATCGAACGCGAGCGAAGGCGCGCCGATGTACCGGACAATTTCGCGGCTTCGACGCTGAATTTTGCCCGGCAGCGACTGGCCGCTGCCGATCCCGGTATCCGCCAAGAAGCCGAAAGGTATGGCCGCCGCATCCTCCAAGCGGGCACCAGCACCGGCTGGCTGCGGTCATGGCCGGACCCCATGAAGATAAAGGCCGATATTGCCGCACGAAGCCGGGGGGAGAGCGACCTTGTGATCGCCGCTCGACAGGCAGGACACCTGTTGATGTTCAATGCCGCGCTGCCAGATTTTGCGGACACCATCTACGACGCCCGAATGCCGCTTGACGTTCAGGCACGACGCGTCGCCTATCTGACCCACTATCTCGACACCAGAGACCGCCAGACTCCCCGCTTTGAGGACACTTGTCCTGAGCGCGGGCCTTGCAGACGCCGAGAGTTCTTTCAGATTTCGAGTGACTACCGATACGGCCCTGAGGCCGCCACGGAAGCAGCAAATCTCTATCTGCCCGAGAGCCAGCGCGCGCGCTTTATCGACGTGACCGATTCCAGAGGGACACGGAGTCCGGCTCCGGCAGCAAGCCAGCCAACAGTGCCCTCGGCCCCTAGCTCCCTGCCATCCATCATCGTCTCTGCCTTGTTCTTGGCGGGTGCATTGATCGTTGGAAACATCCTGTTTCGGATGATCAGGAACAGGGCCGGTTCGGGTCCATCTACGCGGCACGGCAGCGCGCAATTCGCATCAATGCAGTTCGGGATGCCGGATGACCCAAGAAGCCTCCATCACGGAGTATTCCTCGGGTTCAGCCACCGGCTTGGTGACGCGCGCGCCGTGGTGGGCCGCCCGATCCTAACCACCCAAGAAGCGCATACGTTGATTGTAGCGCCATCAGGCTCAGGCAAAGGCACGCGCGTCATCGTGCCCACGCTCATGCTCTACAAGCCATCGCTTATCGTCTTTGACCCCAAGGGCGAAAACGCGGCGATAACGGCCCGCTATCGCCGCGACGAAATGGGCCACAAGGTGCATATCCTGAACCCGTGGGGAGAACTGGCCGACCTGTTCAAGAGCTACGGTTTCAGTCCTGCTACCCTCAATCCACTCGATGCACTGGACCGCAACGACCCAAACGTCGTCGCCACGGCGCGGGCCATCGCCATCGCAATCTGTATCAGGCCCGATGATAAGAACCCCATCTGGCAGAACTATGCCGCAGGGCTATTGGCCTCGATTCTGCTGTGGGTGACAGACCAACCCGGCGAGAGCAAAACCTTGGGCCGTGTCGCCGATCTTGTCAGCGGCGGTGAAACAGGTGGCGACTTGCGCACCACGCTGCTGCCGCAAATGATTGCCAGTTCTTCATTCAAGGGCGCGATGCGCAAATCTATCGGCCAGCTCCCGCACCTTGCCAACGAAACCTACACCGGCATCATCTTCAATTTGACGGAGGCGCTCCAGTTCCTGGTCGACGACCTGTTGGTAGCGGCGACAGACCACTCCACTTTTGACATTGCCGATCTGACCCGTGCGGACACGACGGTATTCCTCGTCATCCCTACCGAGCAGCTTAAGACACAGTCGGTTTGGGTCCGGCTCCTGTTGGCATCCGTCACCAGCACGTTCAGGCGCCACTCTCCCGCCTCGAAAGGGCGTCGGGGTATGTTCCTGCTCGACGAGTTTCTCGTGCTGGGCCGTGTCGACCAGATCGTAGAAGACCTCACCTTCATGCGCGGATACGGGCTCGACCTTACGATAGTCATTCAGGATCTCGGACGGCTTAGGAAGTTCTATGGCGAGGAAGCCGACACCATCCTGAGCAACTGCGGCTGGAAGTGGTTTTGTAACGTCCAAGACCTCAAGACGGCCCAATACGTCAGCTCGGCCTTGGGCACGACAACGGTCGAAAGCTTTAGCCAGACGACCGGGAGCGGGGGCGGAGGCAGCACCACGATGGGCGAAATGGCTCGTCCCCTCCTGATGCCGGAAGAAGTCATGCAGCTAGGGAAAGGGGTCTACGACATGCAGGCCGATGGCTATTCGCTGGACGACAAGCGCAATGCGCTTTTGTCCGAGGACAAGCTGGGCGTGCTGACGCAAGCACCCTTGGCTACCTCAACCGCGATGTGCGCGCACGCCTGCTCGACGAAGTGAACGGCATGAGCCTCGACAACTTCCTTGTCCGTGCCAAGCGAAAGTCGGTCGAACATTTCCAGCAGCCCGCAGCATGGCAAACCCTTTCAGGCGACGACCGCGAGGCGTTGATTGCCGATGTTGCGGGGCTGCCCTCGGCGCTGGAAGACAATGACACCGCAGCCAAGCAGTTCGATTATATCGTCCTGTCCGGCCAGCTTGCCTTGCTGCGCAACGAGGCAGCGTTCAGCCGTTGCAGGGAGAAAGTGACCGCGCTTGCCGCCAAGCTGGAAACGCTTGGCAACGTGCCAATGGTCGCTGCCGAGATGGCTTTGATCCTTGAGTTGCAGACTGATGAATACTGGCAGGACATTGACGCGTGGTCGCTGGAACAGATGCGTCGCCGCCTGCGCGGCTTGATAAAGCTGATCGAAAGTGACGAACGCCACATCGTCTATACAGACTTCGAAGACGAGATCGGTGCAGGATCGAAAATCGACCTTCCCGACGTTAGCGTGGGAACCGATAAGGCGCGCTTCCAGATGAAAGTGCGCCATTTCCTGAAGCAGCACCTCGATCACATAACCGTTCAGAAGTTGCGCCGCAACGAACAGCTCACCCCGCAGGATTTGTTAGAGCTGGAGCGGATCTTACGCGAAGAAACAGAGGCGAGCGACGCGGACCTAGCAGTTATAACGAGCGAAGGCGGACTAGGATTGTTTGTCCGTTCGCTGATTGGCCTTGATCGTGATGCGGCAAAGGATGCCTTTGCAGAGGTTCTCGCAGGACAGAACCTCAATGCGAACCAGATTGAGTTCATCAACCTGATCATCGACTACCTGACCGAGCGCGGTGCAATGGATCCACGACGTCTTTACGAAAGTCCGTTTACCGACTTCGACGATCAGGGTGTCAGCGGCGTCTTCCCGCAAGCCGACGTGCGGCGGATCGTGCAAGTTCTCAATGACGTTAGCGGGAGGGCGGCTGCGTGAGGAACCCAAATAAAAACTTCTCTGGATCAATATGGCGCAGGTGGGATTTGCATCTTCATGCACCAGGCACCAAACTGTCCAGTGGTTTTGGATCCCCCGACGAAGCGGGCCTTAAAAGATATGTAGACACTCTCGAAAAATCTGACGTCCACGGTTTCGGCATCACAGACTATTTTTCATTCGACAGCTACTTCCTTGTACGAAATGCATATATAACTGCATATCCTGATAGCCAAAAACTTCTAATCCCAAACATAGAATTTCGCCTACTGGAAGCAATTAGTAAGGATGTAAGGCACATCCACGCCCACGTACTTATTGACCCGAACGCCGCCTCTGAGAGCAAGCTCAATACCCTATTGAGCGATTTGCTTACGCACATCACGCGTGATGGTGGCAGAGTAAGGTGCAACGAGCTTTCGACAAAAGCTGACTACGAGCAGGCCACTGTAGGCATCGTTGATTTACGAGACGCTCTAAAAGCTGTCTTTCCAGATCGATCCACTTACATGATTATCCTCGCAGCGAACAACGATGGCTTGAAAGGCGTCGATACAAAATCTCCGAGAAGCCTCTCAATCTCCGATGAGCTCGACAAGGCCAGCAATGGTAAGATAATTGGGCATCAACCTTATACAATAATTTGAGCATCCCCCTTCGGGCCGTGCTCTATCGCTGGCGCGACGAAACCCGCCTCGCGGTTTCCGCCAATTCGGGTGACGATCCCTGACGCTTGAATAGCTGACGGCCTTATGGGCCGAACTATTTCTGTTCTTCGAGGGAAAGATGGCTCTGCCTCTCTCTCCCTGCAAGGCCATGCTTTGGTGGCCGTGGCTCGCCTTCGGCTGCGCCCGCACCACCCACCGGCACCAGACCTTGCCCCCTCTCTCTCCGCTGTTCGCCACGAGGCAGGGTTTCAGAGCGCGACCTGAAACCCAAGCCCAATGGAGCAGAACAATGGAACCGAACCTAACCCTCCCCACGGCTGCCGCCGTGCACCCGCCGCCGCACCCTTTGCAAACGGCGGAAAATCAAACTTCAGACGCATCGGATTTTTGGTGGACAGGGACTCGAGATCGTGGAATTGTAATCTTGAGTTGTTAGCCCGTTTAGCACAAGCTTTAGCACAAAATCACATCATCGGCTAAATGGTCCATTCAATTCAATGGCTTAACCTAGCCCCTATCAGACTTAAAATCCCCTGATCTTTGATCGTGCTGGTTCGAGTCCAGTCACCCGCACCAGTAATCCGCGCTTCAACCCTTTCCGGCGAAAAGGTTGGCCGGATTACTCCCAAGCGCAAGCGACGCACCACCCCTAACCGCGATTAGCTCCGCCTTAACGCCTTACCCCTAATTCTCGCAAAGAATCATGGGGCAACCGCGTCCCGTCAGCGGCCCAGCAGGGTGCGTGGCGGGTTGGGACAACACGGCATGGACAAGGCTGCGAATACAGCAAAGCTGGATCAGCAACCGCCCATCACGGGTGAGGAAATGCGCGCCGCACCGCGCTTTACCTTGCTGATCCGCGCGGCCAAACTGATCTCTGCTCAGGGCGAATTCGTGTGCGTTATCCGCGACGTGTCCGAAACCGGGGTGAGCGTTCGGCTGTTCCATACGCTGCCCGGCTGCAAGAATTTCGCGCTGCACCTGGCTGGGGGCGCGACCTATGAGCTCACCCAGGTCTGGGAGCGCGGCAACGAAGCGGGCTTCACCTTTGTGAACACAGTCGCCGTGCAACAGTTGATCAGCGAATCCGGCGAATATCCCAAGCGCGGCTTGCGACTGGGCCTGTGCTTCCCGGTGACGATCGCCTCGCTTTCTCAGCGGTTGGAGGGCGTGGTCGAAAACCTGTCGCAGCAGGGCGCACGAATTGCCTGCGACGGTTTGCTGGCGATTGATCAGAGCGTGCGAATCGAGGTGCCGACCGTGAACGGCGAAATGCGCGAAGTGCGCGCCAAGGTGCGGTGGCGGCGCGATTCGCACTATGGCGTGGTGTTCGACGACACCTTCGCGCTTGGCGATTTCGCGCGTCTTGCAGCGCGGTTGCAGGCCCCGGCGCTGTTAAGAGAATAATTCGCAGGCCCGTGCCGCGCTTGAGCATTCCCAGCGCGTGATGCGTCAGGCGGGAACGAATGTCAGCGCCACCCCGTTGATGCAGTGGCGTTTGCCCGTGGGTTTCGGCCCATCTCCGAAAATATGCCCCAGATGCCCACCGCAATCGGCGCAGTGCACTTCGGTGCGGGGAAAGCCGATCTTGTAATCGGTGCTGGTGCCAACCGCCCCCTTGTCTATGGCCCGCCAGAAACTCGGCCAGCCGGTGCGGCTGTCGTATTTATGCGCCGAGGCATAAAGCGCGTTGCCGCAACCCGCGCACACGAATGTGCCCGCGCGCTTTTCCTTATCGAGGGGCGAGGTAAAGGCGCGTTCCGTCCCGCCCTGGCGCAGCACATGGAACTGATCTTTCGTCAGAACCCGGCGCCATTCGGCTTCGCTTTTGGCCTTGGGAAAGCTCTTGGCCTCCGCCGGTGCCGCGCCGCAGGACGCCAGAAACGGCAGCGCAGCACCGATCCCGGCAGCGGCGATCACAGTGCGGCGGTGAAGCAGGGGCAGGCGCATCGGGCGATCCTTCGTCATCGGGGGCGGCAACTCACCCTGATGTTACGCGCGAATCGCCGCGATGGTTTCACGCCTGTGCGCTTTGCATTCTCTGGCCGAATCAGAAGGTGGTGATTTCCACCTCCAGCTTGCGGAAGCCGTGGACGAAATTGGCGCGCACGCGCTCAACATCGCCCGCGACGTGCACCCGCATCCGGCGCTTGTGCATTTCTTCGAGCAGCACCTTCAGCTGCAATTCCGCCAGCCGCGCACCAACGCAGCGGTGGATGCCGTAACCGAACGCAAGATGCCGCCGGGCATTTTCGCGCGTGATATCGAGCTTGTCCGGATTATCGAACACCTCTTCGTCGCGATTGGCCGATAGATACCACAGCACCACCTTTTCGCCCTTTTTGATGGTCTGCCCGAACAGTTCGGTGTCTTCGGTGCAGGTGCGGCGCATATGGGCGAGCGGGGTCTGGTAACGCAGGCATTCCTGCACCGCGTTGGGGATCAGTTCGGGCTGTTCTTCGAACAATTTGCGCTGATCGGGAAACTTGTCGAGCGCGTGGATGATGCCGCTCATGGTGTTGCGGGTGGTGTCATTGCCGCCGACGATCAGCAGCACCAGATTGCCCATGAATTCTTCGGGCCGCATCTGGTTCATCGCTTCGGAATGGAGCATCATCGAGATGAGATCATTGCCCGGTTCCTTGTCCATCGTGCGTTCGATCCACAGCGACTGGAAATAGGCCGCCATTTCCTGCAACACGCTCCAGCGCAGTTCGTCCAGCTCGCGCACGGTGGCGAGTTCGGTATCGCCCGACCAGTCCGACCAGAAGGTGAGCAACCGGCGGTCTTCCCACGGGAAGCCGAACAGGATGGCGAGCATCCCGGTGGTCAGTTCGATCGAGACGGTATCGACCCAGTCAAACACCTCCCCGCGCGGCAGCGAATCGAGCAGTTCACCGGTGCGGGCGCGGATTTCCGCTTCCATGTCGGTGATCGCGGTGGGGGTGAATTTGGGCGCGACGGTGCGGCGCTGGCCGGTGTGCTGCGGGCGATCCATCGCAATGAACATCGGCAGTTCGCGAGTCGAAATATTGGCCGCCGCAGCCTCTTCCTCGCTCAGCCGTTCAAGGATAGTGATGCCGCCATATTCCCAGCTGGATGAGAAAGTTTCGGGCAGGGCTTCAATATGTTGAATCGCCTTGTGGCCGACCACTGCCCAATAGGGGCCGAACGGGCTTTCGGGGATGTAATGCAGCGGTCCGGCGGCGCGCATTTCGGCAAAGATCGGCTGCCAGGTGTCATTGAAATAGATGTCCGAGCGGCTGACATCCCACTTGTGCGGGTGCTGCGGGCGTTCTTCGGGATGGGCGGCGAAATGTGCTTTCAGCGCCTCGTATGAGGTCGGTTCGCGGCGCACTTGCGGGCGCTGGGGTGGGGCGATGGTGGCCATTATTCTCTCCCGCCGGGCAGCCGATGGGTTTGCGGCTGCTCTCGTATGAACCGCATCCTGCCGTAACTGACAGGCTTGTCAATAGTGCGTTGCGTTTCAGGACTTATTCGGCGGGTTCAAGCGTGCCTTTCGCGCGCCGTGTGAACCATGCCTTTTTCACCCGTCCGGCTCCGCCCGATTTCATCACCCGCTTGCGGAACAACAGTGATCCGCCCTTGACCAGCGCCAGCACGGCCAGCGCCTGCCACGCCAGCGCCAGCGCGTGAGTCCACAAGGCAGGCTCCATCGCCGCGCGCGCCAGCATCGCGAAGGGCGATGACAGCGGGAAGGCAATCGCCGCCATCTCCATGCCCGAACCGGGATGGTTGATGGTGTAGGCGGCGAGGAAGAACACCATCAATTGCATCATCGTGACCGGCATCGACAGCGTCTGGACTTCGCGCACGGTGTTCGCCATCGCGCCGATGGTCAGGAACAATGCGCCAAGCAGCAGATAGGCCATCGCAAAATAGACCACCCCCAACGCGATAAACAACGGCCAGCCGACCGCAGGCGCGGGCAGGCGGGCAAGGTCAAATCCGGTGGCCTGCGTGATGCCATCGCCGCCCAGCGCCCACAGCCCCCATGCCGCCCCGCCCCATACCGCAATGCCGACAAACGACACGCCCAGCATCGCAAACAGCTTGCCCGTGAACACCGCATCCATCGGGATCGCCGCGGCGAGGATTTCGATGATCTTGTTGGCCTTTTCCTCGACGAGGTTGGACAACACCATCCCCGCCAGCAGCATCGTCAGCAGGAACAGCAGCATCTGCGCGATCTGCGCGGTCTGGATCCGGGTTGATCGTTCCGATGCGGCGCTGGTGGTTACCACCTGCGCGGCGATGTCGGGGAAGCTGGCTGGTTCAACCGACAGCGCATCCGCGGCGATCAGGCCGACCGGGCCTTGCCAACGGGCGATCTGGCCTTCGGTGCCGGTCAGCACGGGCGCGACTGGCGTGCCGGTCATGATCGCAGCGTAATTGCCCCGGCGCGCCTCCATGAAGGCGCGTGCGTCAAACGCGGGGTCGCCCGCCGCCTGGGGCACTTCGCGCAAGGCTGGCAGTGCACCGCCCAATTGCGGGGCGATCCGTTCGCGCGCGGCGATCATCGCGGCATTATCGGCCGCCGACATGGCGAGGCCAACCTCGATGCTCACCGCACCGCGCTGCACCTGCCCGCCGATGCTGCCCGCCAGCCCGCCGACGATCACCGGAAACAGCGGGCCAAGCAGGAAGAACAGGAAGGCACGGCTGAACAACACCGCCACGAAATCGCGCCGGGCGATCACCCACGCTGCTTCAAGCGCGCTGAGGCGTGGGCGGATCGGGGCGGAACCTTCGGTCATGCCTGCACCTCCGCCGAATCGGCTTCGAGCTGGCGAGCGGCGGCCTCACCCGCGATGGCGACGAAGGCATCGTGCAGGCCCGCCCGTTCGATTGACAGCGACAGAATCCCTGCCTCGCCTTCGATCAATTGCCGCAGCAAAGGTTCGATCCCGGTTTCGGGGAGCGGGAACTGGAAGAAATCACCGTTGCGCCTGGCATCCTTGGGCAGCGCGGCCAGCCATGCGCCTTCACGCGCGCGGGTTTCCAGCCGCACCTGCGCCGGGATCCGGTCGCGCGCGGCCTCGACACTGCCGGCATAGGGCACCTTGCCCCCGGCGATGATCGCAACGCCTTCGCACAGCCGTTCGGCATGGTGAATCACATGGGTGGAAAAGATCACCGTCACGCCATCTTCTGCCAGCGCGCGGATCATCACCTCTAGCTTGCCCTGATTGATCGCGTCGAGGCCTGAAAAGGGTTCATCCAGCACCACCAGCCGCGGGCGGTGCACCAGCGTGCCGAGCAATTGCACGGTTTGCGCCATGCCTTTGGACAGCTGCCTGATCTGCCGGTCAGCCGCGTGGCCAAGGCCGTGACGTTCGAGCAACTCAGCTCCGCGCGCGCGGCCTTCTTTCAGTGGCAATCCGCGCAACGCACCCATAAACGCAATCGCCTCAATCGCTTTCATCGCCGGATACAGCCCGCGTTCTTCGGGCAGATAGCCGATCAACCGGCCGATATCGTGCGGGCGATCATGCCCGAACACGCGGCGCACGCCTTCGTCGGGGTCGATAATGCCGAGCAACATTCGTAAGGTCGTGGTCTTGCCCGCGCCATTAGGGCCAAGGATGCCGTATATCGCGCCTTCGGGGACAGAAATATCCACCCCGTCAACCGCGCGGGTGCCGTCAAAGCTTTTGACCAGCCCGCGCGCTTCGATCGCGAGAAGGCGGGCGTCGATTGTCGCCGCAGTCCCGCCTGCTGTGTGATTGCCCGCCCGATGATGTTCGCTTACCGCCATGTCCATGCCTTACGCGGTTAGGCGGCAGGATTAAACGGGAGCCTCTCGAAATATGGTTAACCCCCCGGCAATACCTGATCTGGCGGCGCAGATTGCCGCGCAGGCGGCAGCATTGGGGTTTGCGACCTGCGGGTTTGCCAGCGCGGGCGAAGACCCGCTGCGCTCTGCGCGGCTGGAGACGTGGCTGGGCGAAGGCCGCCATGGCAGCATGGAATGGATGGCAGCGCGGCTTGACCATCGCCGCTCCCCCCAAGGGCTGTGGCTCGCCGCGCGCAGTGTGATTGCCCTGGGCATGAGCTATGCCCCCGCGCATGATCCGCTGGCGCTGGAGGGGTCGTCCCACCATGCGCGGATTTCGGTCTATGCGCAGGGCAAGGACTATCACGATGTGGTCAAGAAGCGGCTAAAGGCGCTCGCGCGGTGGCTGGTGGCAGCCGAACCGGGGTCTGAGGTGAAAGTTTTCGTCGATACCGCCCCGGTGATGGAAAAACCGCTGGGTGAGGCGGCAGGAATCGGCTGGCAGGGCAAGCACACCAATCTGGTCAGCCCCGAACATGGTAGCTGGCTGTTTCTCGGCGCGATCTACACGACGCTGGAATTGCCCCTTGCGCAGCCACACCGCGACCAATGCGGATCGTGCCGCGCCTGTCTGGATGCCTGCCCCACCAATGCCTTTCCCGCGCCCTACAGACTCGATGCGCGGCGCTGCATTTCCTACCTCACCATCGAACACAAGGGCCCGGTGGCCGAGGGGCTGCGCGCAGGTTTGGGCAACCGCATCTATGGCTGCGATGATTGCCTCGCCGTCTGCCCGTGGAACAAGTTTGCCCATCAGGCACAAGGATTGCGCGAATTCCTCCCCCGCGCCGAACTGGTTGCGCCGCGTCTGGGTGAATTGCTGGCGCTGGACGATGCGGGGTTTCGCGCGCTGTTTTCCGGCTCCCCGATCAAGCGCATCGGGCGGGATCGGTTTGTGCGCAATTGCCTCTATGCGGCGGGGAATAGCGGCAATGATGCACTGATCCCGCAGGTGCAGGCGCTAACCGAAGACCCTGACCCGGTGGTGGCCGAGGCCGCCGGATGGGCTTTGCGCCAGCTTATACCAAAGTTCGATGAGCCTGACTCATCGAACTTTGGTATAAGCCCGTGCGGCGCTTGAGCATCTCCAGCGCGTGATGCGTCAGCATCTTAGCGCGCTGGTATTAGAGCAAATCCTTGAGCGGCATTTCAGGGTCGGCGAGCAGCGCCGGATCGACCTTGCCGACCCCGCTTTCGAGCAGTTTGCGGCCCTGCACGTAATCCTTCATCGTGTTCACACAATCGAACGCAATCGGCTTGCCATCGCGCAGATACACCACCGTGAACTTGCGGGTTTCAGGATCGCCGCGCAGCACGGTCTGATCGAAGCCAAGGCTTAATCCGGCGGTCTGCAATTTCAGATCATACTGGTTCGACCAGAACCACGGCAGCGCGTGATAGGGTTCTTTTTCGCCCATGATCGCGCGTGCCACGGTGTTTGCCATGTCATGCGCGTTCTGCACTGATTCCAATCGGATCACCGCGCCATCGGCAAAGGGATTGGCATGGGCGGCGCAGTCTCCGATGGCGTAAATGTCATCCAGAGTGGTGCGGCAGCAGAAATCGACATCGACCCCGTTAGACCCGGCAGCGCCCGCAGCAATCAGCGGCGCGACGGCGGGCACAATGCCGATGCCGGCCACCACCATGTCGCAGGCGATTTCTTCGCCGCTGTCCAGCATCACCCCGGTTACTCGGCCTGCATCCTCACCCAGAACCGCACGCACGCCTTCGCCCAAGCGCACGTCAACGCCCTGACGGCGATGTTCTGCGGCGTAGAAGTCAGACATCTCCGCGCCTGCCACCCGCGCCAGCAGGCGGGGGAGCATTTCCACCAGCGTGACCTCGCAGCCCAGCTTGCGCAGCACAGCGGCCGCTTCCAGCCCGATGTAACCGCCGCCGATCAC
Source organism: Porphyrobacter sp. MBR-155 (assembly GCF_040547625.1). Taxonomy (NCBI): domain Bacteria; kingdom Pseudomonadati; phylum Pseudomonadota; class Alphaproteobacteria; order Sphingomonadales; family Erythrobacteraceae; genus Porphyrobacter; species Porphyrobacter sp. MBR-155. Next base: position 17,315 of record NZ_JBEPQB010000009.1, read on the forward strand.
GACGGCCCGCTTTGCCCCGCCCGCCAGCGCGGCCATCATCGCATCGGCATCACCCTTGTCGCGCACATAGAACACGCCGGGTAGCACTGCACCCGGCACCGGCAGGCGGCGCGGATCGCCCCCGCCCGACCAGATCAGTTTGCGATAGGTGACGCTGCCGCCGTCCGACAGGGTAAGGCGGCGCGCGCGCGCATCAATACCCGTCACCGCCGCGCCCAGCCTGAGCGCAATTTCCTTGTCCGCCCAGAACTTTTCGGGGCGGATCATGATCCGTTCAAACCCCTTGTCCCCGGCAAGGTATTCCTTTGATAGCGGCGGGCGTTCGTAAGGCGGCGCGTGATCGCGCCCGATCATCAGGATCGACCCGTCAAAGCCGTGGTGGCGCAAGGCAATCGCCGCCTGCGCGCCGCCATGGCCCGTGCCGACGATCACGACGTCAGCGTGGTCGATAGTAGATGCTGTCATAGCGTGCCTATGCCCTTCCGGCTGTCTGCGGCCTTTGACTTGCCGCAAATTGCCGAAGGGTCAAGCTGCCAGAAACGGGATAGAGGCGAGACGTGCCGCCTATCTCTCCAGCAGATTGCGCGCCTGACTGGCGATCTGCGCCAGCATTGCTGCGCCCACCGGCGGGCGGGCCTGCGCGCGGGCGATCATGTTGCGGAACTGCGCGACCGATGCGGCATTATACGTCGCCCATTCGGTAACCGCGCCGAGCGGGTCATCCTTGCCGCCCTTGCGCCGCATCAGCCGCCGCAGGAATTCGATCCGCATTTGCTGGAAATCGCGCGCCAGGCCCGATACCAGCAACCGTTCCCACACGTCAGACGGTGACATATGCGCTGCCACCCCCTGCGCCCAGTCCAGCCCCAGCCGCGTGCCGATTCCGGCAAAGGCATGGGTCAGTAGCTTTGCATCGATTTCGCTATCCAGCGCCAACCGCGCAAGGCCCACCGCGCCATCGAAGTCAAACAGGTTGGCAACCCGCGCCGCCAGCGAATCGGGCGCACCGGCGGCGACAAACCCCTGCCGCAGTTCCAGCGAACGCGCGCGTGGTTCGGCGCTGAGCAATTCCTCACGCGCCGCAGTCAGCAATGTGACGCCCTGCGACAATTCGCCAATCATCGCGCCAGCGGAAGCCTTGCCCGCCGCCGTTCGCAACACATCGGACATCAGATTGCCGACCGCCGCTGCCAGCCGATCAAACAGCGCAAGGCGCGCAGCTTCGGGGATCGCCGCCTCGTCCAGTTCGCGCCATAGCGGTTCCAGCGCGAACAGCCGTTCCGCCACCACAAAAGCGCCCGCAACTTCGGCGAGGCCAACGCCTTCTTCTTCGGCGAGCTCAAACGGGTGCACCATGCCCAGCCGGTTGACCATGCGATTGGCAAGGCTGGTCGCGATCATCTCGCGCCGCAGCCGGTGGCCGCGGATTTCGGCGGCATAGGTCTTGCGCATGGCCGAAGGAAAGCGTGCGATCAGCAGCGGTTCCAGCACCGGATCATCGGCCAGTGCGCTCGCTTCGATCGCGGCCTGCAAGGCCAGTTTGGCCGAAGATAGCAACACCGCCAGTTCAGGCCGCGTCAACCCACGCCCGTCAGCGGCGCGGCGCGACAAGGCTTCGCCATCGGCCAACCCTTCGGTGCGGCGGTCGAAATCGCTGACTTCGCCCAGCCGCTCAATCAGGCGGATATAGGCGGGGATGGCCTCCGGCCCGCGGCTTTCCGCGACCGACAGCGCCAGCGCCTGCAGGCGGTTGTCTTCAAGCACAATGGCGGCAACTTCATCGGTCATCGCGGCGAGCAGCGTGTTGCGCTTTTTCGCGGTCAGCTTGCCCGACGCGGTCGCTGCGGCGAGCGCGATCTTGATGTTGACCTCGTTATCCGAACAATCGACCCCGGCGGAATTGTCGATGAAATCGGTGTTGATCCGCCCACCTGCCAGCGAAAAGGCGATGCGTCCGGCCTGCGTGATACCAAGATTGGCGCCTTCGCCGATCACCCGCGCGCGCACCTCGGTGGCGTCGACGCGCAAGCCATCATTGGCCGGATCGCCAACCTGAATGTGGCTTTCCTGCGGAGCTTTGACATAGGTGCCGATCCCGCCGAACCACATCAGATCAACGGGGCTGCGCAGAATCGCGGTAATCAGCGCTTCGGGTTCGATCTCTTTGGCCTGGATGCCAAGCAATTCGCGCGCCTGTTTGGGCAGTTTGATCTGCTTGGCAGCGCGCGAAAACACTCCGCCGCCCTTGGAAATCAGGCTGGCGTTGTAATCCTCCCAGCTTGACCGGGGGAGTTCAAACAGGCGTTTGCGCTCTTTCCAGCTGGCCAGCGGATCGGGCGCAGGGTCGATAAAGATGTGGCGGTGATCAAACGCGGCGACCAGTTTTATCGCCTTGGATAGCAGCATCCCGTTGCCGAACACATCGCCCGACATATCGCCGCAACCCGCCACGGTGATGGAATCCGACTGCACGTCGATCCCCATTTCGCGGAAGTGGCGCTGCACCGAAACCCACGCGCCGCGCGCGGTGATGCCCATTGCCTTGTGGTCATATCCGTTGGAACCACCGCTGGCGAAGGCATCGTCGAGCCAGAAATTGCGGGCCTGCGCGATCCCGTTGGCGATGTCGGAGAAAGTCGCAGTGCCCTTGTCCGCGGCGACCACGAAATAGGGGTCTTCGCCGTCAAGCACCTGCACCGCCTGCGGATGCACAACCTTGCCGCCGACGATATTGTCGGTGATCGACAACAGCGTGCGGATGAAAATTTCGTAAGATGCGCGGCCCTCTGCGGCCCAGGCTTCGCGATCAAGCGCGGGCGAGGGGAGTTGCTTGGGATAGAACCCGCCCTTGGCCCCGGTCGGCACGATCACCGCGTTCTTGACCCGCTGCGCCTTCATCAATCCGAGCACTTCGGTGCGGAAATCGTCGCGCCGGTCAGACCAGCGCAGGCCCCCACGCGCCACCGCACCAGACCGCAGGTGAATGCCTTCGACCCGGCGCGAATAGACGAAAACCTCCCGCCACGGCAGCGGCTTGGGCAGGCCGGGGACAAGCGCGCTGTCGATCTTGAACGCCAACGCCTCACCCGCCACCGGGGCAAAGGCATTGGTGCGCAGCACCGCATCAATCACCGCACGGTAGAGCCTGAGCAGCCGGTCATCGTTGATCGCGCTGACTTTCGCCAGCCCGCGCGTGAATGCAGTTTGCGCAGCGGCAATCGCTTCGCCGCGCCCACCGGCAAAGGCCGGATCGTGGCGCGCAGTGAACAGCGCCGCCATCGCGCGCGTCACCTGCGGCGCACCGACCAGCGCATCGACCACGGTGTAAATCGTGTAGCTCACCCCGGTCTGGCGCAGATAGCGATAAACCGCACGCATCCAGTTTGCCGCCTGCGGGGCCAGCCCGGTCGCCGCTACCAGCCGGTTGAACGGATCATCTTCGGCCAGGCCGTTCAGCACATCGGCCAGTGCATCTTCGATCAATCCAGAGCGTTCGAGCAACGCACCTGCCTCAAGCCCGGCGGGCACGGTCAGGATGAAATCATGGATCGATCCCAACGCCGGGTCGGTCAGGAAGGTCGGCACTTCGGCGGCGACCCGGAAGCCGAAATTCTCCAGCGCGGGAACCGCATCGGACAATTCCAGCGCGCCTTTGAGAACATAGACCTTGAGCCGCAGCGTGTCCGGCCCATCCTCGCCCAGGCGGTAGAGCCGCACCGCGCGGTCGGCGGGATTGGCTTCCGTTTCGGCCAAGGCCAGCGTGCGCAGCTTGGCAATGTCGCGCGCAGCCTCTGCAGCACCGTAGGACAGACGGTATCCCGTGGGGAACGCAGGGGCATAGCGACCAGCCAGCGCAGCGGCGCGGCCTTCCTCTCCGTGGGTGGCCAGATGCGTCGCCACCGCCTCGTTCCAGCCGCGCAGCAGATCCACCAGCAACGCCTCAACCGCGACGTCATCGGGCAGATCATCGCATCCGCGCACATCGATCAGAAACCGCAGCAGCGCCAGCGAGCCGCTTTCAACCTCAAGGCTCCAGTCGAGCAGCGCCGCGCCGGGGGTCGCCAGCAACATCGCCTGAATCTGCAAACGCACATCGGTGGAAAGCTGATCGCGCGGCAACCACACAAACGCAAACACGTGGCGTTCAAGGCTTGATCGCACCATCACCAGTCGCGGGCGTGGGCGGTCAAGCAGCGCCATCTTGGCCGTGACCAGATTGACCACCTTGGCCGGATCGAACGCGGTCAGCAGATCATTGGGAAGCGAGGTGAAGGCGTGCACCAACGCTTTACCATTATGCCCCGCCGGATCATAGCCGAGCGTCGCAGTCAACCGGCCCAGCACATCGCGCAGCACCGGAACTTCGCCCGGTCGCGCAGCCAGCGCCGCGCTCGTCCACAGGCCCGCATGGATGGATAGCGCGGTGACTTTGCCCTGCTCGCGCTGCGGCACAATGAACAGATCCAGCGGGCTGGCGCGGTGCACGCGTGATTGCACGTTGGACTTGATCGCCAGCAGCGCCCGCGGCTTGCCCGCTGCATCGGGATGGTCAAACCATTCGAAGGCACGCTCAAGCGACACTTCGGCCAGCAATTCCCGCGCCGAACCGGTGCAGATGCCAAGCACGGCGGTTTCACTGCCATCGCGGTGGCGTGTAAGGTGGCCGAGCTGCGTCAGCATCCCGCCATTGAGCCAGTCGAGCAGCGCGCCCGCTTCGGCATCAACAGTGTCAACCTGTTCGCGATCCGCCGCCATCGCGGCCTGCATCACGGGCCAATCATTGACCGCCGCGTGCACATCACCAAGCGTGGCCTGCAAGGCTTCGAGCAGCTCGCGCCGCTGGCGGGCATCGACGCGCGGGGTTTCGCAATAAATCAGCGATTCGCGCTTGCCGGACACGGGTTTTTCGCCGGGCTTGCCCAACGCGGTGATCGCACCTGCCGCATCGCGTTCCACCACGATGACCGGGTGCAGCAACAGATCGATACCAAGGCTTTGCGCGGCGATCGTCGCCGCTACTGAATCGACCAGAAACGGCATGTCTTCATTGATAATCGCGATCCGCAGATGGCGCCGTTCGCCGCTGGTGGATTCGATCTGCACCAGCGGCTGCCCCGGCGCGCGATTGCGCGCGGCGGCCAGCAGATACCCTGCCGCCGCCTCAAGCGCGGGCTTGTCTACGGGCCTGTCGCCAGGCAGCTGTGAGGCTCCCAAATGAAGGCTAAGGGCATTGATCAGCGCGCGCTCGTTAGATTTGGGCGTCGCTTCGGTGGTGGTTTTCAGCCCCATCATTGGCTCCCGGCGTCCTGCGATCCAGCATCAATTTCCTGTAATTATATTGTGCCGGATTGTTTTAATCGTGTTGCTGGCGATACGCGCTTACCCCCATCCGGCGCAAGCGCGTTGATTGCGTGTTTTACACCGCCGCCATGGTTTTGCAGGCGTCCAGCGTCAATTCGAGCGAGCGGATGCGCGCGTCCGGATCATAGGTCGCGCCGCACAGCATGATCTCGTCCGCGCCAGTGCGCTGGATGAAGGCGGCGATCCCGTCGCGCACCTGCGAGCGCGTGCCAACCGCCGCCGCCTGCCCGATATGCGCGAGCATCGCCTGTGCGGGAGCGGGCAGAGTGCTGGTGAAATCGGCCACCGGCGGGGGCAGCTTGCCGGGGTTGCCGCTGCGCAGCCGCACAAAGCTCTGCTGCTGGCTGGAGGCGAGCAGGCGCGCCTCGCCTTCGGTTTCAGCGGCGAACACATTCATCGCCACCATCACATGCGGGCGATCGAGCGCGGCAGATGGCTGGAAATCGCGGCGGTACAGCGCCAGCGCCCCATCCAGATGATCGGGCGCGAAATGCGCCGCGAACGCGTAAGGCAGGCCCAGTTTCGCGGCGAGTTGCGCGCCGAACAGGCTTGATCCCAGCATCCACAGCTCAACCTTGGCACCCAGCCCCGGCGTGGCGGTGATCGGCAAGTCGATATCACCGGTCAGCAGCGCGCGCAGTTCAACCACGTCCTGCGGAAAATATTCGGACGCCTGATGCAGGTTCTTGCGCAAAGCGCGCTGCAATTCCGGCCCGGCGCCCGGCGCGCGGCCCAGCCCCAGATCGATCCGCCCCGGAAACAGCGCGTCCAAGGTGCCGAATTGTTCGGCAATCTGGAACGGGGTGTGATTGGGCAGCATGATCCCGCCCGAACCGATGCGGATGCGGTTGGTGGCGTTGCCGATATGGGCGAGCACCACCGACGTCGCGCCGCCCGCGATCCCTTCCATCGCGTGATGTTCGGCCACCCAGAACCTGTCGCACCCCAACGCTTCGGCGGCGCGGGCGAGGTCGGTGGCGGCGGCGAAGGCTTGCGATACAGTGCCGCCTTCGCGCACCGGCACCAGATCGAGCACGGAGAACCGGGTCATGACTGCGGCCCCTGTTCCACTGTCATGGCAGGCCCCGCGTCTGCTTCAGGGGGAAGCTGCGCAAGATAGCCCTGCGCGGTGGCGGCAAACGGGCTTTGGGGCGCAAGATCGATCACCGATTGCCAGCTTTGCCGCGCCGCATCGTCCCGCCCGGAAAGCGCCGCGATTACCCCGGCCTCCAGCCCGATTTCGGGATTTTCGGGAGTGAGCAGTGCTGCCCGTTCAATCGCGGCTTGCGCTTCGTCCAGCCGATCAAGCCGCCGCAGCAAGGTGGCCTTGAGCAGCCAGCCCTCGCTGCGTTCGGGTGCCAGCGTGGTGGCGGCCTCCAGCGCGGTCAGTGCGTCATCGCTGCGCCCCAGCGTCACCAGCGCGCGGGCACTGTCAATCGCGGCCAATGCTGCAAGCACAGCTGCGCCCGCCGCCTGTGCGTCCGTCTGCGCCAACGTCAGCAGATCAAGCGCGCCTGCCGCATCCCCGCCCGCCAGCGCGGCATTGCCCGCCAGCGCCGCAAACCGCGCGCGGGTGCGGACTTCGTCCGGCGGCGTCTCTTCACGCGCGGCGATAAAGGCGGCGCGAGCATCATCCCACAATCCCAACTCGCTCGCGGCGATGCCAAGGCAGTGATTGGCCAGCACCCGATCAACCCCGGTGGTTTCGCTGCGGCGAATTTGCGCGATGCTGTGCGCGCGCGCCGGGTCAGCCGCGAGTTGATCGAGACAGGATGCGTGCCATGCGCTGCTGGCGTTCAATTCGCCCTTCACGGCAGAATCGCGCGGCGGGCGGTCGCGCACCAGATCATCGGTCGGCATTCCCCCGACCATCGGATTGGGGCCAACCTGAAGCAGCATGGCAAGAAACAGGGACGTTAGGGGCACTGGGGCGTTCTATCCGTAAAACTGGGCCACAATGGCCTTGATCAGGGCGATGTCGCATTCGCGCGACAGGCGGTGGTCACCGTCCTCTATCAGGGTGACCTGTACATCGTCCGAACGCAATGCCGCCTTCAAACGCATGGAAATCTCCCACGGCACATCGGCATCGGCCTTGCCGTGGATCAACCGCACCGGGCAGGCCAGGTCGATCGCGCGCTCCAACCGCAGATGGCATTCGGCATCAGCGAAAAAGCGCGCATGGGTGGGGGTAGGGTCGGGGCCATAGGGATTGGGTTCGTAAATCGTCTCGCCCGCCGCCAAGGCGCTACGCTGCGCCTCGGTATAGCCCCAGCGGGTAAAATCGGGCGCAGGCGCGATCCCGATCATCCCGGCCACGCGATCCTTCAGCCGCGCGGCCACCAACAGCATCAGCCACCCGCCCATCGACGATCCTGCCAGCACTACCGGCCCGGCGACATAGCTTGCGATCAGCGCCAGCACCTCGTCGCGCCAGCGCGACAATGTGCCATCAGCAAAATCGCCGCCCATGTCAGGCCCGGCGCTGTGCCCGCAGCCCGAATAATCCATCAGCAGGCAGCTTCGCCCCTGCGCCTCAGCCTCAGCAAACAGCGCGGTCGCCTTGCTGCCTGTCATGTCGGACATATAGCCGGGCAGGAACACCAGCGCCGGGCCGGTTCCCTGCGTCAGGCGAAAGGCAATCCGGCGGCCATCATATAGCGTGTGATGCATGATTGCGCTCATGCACGCTCCATGCCTTGCGCAGCGGGGGAAAGGCAACCATTGTCATCGCAATGACAAGAGAGAGGGTTACGCACACCGCCATGAACATCACCACACCTGCGGGCCAACCCGTCCCTTCCCAAACGGCGCTGACCCGCCGTAATCTGTTCACCCTCGCCGGGGCGTCTGCCGCCTTGGCCGCGACCCCGCTGGCGGCGCGCACATTTGGCAGCGGCTTCACCCATGCGGTGGCAAGCGGCGAACCATCGGCGAACAGCGTGCTGTTGTGGACGCGGTTTGTCGGCGAGGCGGAAACCACGCTGACCTGGCAGGTAAGCGCCACCGAAGATTTCACCCGCACCCTTGCCGAAGGCGAAGTCACCGCTTCGCCCAATCGCGACTGGTGCGCCAAGGGGATCGCCACCGGGCTTGAACCTGACCGCTGGTATTTCTACCGCTTCATCGCACCGGGCGGCGCGACCTCGCCGGTGGGCCGCACGCGCACGCTTCCCGAAGGGCCGACGGCAAAGTTCAAACTCGCGGTGTTTTCCTGCTCGAACTACGGATTTGGCTGGTTCAACGCCTATGGCCACGCGGATGAGGCCAATGATGCCGATCTTGCGGTGCATCTGGGCGATTATATCTACGAATATGGCGCGGGCACCTATCCTGATCCCAACCAGGCCGATCCATCGCGGGTGCTGGCCCCGGCAACCGAGATCATCAGCCTGACCGATTACCGCCTGCGCTATGCCACCTACCGCGCCGACCCTGATTGCCAGCGGCTGCATCAGGTGCTGCCGATGATCGCGGTGTGGGATGATCACGAAACCGCCAATGACAGTTGGAAAGACGGCGCGGAAAACCATCAGCCGGACACCGAGGGCGAATGGGCGGTTCGCAAGGCGGCGGCCAAGCAGGCCTACCGCGAATGGATGCCGGTGTCCGATGAACCCTATGCCGCCTATCAGGTGGGCGATCTTGCCACGCTGTTCCGCCTCGACACCCGGATCGAAGGGCGCGACGAACAGCTTGATCTGGGCAAAGTGCTCGAAGGGCAGAGCGATCCGCAAGCGATGGTGGCGGCGCTGGCCAAGTTCCGCGACGGCGAATGGGCCGATCCCGCGCGGCAATTGTTGGGCGCAGCGCAGGAAGGGTGGCTGGCGCAGGGCCTCGCCGCCTCCACTGCGGGCGGCACCGCGTGGCAGGTGCTGGTGCAACAAGTGCTAATCGGCAACCTCAAAAGCCCCGTCAGTCTGACCAGCCAGCTGGGCGATGATCTGCCCGCCTACATCCGCCAGCGCCTGACTGCCGCAACCATGGCAAGCAAGGTCGGCCTGCCGCTGAATATGGACGCATGGGACGGCTACCCCGCCGCGCGCGAGCGACTGTTCAAGGCCGCGCTGAATGCCAACGCCAACCTCATGGTACTCGCGGGTGACACCCACAATGGCTGGGCGTTTGAACTCGGCCACGAAGGCGCAAATGTCGGGGTGGAGCTGGGCGTATGTGCGGTCAGCTCGCCGGGGTTTGAAAGCTACCTTTCGTCCATCGCGCCCGAAACGCTGGCGGGCGCGCTGGTGGCGGAGAACGAACAGCTCAAATGGGCCGACACGTCGCAGCGCGGTTATATGGTGATCGACCTCACCCCCACCCGCGCCGTGACCGAATATCGCTTTACGGGCGGGGTGAAGCAGCGATCAACCCGGCTGGCGGGGACGAAACGGATCGTGACCGAGGCAGGTTCGGGGATGCTGGGGGTTTAGGGGCAGGGCCTAGTCACGGCTGAAGATCGCTTCGATCGTCAAGCCAAACACATCGGCGATTTTGAACGCGAGCGGAAGCGATGGGTCATAACGGCCCTTCTCGATCGCGTTCACACTCTGGCGGCTGACGCCCAGCCGCTCGGCGAGATCCTGCTGGCTCCAGTCGCGTTCAGCGCGGAGGACTTTGAGGCGGTTGTTCATTCCTGAAGTCCACGCATGCGGTACCAGTAATAGGCCAATATCCATGCCAGCATCGCAATTCCCGTCATGTTCTGTCCGGTCAGTTCGGGTATGGCATAGAATTTGGTTGCCAGAAGCCAAATCACGTTGACAATTGCCATGCAGCCGAGGCCAACCAGCGCCGCATTGGCCATCAACTGGAAGATATATTCTTCGCTGCACCGGCGATCGAATGCGGTTGCCTTGGCGACCAGGAAAACCAGCACAAGCGTGCCAATGCCAAGCAGGCCCGCCTGTTCCCACGACGTAAAGATATGGGAAACCGTCCCCTCCTTGGCCGCCTCGCCGATCATCAGCAGGCTGGCGCCCAATGGCAGGACAAGGAACATGTCTAGCCGTTGTGGTGACAGCTTCATGTTTTTGCCCCCCCGCCGCAGCAGTTACGTCCTTTGAGTGAGGCCACGGCGAGTATGGGAAGCGCAGTGACCAGCACCATGCCCGCCTTATGGGGAAATACGCCACCGCTCGCGGCAAGCGCGACCGCGATGATCAGCATCGCCCAAACAGCAGCTTTCCAGATATTCAACATATGACAAATTTCCTTTCTCTTATGGAAAGGGTGTTTGTCATTGATTCGCAATTTAGTCAAGTGTTCTTTCCATAAAGGGTGGGGTGCTTTCCATTTTTTCGTCTCGCCGCTTTGCTAATGACATCGCAACTCCTGCTCGCTATCTACCTCGCATGGCTCGCCTGCTGACCACGCTCACAACCACCACCACCCGGACTATCCGGGGGCGGGGGGCTGTGCGTTAAGCGCGAGGCCCGCCGCCCGGTTCGGGGCGGCGCGGTGTTCTGCCTCCAACCGTGATTTGTTCAACACCGCTCTTCCGGTGCGCGCCTGCTTGTCCTAAGGCGCGGCCAAACCAGACGGATTTGCGACAATGACCGAACTGCTCAAGATCAGCCTGCCCGATGGATCGGTGCGCGAAGTGGCCCCCGGATCGACCCCGGCGGACATTGCCGCCGCGATTGGCCCCGGCCTTGCCAAGGCGGCGATTGCCGCGCGCGTCAACGGGGAACTGCGCGACCTGACCCGCCCGTTCGAAGGCGATGCCGACCTCGCGCTGGTGACAGCCCGTGACGAGGCCGACGCGCTCGAACTCGCGCGCCACGATTATGCCCACGTGCTCGCCGAAGCGGTGCAGGCATTGTTCCCCGGCACGCAGATCACCTTCGGCCCGGCGACCGACGACGGCTTTTATTACGACGTGAAGGCGCCCGAGGGCCGCGAGCCGTTCAGCATGGACGATCTGCCCGCCATCGAGGATGCGATGCGCGCGATCATCCGCGCTGACAAGCCGCTGCGCCGCGAAGTGTGGAGCCGCGAACAGCTCATCGCCAAATGGGCAGCCGATGGCGAAAGCTTCAAGGCCGAATGGGCGCGCGAACTTCCCGAAAACGAAGAACTCACCGTCTATTGGAGCGGCAACGACTGGCTCGACATGTGCCGCGGCCCGCACCTGCCGTCGACCGGGAAACTCGATCCCGATGCCTTCAAGCTGATGCGTGTCGCGGGCGCATACTGGCGCGGCGATCAGAACAATGCGCAGTTGACGCGGATCTACGGCACCGGCTGGCTCAACAAGAAGCAGTTGAACGCCCACCTCACCCGACTGGAGGAGGCCGCCAAGCGCGATCACCGCAAGCTGGGGCGCGAGATGGACTTGTTCCACTTGGCTGAAGAGGCGCATGGCAGCGTGTTCTGGCACCCCAAGGGCTATCGCATCTGGCGCGAGCTGGAAGCCTATATGCGCCGCAAGATGGACGGCGCGGGCTACCGCGAGATCAAGACCCCGCAGGTGATGAACGCGCGCCAGTGGGAGCAATCGGGCCACTGGGGCAAATATCGCGAAAACATGTTCGTGATTCCCGACGAAGTGCCCAACACCGAGGATGAAGGCCCGGTGATTTCGGGCGAAGCGCAGTGGATGGCGCTGAAACCGATGAACTGCCCGGCGCATGTGCTGGTATTCAAGCAGGGCATCACCTCATACCGCGATTTGCCGATCCGGCTGGGCGAGATGGGCTGCTGCCACCGCAACGAACCCCACGGCGCGCTGCACGGGCTGATGCGGGTGCGCCAGTTCACGCAAGATGATGCGCATATTTTCTGCACCGAAGGCCAGGTGGTGGCCGAAGTGCAGGATTTCATCGCGCTCGCCGATAGCGTCTATGCCGATTTCGGCTTCACCTATGACATCAAGCTGGCGCTGCGCCCCGAACAGCGCTTCGGCAGCGATGCCGATTGGGACAAGGCCGAACAGGAACTGCGCGACGCATTGACGGCGAACGGCCTCGAATGGGAGGAGCTCCCCGGCGAAGGCGCGTTCTATGCGCCCAAGCTCGAATGGCACCTGACCGATGCAATCGGGCGCACCTGGCAGGTTGGCACGATCCAGTCCGACCGGGTGCTGCCCGAACGATTGGATGCGCATTACATCGGTGAGGATGGCGACAAGCACCGCCCGGTGATGCTCCACCGCGCGATCTTCGGTTCGTATGAGCGTTTCATCGGCATCTTGATCGAACATTTTGCCGGGCGGATGCCGGTTTGGCTCGCCCCGGTGCAGGCGGTGGTAGCGACCATCGTGTCTGAAGCCGATGACTACGCCCGCGACGTTTCAGCGCAGTTGCAGGCGGCAGGCCTGCGGGTCGAAACCGACCTGCGCAACGAAAAGATCAACTACAAGGTGCGCGAACACTCGCTGGCCAAGGTTCCGCACCTGTTGGTGGTGGGTAAACGTGAGGCCGACGAAGGCACCGTCGCCATCCGCACGCTGGGCGCAGAGCATCAGCGGGTGATGAGCCTTGCCGATGCCATCGCGCTGATCCGTGCCGAAGCGACCCCGCCCGATCTGCGCGGCTGAACCGATCAGACCGGCAGTGCCCAGGGTCAGACCCTAGCCCGCAAGGATCAGCGCTGCCGCACAGCCGAGCACGATCATGCTGCGCGCAAGATTGAACGGGTCACTCCGCCCAGTGGCAGCGATAAGCGGATGAGCAAGGGCAAGCGCGCGGTTCATTCCGGCGATCATCGCGCCGAACCGCTAACGAATCGTTAAACCGCCGTCGCTGCGGGGGCGGGCGCGGCGGGCATTTGCTGGCTGGCGCAGTGGAACCCGCCGCCACCTGCCAGCACTGCCTCTGCCGCCAGGCCGATCGTGGCGCGGTCGGGAAACAGCGCGGCAATCGCGGCGACGCCCTCGGCATCATGGGGCGAACCGAAGGTCGGCACCACCACCAGATGGGTGGTGATGGCGAAGTTCACATAGCTGGCGGGTTCGATCGCCCCATCGCGCTCGATGCGTCCGGATGAGGGGATGCGCGCCACCTCCACCCCGAAATCAGCGGCGCGCGCGGCGGCATCGGCATAGATGTCCGCGTTGGGATCATCCCGCCCGGTCGCCTCTGGCACCACCAGCCGGTTCGGCCCGACAAACCGCGCAAGGTTATCGACATGGCCATCGGTGTGATCGTTGATCAGCCCATCGCCCAGCCACAGCACGCGGGTGAAACCGAGTTGCGCGGCCAGCTGCGCCTCGATGTCGGCGCGGGTCATCGCCGGGTTGCGATTGGGATTAAGCAGGCATTGCTGCGTGGTGGCGACCAGCCCGGTGCCATCCCCGTCAATCGCCCCGCCTTCGAGGATCATCGGCGACGTGCTGATCGCCAAGCCCGCATCGCGCGCCAGCTGCGCGCCGATTTCCTGATCGCCCGGCATCAGATATTTGCCGCCCCAGCCGTTGAAGCCAAACCGCCGCGCGGTGCGGGTGGAACCGTCAAACACCCCCAGCGGGCCGGTGTCGCGCAGCCAGATATCGCCATAGGTGCGCCGCTCCAGTATCACCTTGGCGCTGACAAGCTGGCGCGCGCGGGCTTCATTGGCGTCATCACGCACCAGCAGCCGCACGTCCTGCCCGCTTTCGGCCACGGCATTGGCGAACGCGGCGATCTGCTCTTGCGCAGGCTCAAGCCAGCCGGGCCATTCCTCCGCCAGATGCGGAAAGCCGATCCACAGCCAGTCCTGCGGCGCCCATTCGGGCGGCATGATCATCGTCATGAACGGATCAGCAGCCCCCATCCGCCGCCGCGCAATCCTCGTCACGCACCGCCTTGAACTCGTCCCCCTCATTCCAGTTGGGCCAGCTCGTGCTCATCGCCATCATCCGGCCGATGCGGAAGAACAGCTGCAAATCGGCCATCACGCCCGACCAGTCCCAGCTTTCGTCGAATTCATCCTTCGGCCCGTGGTAGCGGTTTTCGGTATAGTCCTTCGCCACGGCAGTGCCCGCGTCGATCCCGCCGTCGATCAGATCGACGCCGCCATCAATATACAGCATCGGCACGCCAAGCTTGGCAAAGGCGAAGTGATCCGAGCGGTAATAATACCCGGCCTCCGGCTTGGGATCGGGCGTGATCCTGCGATCGCTGGCTTCGAGCGCGGTGTTGAGGAAGGCGTCAAGCTGCGACTTGCCGGGGCCAACCACCGTCACATCGCGCGCCGGGCCAGCCACCTGGAACGCATCCATGTTGATCCCGCCCACTGTCTTGTCGAGCGGAAACACCGGGTTGGCAGCATAGTAACTTGCACCAAGCAGGCCCGATTCCTCCGCTGTCACCGCGAGAAACACCAGGCTGCGCCGTGCAAGCCCAGCCTTGGCATGGGCTTCGGCCAGCGCCACCAGCGCAGCAGTGCCAGTGGCGTTATCGACCGCGCCGTTGCAGATATCATCGCCATCAGGCGCAGGCGTGCAGCGGCCAAGATGATCCCAATGCGCGGTGTGGAGCACATATTCATCGGGCGCTTCGGTGCCCGGAAGGATGCCGATCACGTTGTGCGATTTGAAACTGCGGAAGGTGCTGGCAAAGCTGGTTGCCGCAGTCAGGCCGAGCGGAACGGGTTTGAACCCCTTCGCCTGCGCCGCGGTGGTCAGCGCGTCGAGATCCTGTCCGGCGGCTTTCAAAACCTTGCGCGCGGCATCTTCGGTGATCCAGCCGTTCATCTGGGTCAGCGGCGGGGCGTTTTCGCCGCGCTGGGCATAGGCTTGTGGGCCGCTCCACGAACTTTCGACCACGTTCCAGCCATAGCTGGCCGGTTCGGTCTGATGCACGATCAGCGCACCGGCCGCGCCCTGCCTTGCGGCTTCTTCATACTTATACGTCCAGCGACCGTAATAGGTCATCGCGCGGCCATTGAACGGGCCGTCAAGGCCATCCGCCTGCCAGTCGGGATCATTGACAAGGATCACCACCGTCTTGCCCTTGACGTCGAGCCCTTCGTAATCGTTCCAGCCGCGTTCGGGCGCGTTGATGCCATAGCCGACAAACACCATTTCGCTGTTCGCCAGCGTGGTCTTGGCTTCTTCGCGGTAGGTCACGCCAACCCAGTCGTTGGCGAAATCGAGCGCGATGTTCGCACCCTTGCCCGCAATCGTCAGCGGGGCGTAATCCTTGCCGGTAATCTCGATCAGCGGGACTTCCTGCACCCACGAACCATTATTGCCCGGCTGCAACCCCGCCGCCTTGAAGCGTTCGGTGAGCAAGGCGATGGTCTTTTCCTCACCCACAGTGCCGGGCATCCGCCCTTCAAATTCGTCGCTCGACAGGATGCGGGTGACGTCTTTCATGGTGGCTTCGGAAATGTCGCCGTCAGCCACTTCGGGAATATCCATCCCGTCGATCCCGCCATTCGGCGCAAGCGCATCGCATCCCGCCAGCGCCAATGCCGCCGCCATTACCGCGCCAAGCGCCCCGATCCGTGGTTTCATCGCCATCGCATCCTTGTGTCTGATCCGTGTCATGGCAGTGCAATTGCAGAGCCAGCGCGGGCGCGCAAGCATCAGGTCTTGCAGCAAGCCTCCCGCAGCGCCAGACAGGCGGGCGATGACCGATGCTGCACACGCCGATTGGGACAGCGCGCTGACCCGCGCCCGCACCCACGCGCCCTTCCTCGCCCGCGCATTGGAACGCCAGCCCGATCTGGCCGCCTTGCTGAGCGCAGGCGAGGGTGACGCGGCGCTGGCATGGGCGCGGGCACAGGGCGAGCATCCTGATGCCGAAGTGGCGCTGCGGCGCGAGCGGTTGGCGCTGGCAGCAGCGCTGGCGGTGGGTGATCTGGCCGGAGCCTTCGCGCTGACGCAGGTGGTGGGCGAACTCACCGCCTTTGCCGACCGCGCATTGGACCGCGCAATCCGCACCGCGATTGCCGAACGCACTGATAGTGACGCAGCTGATGGCTTCATCGCGCTGGCGCTGGGCAAGCAGGGCGCGGGGGAGCTCAACTATTCGTCCGACATTGACCCGATCCTGCTGTTCGACCGTAATCGTCTGACGCGGCGGGCGAGCGATGATCCGGGGGAGGCGGCGCAGCGCTATGCCCGCCGGGTGGTGTCGCTGCTATCGGCCAGCACGGCGGATGGATATGTGTTGCGGGTCGATCTGCGCCTGCGTCCGGCGAGCGAGATCAGCCCGCTGGCTGTGCCGGTCGGTTCGGCAATGGCGCATTATCAGGGCGCGGCGCTGGCGTGGGAACGCGCCGCCTTTGTCCGCGCGCGCGCGGCCGCAGGGGATATTGCGGCGGGTGAGGATTTTCTCACCGCAATCCGGCCGTTCGTATGGCGCGCCCAGCTTGATTTTGGTGCGGTGGAGGAAATCCGCGCGCTCACCTTGCGTATTCGTGAAAGCTACGAAGGCCCGGCCGACCCCGGCCCCGGTTTCGATATCAAGCGCGGGCGCGGCGGTATTCGTGAAATCGAATTCTACGCCCAGACCCATCAGCTGATCCACGGCGGGCGCGATACATCGCTGCGGGTGCGCGGCACGCGCGCCGCGCTCGATGCGCTGGCGGCGGCGGGGTGGATCAGCGCCAGCAACGCCGCCACGCTCGGCGATGCCTATGACCGGCTGCGGATGATCGAACACCGTTTGCAGATGGTGCATGACCGCCAGACCCATGCGCTGCCCGAAGGCGCAGCGCTGGATAATGTCGCGCGGCTTGACGGGTTGGCCGATGGCGCGGCGCTGGTCGCGGAACTCACCGAAATCACAGCACGCAGCGCGCGCATTTACGAAGAGCTGATCGGCGCACCCGAAGCCGCGCCAGTGGCGGTGGCCATGCCGACCAGCGCGCTTACCCATCAGCTTGCCACATGGGGCTTTGCCGAACCGGATGTGGTGGCCGAACGGATCGAAAGCTGGCGCGATGGGCGGCACGCCGCGATCCGTTCGCCACAGGCGGTGGAAGCGTGGGACCGGCTCGCCCCGGCGCTGATCCAGGCGATTGCACACAGCGATGATCCGATGCGCGCGATCACCCGCTGGGAACGGATTATAGAAAGCGTGCCATCAGCGATCACCACTTTCCGCCTGCTCGACGCACGGCCTGATCTGCTGAACCGGCTGGTCGCCGCGCTGACGCTGGCCCCGGCGCTGTCGGATGAGTTAGCGCGCAAGCCCGAATTGCTCGACACGCTGATCGACAAGGATGCGCTCGATCTGCCCGGTGACATTGCCGCGATCATGGCGCGGATGCGCGGCGCGGCGATCCGCGATGATTACGAGGCGCTGCTCGACGCGATCCGGGTGGTGACGGGCGAGATTCGCTTCGCGCTCGGCATTCAGCTGATCGAGGGATTGGCCGATCCGCTCGACATCGCCCACGCGCTGTCACGCACCGCCGAGGCCGCGCTGAACCTCGCCGCCGATGCGGCCGCGCAGGAATTTGCGATCAACCACGGACGCATCGCGGGCAGCGAATTGCTGATTCTCGGGCTTGGGCGGCTGGGCGGCGGGGCGCTCACCCATGCGTCTGATCTTGATATCGTCTATCTGTTCACGGGCGATTTCGCCGCGCAATCGGACGGGCCGCGGCCTTTGGGTGCAACCCGCTATTACAATCGCCTCGCCAGCCGGGTCAGCGCCGCGCTGTCTGTGCCGACCGCGCAGGGAGCCTTATACGAAGTCGACACGCGGCTGCGCCCGCAAGGCAATCAGGGGCCATTGGCGGTCAGTTGCGAGGCGTTCGGCAAGTATCAGCGCGAGGCGGCGTGGACGTGGGAGCACATGGCGCTCACCCGCGCGCGGGTGCTGCATGGCTCACCCGATGCGCGCGCCGCGCTGGAAGCAGTTCTGGCCGAAGTGCTGCACGCCCCGCGCGACAAGTCCGCATTGCGCGATGCGGTGCTTGAGATGCGCGCCGAAATGGCGAAGCACAAACAGCCGGGCGGGCCGCTGGATGCCAAGCTGGCGCGCGGCGGCCTCGTCGACATCGAGTTTGTGATTCACTACCTGCAATTGAAAGGTGAGGCGGCGGATGGCGCGCCGCTGGCCGAAGTCGCGCCGCAAGCGTTCGATCCCGATCTGGCAACCGCGCTGGCGGGACTGATCAGCGCCGGGCTGCTGTCTGACACGCTGATCGAACCGCTGGCGCTGATGCGGCGAATGCTGGTCGCCGGACGCCTGCTGGCACCGGGCGGGCGGGAGCCGCCGCCATCGGGCGCGCGCGTTTTGGCGCGGGCGTGCGGGTTCGAAAGCTATGATGCGCTGGTGCAGGCGTTTGCTACGGCGCGGCACATCGTCGCGGGGGTGTGGAAACAAATTCTGGGCACAGACATTATCGATCCCGACCAACAGGAGCACACAAGATGAGTAATTTCGCAGGCATTGGTGACGCCATCCCCGATATCGCCATGGAAACCCCCGATGGCGACCATGTGAAGCCGTCGGACTTTGCCGGATCAAAGCTGGTGATCTTCTTCTATCCCAAGGACGACACCCCCGGCTGCACCACTGAAAACAAGGATTTCTCCGCCTTGCAGGGCGAATTCGAAGCGGCGGGCACCAAGCTGCTCGGCGTCAGCAAAGACCCGGCCAAAAAGCACCAGAAATTCATCGCCAAACACGGCCTCACCGCCCCGCTCGCCAGCGATGCCGAGGAAGGCGGGCTGTCCGACGCGCTGGGCGTGTGGGCGGAAAAGCAGATGTACGGCAAAACCTATATGGGCATGGTGCGCGCGACCTATCTGGTGGATGCCGACGGCAAAATCGCCCGCATCTGGCCCAAGGTGAAGGTCGCCGGCCATGCCGAGGAAGTGCTGGCGGCGGCCAAGGCGCTCTGACTCTGCCGGTGGAAAGCGTTGCCCATGCCATCCGCGCCGCGCTGCTGACGCCAGATCCGCGCGCCAAATGCTTTGCTGCGCGCCGCGTAGCACGCGATTGGCGCAAGGGCGCGCTGGCTTGGCGGCATGACGTCCCCATGCCCGATCAGCCTGCATGGCCGGATACGCCCGAATTGCTCGCGCCAAGCCAAATGCCCAAGCGCGGCAAGTTCGGTTCCGAGCGAGCGCGCATCGCGCTGTGGCACAGCCTTGCGCATATCGAATTCGTGGCGATTGATCTGGCGCTCGACATGGCCGGGCGCTTTGGGGAGGCAATGGGCGCAGAATTCGTCAGCGATTTTCTCGATGTCGCCGCCGATGAAGCGATGCATTTCGCGCTGCTGGCGCGCAAGCTGGAACAGCTCGGCAGCCATTACGGCGCGCTTCCGGCGCACGCAGGGCTGTGGGAGGCCGCCCATGCCACCCGCCACGATGTCACTGCGCGCCTGGCAGTGGTGCCAATGGTGCTCGAAGCGCGCGGGCTGGATGTGACCCCTGCGATGCTCGAACGGGTGCAGGCGGCGGGCGATACGGGCGGGGCAAAAATCCTTGCGCGCATCCTTGACGACGAAATCCGCCACGTCGGATTCGGCACCAAACACTTTTTGCGATGTGCCGAAATGGCGCAAGCCCGCCCCGAATCCCTGTGGCAGACGCTCGTAAAACAGCACTTTGGCGGGGCCATTAAGCCGCCATTCAACGACTCAGCGCGTCTTGCAGCCGGTTTGTCGCGTGAATTTTACACAGTGATTGCACATTAACGATACCCCCGCATAACCACCCTCCAACAACAGGCGCGCAACAGACGTGCCGGAATTTTCCAACGGCAACAGCCGCAATCGGGAACCGGGTCAGTTATGAAATTTGCCGTGCGCCACCTTATCAAGTTTGCAGCTACGGCCTGCGCTGCGTTTATGGTTTCCGCCGCGTCGCCTGCTTTTGCCAACACTGCCAATGCCAATTCCAGCGCCGATATTATCGAACCCGTGCGCGAAGCGCGGAATGATGATGCCGCCAACAATGATCAGCGCTTCAAATCGCTGTTCGCAGGTTGGACCGCGTTGGAACGCACCACCCCGACGCTGGGCATGGGTGCGGACATAACCGCTTTTTCCTCGCCAATTCCGCAGCGCGCAATTTCGGTGCCGTCGCGGATGCCGCTTGAAGGTGCGCAGCTGACCAGCAATTACGGAATGCGCACCCATCCGGTGCTGGGTGGCCGCCGCAACCACACCGGCATCGATCTGGCCGCGCCAACCGGCACCCCGATCTACGCCACGGCTGATGGCGTGATTGGGCGGGCCGACTGGTATTCGAGCTACGGCCTCTACATCAGCATCAATCACGGCGCGTCGATGGAAACCCGCTATGCGCACCTGTCGCGTCTGGCCGTGGCAGCGGGCGACAATGTCAAGAAGGGCGACCTGATCGGCTATGTCGGATCGACCGGCCGTTCGACCGGGCCGCACCTGCATTACGAAGTCCGTGTTGATGGGCTTGCAGTCAATCCGATTCCGTATATGGTAGAAAGCGAAGCACAGCTCGCCTATGTGCGTGACCAGAAATTGACCGGTCAGGGCGGCGAGTAAGACTACGAAATTGCCCACGATAAGTGGGCCGGACATTGGAGAGGGTGTCCGATCATGGCGGCGGGTTTACCCGCCGCCTTTTTTGTGTGGCGCTGCGGACTGCCCGCTGATGCCCCCTTCCGAAAATGAGTAGCATTTCTCATACTGTTTTTGCTTGCGGGGTCGCCTCGCACAGTTCAATTTCCTCCCCAAGCCAGACAGCGCGCTGCGCTGCGGCAAGGGAGAGAGAACCATGAGTATGCACCCCATCGCGCACGCCGCGACCCGTCCCGATCATCCCGCTGTCATCATGACCGGGTCGGGCAAGCAGATCACCTTTGGCGAATTGGAGGCGGAATCGAACCGCTTTGCGCATCTGCTGCGCGCCCACGGGATCGGTGCCGGCGATGCCTTTGCGGTGCTGCTGGAAAACCGCATCGAATATTTCACGCTGATCTGGGGATCGCAGCGCGCAGGCACGATGATGGTGCCAATCTCCTCGCGCCTGACCGCGCCGGAAGCCGCCTATATCATCCGCGATTCCCAAGCAAAGCTGCTGATCACCTCGGGCTATTTCGCAGACGTGCTGGAGGATATCCGCGCTGAATGTCCGGGCCTGACCGTGCTGGTGATGGACGCTTTAGGGGATGGGGGCGGCGCAGAAGATTTCGCCGCCGCACTCGCCTCACAATCGCCCGCGCCGATTCCCGATCAAAGCGCCGGGATGGTGATGCTTTATTCGAGCGGCACCACCGGTCAGCCCAAGGGCATTCGCCCCGCTCCGCCCGAAGATCCCGATCCGCAAGCCACGGTTCCGCTGGTCGGGTTGGCGGTGATGGGGGCGGGCATGCCCACCGATGGATCGATGGTCTATCTCTCCCCCGCCCCGCTCTATCACGCCGCGCCGATCGGCTGGTGTTCGGTCGTCCACCGCTTGGGCGGCACGGTGGTGATGATGGAGAAGTTCGAGCCCGAAGCCGCGTTGCAGGCAATCGAACGTTACAAGGTGACAGACAGCCAGTGGGTGCCGACGCACTTTGTGCGCTTCCTGAAACTCGATCCGGCAGTGCGCACGCGTTATGATCTGTCGAGCCACCAACGCGCGCTCCACGCCGCTGCGCCGTGCCCGGTGCCGATCAAGCGTGACATGATCGCATGGTGGGGCCCAATCGTGAAAGAGTATTACGCGGGCAGCGAAGGCATCGGCATGACCATGATCGGCAGCGCCGACTGGCTCACCCATCCCGGCAGCGTCGGCAGGGCGATCTATGGCAAACTGCACATCTGCGGCCCTGACGGCGAGGAACTTGGCCCGGACGAGGACGGCCTGATCTATTTCGAAAACGCCTTGCTGCCGACCTATCACAACGACCCGGCCAAAACCGCCGAGGCGATGCATCCCAACGGCTGGATGACGCTGGGTGATATCGGGCATCTCGATAAGGACGGCTTCCTGTTCCTCACCGACCGCAAGAGCCACATGATCATTTCCGGGGGCGTGAACATCTACCCGCAGGAAATCGAGAATCTGCTCGTCACCCACGACAAGGTGATGGACGCCGCAGTAATCGGTGCGCCCTGCCCCGATCTGGGCGAGAAGGTGGTGGCGGTGGTTCAACCGCGCGACATGGCTGAGGCTGGCGACGCGCTGGAAGCAGAACTGCGCTCGTTCCTCGGCGGCAGCCTGTCGAAGATCAAAATGCCCAAGCTGTTCGATTTCCGCCCCGATCTGCCGCGCGAAGCCAATGGCAAGCTCTACAAGCGCGAATTGCGCGATGAATTTGCGGCGAAAGCGAAAGCTGGCGCGGCGTGAGCGCGGAAGCGATCCTCCCCGGCGATCTGGCGCGGCGGGTGATCGATCCGCACGCCTATGCCGAATGGGGCGGGTTGCTCGACACCTTCGATCATATCCGCGAAACCACGCCGGTGGTGCGCGTGCAGCCCGATACGCCGGGGTTGTTCGATCCGTTCTGGCTCATCACCCGCTATGACGATGTGATGCGCATATCGAAGGACAACGCCGCCTTCCTCAACAACCCGCGCCCGGTGGTGTTCAGCTTCAATCAGGCGATCGAATTCAGCCGCGCGGCGACCGGTTCCAATATGCTGGTCGATTCGCTGGTGGTGTTCGATGCGCCGATCCACCCGAAATACCGCAAGCTGACGCAGGAATGGTTCATGCCGAGGAACCTTTCGCAGCTGGAAGGCGAGCTGCGCGCGCTGGCAGCGCGGACAGTCGACCGGATGATCGAACAAGGCCCGGAAGTGGACTTCGTCAAGGAAGTCTCCGGCCCCTATCCTTTACGCGTGGTGATGCAGATCCTTGGTGTGCCGCCAGAGGATGAACCGCGAATGCAGATGCTGACCCAGCAATTGTTCGGCGGGCAGGACAAGGACCTGTCGGGCACCGGGATGGATCAGATGACGCCGGAGCAAGTGGTGCAGATCGTCGCAGGCGCAGTGAAGACCTTCGAGGATTACTTCGCCGGGATCGCCGAAGACCGCCGCAAGCACCCGACCGATGATGTCGCCAGCGTGATCGCCAATGCGCTGGTCGATGGCCAGCCGCTGCCCCCGCGCGACATGGCGGGGTATTACATCATCGTCGCCACCGCCGGGCATGACACCACCAGCGCCAGCACGGCAGGCGCAATGCAGGCGCTGGCGAACGACCCGGCGCAATGGGCGCGGGTCAAGGCTGATCGTTCGCTGCTTCCCGGCATTGTCGAAGAAGCGATCCGCTGGACCTCGCCCGTGCAGCACTTCATGCGCACTGCGGCTGAGGATGTGGAGCTGGGCGGGCAGCAGGTGAAGGCGGGCGACTGGTTGATGATCAATTACGTCGCCGCCAATCACGATCCCGCGCAATTCCCCGATCCGCGCCGGTTTGATGCGGCGCGCAGCCCCAACCGGCACCTCGCGTTCGGCGCGGGCGCGCACCAATGCCTTGGCCTGCATCTGGCGCGGCTGGAGATGAAGATCCTGTTCGAAGCCCTGCTCGACCGGGTCGCGAGCGTCGAACCGGCGGGCGAGGCCAAGCGCGCCAGCAGCACCTTTGTCGGCGGGCTGAAGACCCTGCCGCTGCGGGTGACGGCTGCCTGATAACGCGGCGAATAATCGGACAGGCGCTGTCCGATTCTGCTAGGGTTTCGTCCCCATTTGTCCTAGTTTTCAGCGCATGGGATTTCTTCTTCGCCCAATCCTCTCAGGGGCACAGCGGGGGCTGGCGGTATGAGCCTGCTTGAACCGCATAACCTGCCGTTCCTGATCGCGTTCGGCGCGCTGGCGCTGATCGCGCTGGTGCAGCTTACCGGTGTGTCCGAAGCGGTTGAAGGGGCGGGCGATTTCGATGCGCCCGATGGGCTGGACGCCAGCGGATTTGGCGAAGCGCTGACCACGCTGCTGGGGCTGGGCCGGGTGCCTTTCCTGATCTGGCTGGCGGCGTTGCTGTTCGTGTTTGGCACGGTCGGCGTCATCGGGCAGATGGTATTGGCCAGCACATTGGGCGCACCGCTTTCCGCCGGGTGGGCCGCGCTGCTGGCTGGCGGGGCGGCGCTGCCGCTCACCTCTCTCGCTGCGCGCCCGCTCGCCGCGATCATGCCGAAAGATGAAACCACTGCCGTCACGCTTGATGAACTGGTGCGGCGCGATGCCGAAATCCAGATCGGCACCGCGCGGGCCGGATCGCCCGCCCGCGCCAAGGTGATCGACCGCCACGGCCATCCGCATTTTGTCATGGTTGAACCCCATGATGAAACGATTGAATTGAACGCAGGCGATACCGTCCTGCTCGTCCGCCGCGAAGGTCAGACTTTCTTCGCGATACATTATGAAAGCCCGCTGCTTGGGCTGGATAGCTAAAGGGAAACGCAAATGGCTTTGACCACGACCGGGGATGTAAGCTCATCCGGTGATCTGATGACATATGGTGTTGTCGGCGTGAGCGCGGTGCTCTTCGTCGTCATCTTCTTCGCGTTTCTCATCCGGCTGTATCGCCGCGCGTCGAAGGAAACCGCGTTTGTGCGCACCGGGCTTGGCGGGGAAAAGGTGGTGATGAACGGCGGGGCGCTGGTGTTTCCGGTGTTCCACGAAACCATGCCGGTCAACATGAACACGCTGGTGCTACCGGTGGTGCGGCGCGATAACGAAGCGCTGATCACGCTGGATCGGTTGCGGATTGATGTGAAGGCCGAGTTCTATGTGCGCGTGCGTCCCGATGCTGCGGCCATCGCCATGGCCGCGCAGACACTGGGCCAACGCACGATGCAGCCTGATCTGCTCAAGGACCTGGTCGAAGGCAAATTCGTCGACGCGCTGCGATCGGTCGCGGCGGGGATGACCATGAACGAGCTGCACGAACAGCGCGCCGACTTTGTGCAGAAGGTGCAGCAAGTTTCGTCCAACGATCTGGCCATGAACGGGCTGGAACTGGAATCGGTCTCGCTGACTGGCCTCGACCAGACCAGCATCGAACACTTCAACGCCAACAACGCGTTTGACGCCGAGGGCCTGACGAAGCTGACCGAGCAGATCGAAGCGCGCAAGAAGCTGCGCAATGATATCGAGCAGGACACCCGCGTGCAGATCGAGACCAAGAATCTCGAGGCTAATCAGAAAAGCTTCGAGATCGCGCGCGATCAGGAATATGCGCGGCTGGAACAGGAACGCGAAGTCGAAGTGCGGCGCGCTGCGCAGACCGCCGAAATCGCCCGCGAACAGGCCGAACGCAACCGTGAGGCTGACGCCGCCCGGATTGAGGCCAAGAAGCAGGTCGATGCCCAGCAGATCGAGGCGGATCGCCTGGTCGAGGAAGCCCGCATCGATCAGCAACGCGCGCTCGAAATCGCCCGGCAGGAACAGCAGATCGCGGTGCAGAACAAAAGCCGCGAAGAAAGCCAGGCCAAGGCCGAAGCCGATAATGCCCGCGCCAAAGCGGTCGAGGCCGAGGAAGGCGTCGCTACCGCGCGCGAAAGCGAAATCGCTGAACGTCAGAAGAAGATCGAACTGATCGAAGCGTCGAAGCAGGCCGAACGCGATGCGATCGGGGTGAAGGTGCAGGCCGAAGCGGAGAAAGACGCCGCCACCAACCGCGCCGAAGCGCTCCGATTGGAAGCGCAGGGTGAGGCCGAGGCCGAAAAGCTCCGCGCCGAAGCTGCGCGGGTGCGGTTCGAAGTCGAAGCCGCAGGCCAGCGGGCGATCAACGAGGCGGCGAATATCCTGTCGAACGATCAGATTTCGCTCCAGACCAAGCTGGCGCTGTTAAAAGTGCTGCCCGAAGTCATCCGCGAAAGCGCCAAGCCGATGGAAGCGATCGATTCGATCAAGATCGTGCAGGTCGATGGGCTTACCAATGGTGGGCGCGGGGCTGGCGACGGTAATGGTTCGGGCGGGTCAGGCGGCGGATCAGGCAACCTTGCCAGCGATGCGGTCGCAGCGGCGCTCGCCTACCGCGCGCAGGCACCGGTGCTTGACGGGCTGATGAAGGAACTGGGGCTGGATGGCTCGTCGCTGTCCGGACTGGTCAAGGGCGCAGCGGAGGCGGAGGCGGCACCTGCGCCCGCCCCGGCACCGGCCAAGCCTGCGCCGCAAAAGTCCATCGCGCGCGACAATGACGCGGACGTGTCGGCAGGCGAGGCGACGGAGTAAAACACCAATCCATCAAATCCGTTCGCGGCTACACGCGTGCGTCAGCGCGCTTTCCTACCTGTCCGGGCTCTGCCAGGATCGCGGACATGATCTGTCCTGCCCGCTCCCTTCGCCGCTGCTCGAACACGCGTCAGGGGTAGGCGTTTTTCTGTTCCTGGACAGTGTCACATGTGTCTCCAACACGGGCGGCGTGGGGAGGCGAACCCGGCTTATCCCAGCAACCTTTGCGCAATCGCGCGCACTTCTGCGCCCATGTCGGGCCGTGCCAGCGCAATCGCCAGCGTCGCCTCGACAAAGCCGGTCTTGCTGCCGCAGTCGTAACGCGCGCCATCAAACGTGACTGCGTGGAACGGCTGGGTGCCGATCATCTTGGCCATTGCATCGGTCAGCTGGATTTCCCCGCCCGCGCCTTTGCCCTGATGCTCCAGCACCCGCATCACTTCGGGCTGGAGGATATAGCGGCCCGAGAGAATCTTGTTCGACGGCGCTTCGGCTACGCGCGGTTTTTCCACCAGCCCGCGCACTTCGGTCAGCGTCGCCCCGGAACCGGTAACTTGCGCGCCGGGGTCGATCACGCCGTAGCTGGAAACCTGCTCCATCGGCACTTCAAGCACGCTGATAAGGTTGCCGCCAACCGCGTTATAGGCCTCCACCATCTGCTTCATGCAGCCAGAGCCGCCTTCGCGCGCGACCATCAGTTCATCGGGCAGGAAGATCGCAAAGGGTTCATCCCCCACAATCGCGCGCGCGCACCAGATGGCGTGGCCAAGGCCGAGCGGCACCTGCTGGCGCACCGCGATCACATCGCCCGGCGTGGCGCGCGTGCATTCGAGCACCGACAGATCCTTGCCGCGCTCGGTCATCGTCTGTTCGAGTTCAAACGCGATGTCGAAATGTTCGACAATCCCGGTCTTGCCGCGCCCGGTGACGAAGATCATCTGCTCGATCCCCGCCTCGCGCGCCTCGTCCACCGCATACTGGATCAGCGGACGGTCAACCACGGGGAGCAGTTCCTTGGGCACCACTTTGGTCGCAGGCAGGAACCGCGTGCCGAGCCCGGCGACGGGGAATACGGCCTTACGGATCGGCTTGGGAGGCATCAGCGTATCCTTACTGGCTTGTCATGCGCCTAACCTGATCCGTGCCGCGCTGTTTGCACAAGGTCAATCACTGTTGGCTGTTCTGCGCCACTTGTTGCGCCTAAAGCACTTTTCGCTAAGGCTGACGCAATGGACAAACTCATCATTCGCGGCGGCAACCGCCTTTCCGGCTCGATCCCGATTTCAGGCGCGAAAAACGCGGCGCTGACGCTGATCCCCTGTGCGCTGCTGACCGAGGAGCCGCTGACCCTGCGCAATCTGCCGCGGCTGGCGGATATTGACGGGTTTCAGCACCTGATGAACCAGTTCGGCGTCACCACTTCGATCCAGGGCACGCGCCCCGAGGATTTCGGCCGGGTGATGAGCATGGAGGCGACCCGGATCACCTCCACGATCGCGCCCTATGATCTGGTGCGCAAGATGCGCGCCTCGATCCTCGTGCTCGGCCCGATGCTGGCGCGCAGCGGGGAGGCGACCGTGTCGATGCCCGGCGGCTGCGCGATCGGCAACCGCCCGATTGATCTGCACTTGAAAGCATTGGAGGCCTTCGGCGCGCAGATTGAATTGGCGCAAGGCTATGTTCGCGCGGTGCAGCCCGATGGCGGAATGCCGGGCGGGGATTTCGATTTCCCGGTAGTGTCCGTCGGTGCGACCGAGAACGCGCTGATGGCCGCCGTGCTGGCCAATGGGACAAGCAGATTGTTCAACGCCGCGCGTGAGCCTGAGATTGTCGATCTGTGCAATATGCTGGCGGCGATGGGGGCGGAGATCGAAGGGATCGGCACCTCCAACCTCACCATCCATGGGGTCAGGCGGCTGCACGGGGCGACTTACCGCGTCATGCCCGACCGGATCGAGGCAGGATCCTACGCCTGCGCGGCGGCGATCACCGGGGGCGAGGTGCGGCTGGAAGGCGCCAAGGCCGATGACATGATGGCGACCATCCATGCGCTGCAAGCCATCGGCATCCACGTCGATTGGGACGCCAAGGGTGTGAACGTGCGCGCGAACGGCACACTGAAAGCGACCAATCTCACCACCGCGCCCTATCCGGGACTTGCCACCGATATGCAGGCGCAGCTGATGGCGCTGTTGTGCAAGGCCGAAGGCGCGAGCGTGCTGACCGAAACGATCTTCGAAAACCGCTTCATGCACGTGCCCGAACTGGCGCGCATGGGTGCGGACATCAACACCGAAGGCCGCACCGCGATCGTCAAGGGCGTGGAGCGGCTGACCGGTGCCGAAGTCATGGCGACCGATCTGCGCGCCTCGATGAGCCTCGTCATCGCCGCGCTGGCGGCTGAGGGCCAGACCACCGTGCGGCGCTTGTATCACCTCGACCGCGGCTATGAACGGCTGGAGGAAAAGTTGCAGCTCGTGGGTGCGGATATCGAACGGGTGGATGATTAAGGGCCAGTCGTCATTGCGAGCGCAGCGAAGCAATCCATGGTGAACCGGCTGCGAATCTGCGCGACAGCCGCAATCGAAGTCCATGGATTGCCGCGACCTTCGGCCTCGCCATGACGAAGTCTAGCGGTTCACCACCAGCCACACCCTGATTGCGCTTGCCAGCCCCGGCGGGGTGGGTGACTTGATCCGCTCGGCATCAATCCGGGCGACAAGCGCGGCAATCGCCACGCCTTCGCGCGCAGCAGCCGCGCGCAGCATGTCCCAGAACAGCGGTTCAAGGCTGATCGAGGTCGCATGGCCCGCAATCGAAAGCGAGCGCTTGACCGGCGGGTGATAGGGCGAGGGTGTCTCCATTCCCGCTCCACTAGCACCTAGGCCGCCTCGAAGTCGTCCACATATTCGGGGTAAAAACCGGGTTCACGGTCCGACCAGGCGGGCGCGGTGGCGGCGGCTTCGGACAGCGATTGCAGCAGCAGCTTGCGCCGTTCGGGGCGGATCGAGGGCAGCGCCGCAGCGGCGCAAAAGGCGGCTGGCAGATAGGGGCGCACGCTCGCGCCGAGCATCCGTTCATACAGGAACCGGAAGGCAGAAAAGCATTCCAGCCGTTCCTGCTCCAGATCGAAGGCGGCGATCCGCACCAGCTTGCCAAGGAAGCGTTCAACCTCGTTCGGCGTGCCTTCCTGCGGGATCAGCGCGCGCAGCGCCTTCAAATCCTGATAGGCGACATATTGGCGGCGGATCGCGGTATTTTCCGCTTCGCTGCGACCCCAACGGCGAAACGCATCGGTGCGCGCAAGGCCGATATCGAGGCTGCGTTTGATATAACGCTGCTCGGCAGGGGCGAAGCCTGCAAATTCGCGCATCTCGGCAATCGGCATCATCATGGCGCAGGTCTCCTTCAGACGAGGAGAACGTCGCACGTCATGGTTAATTTAAGGTTAGGTATGGAGATAGTGGCCGGAGTCTTTGTGTTCCGCATCGCGTCCGCGATGCGAAATCCTCGCTCATGCTGGCTACGCCAGCGTCGCTGCGGGCGGCCAGTCGGCCTTGCGGCGCACTGCGTGAGATTTTTGTGTCCGCACGCCTCCGGCGCGCGAAATCCTCGCTTCGCTGCGGGCGGCCAGTCGGCCTTGCGGCGCACTGCGTGCGCCGATTCACCGCCACACGCAAAGTTGGTTGGGTTCAGATCAGACCGGCAAGCGGGCTCGACGGATCGGCATACATCCGCCGCGCCATTCTCCCCGCCAGATAGGCTTCGCGCCCGGCTTCGACCGCGAGTTTCATCGCGCGGGCCATGCGGATCGGGTCTTTGGCTTCGGCAATGGCGGTGTTCATCAGGATACCGTCGCAGCCCAGCTCCATCCCCACCGCCGCGTCCGATGCCGTGCCCACACCCGCATCGACCAGCACCGGCACCTTTGCGCCTTCAACGATCAGGCGGATCATCACCCGGTTCTGGATGCCCAGCCCCGAACCAATCGGCGCGCCCAGCGGCATGATCGCCACCGCGCCCGCGTCCTCAAGCTGCTTCGCCGCAATCGGATCATCGGCGCAGTACACCATCGGCAGGAAACCTTCCTTGGCCAGCACCTCGGTCGCCTTCAGCGTCTCGCGCATGTCGGGGTAGAGCGTGCGCGCCTCACCCAGCACCTCCAGCTTGACCAGATCCCAGCCCCCCGCCTCGCGCGCCAACCGCAGCGTGCGCACCGCGTCCTCACCGGTAAAGCACCCGGCGGTGTTGGGCAGGTAAGTGATTTTCTTGGGGTCGATGTAATCGGTCAGCATCGGCGCCTTGGGATCGCTGACATTCACCCGGCGCACTGCCACGGTGACGATCTCTGCCCCCGAAGCCGCGACCGCCGCCGCATTCTGCTCGAAGTTCTTATACTTGCCCGTGCCGACGATCAGCCGCGAGGTGAAAGTGCGCCCGGCCACCGTCCAGCTATCCGCCGGATGATCGCCGCCGCCGACGAAGTGGACGATTTCCAGCCTGTCGCCATCGGCCAGCGGAGCATCCTCCAAAGTCGAACGTGGCACGATTTCGCCATTGCGTTCAACCGCAACCTTTTCAGGGGCAAGCTCCAGCTCGCGCACCAGATCGGCAATCGTGGCGGCGTGGGTGCGGCGTGGATCGCCGTTCAGCGTGATGGTCTTGGGATCGTTCATGGCGCGAGACATAGGCACTTGCGCCCGCGCTGCAACAGCGAGTTTGCGCAATCGCTCAGCGTACGGCGCGCAGGTTGATCAGGTGCGCGATCGATACCAGCGCCACACCCACCAGCGTCAACAGCAGTTCATCGGTGCCGTGGGGCACCACCAAAGCAGCCCCCATCAACACCAGCCCGACCAGCGCCAGCCCGAACGGCAACATCCGGCGGTGCCGCATCAGGCCCCAGCCGATTGCCACCGCCGCCACACCCAGCGCCAGCGCCAGGCCGATCCGGTGAATATTATCATCAAGCAGGAAATGCCCGCCCAGCCCAAGCGATGAAATCACCACCAGCGTCGTCAGGCAATGCAGCACACACAGCCCGGCAAGCCCGATCCCGATCTGATCGAGGCGGCGGCGCAGCGAGGTGTGATTCGCGGGGGGAAGGGCGTTATGCGTCATCTTCTTTTGGCCCTTATGTTATATTATCACATTGCGCAAGCGGCGATTGTCGCAGACTTGATTGCGCATCCCGCACCTCTGCTTGCACTGAACAGGCTTGCACAAGTCGCCGTCCCGGCACATTTACCGCTGCGCCATGGCCACCTTCGCCTCTGTATCGAACCTGTTTGCAGCGCAACCAAACCCGCGCGGGCGCCCACTGGCACTGGCGCGCTGGCTGGAACTTGTCGCCGCTATGGTGGTCGGAATCGTGCTGGTCGGCGGGATTACCCGGCTGACCGAAAGCGGGCTGTCGATCACCGAATGGAATGTCATTACCGGCATCCTCCCACCCTTGACCGAAGCCGCCTGGCAGGCCGAATTCGCCAAGTATCAGGCCACCCCCGAATACCGGCTCGAAGCGGCCATCGGCGGGATGACCCTGGCTGATTTCCAGTTCATCTATTTCTGGGAATGGGTGCACCGCCTGATCGCGCGGGTGGTCGGCCTGGTTTACGCGGTGCCGCTGGCGTGGTTCTGGTGGCGCGGCGCGATCCCGCAGGGCTACAAGGCGCGGTTGCTGGGCTTGCTGGCGCTCGGCGGGCTGCAAGGCCTGTTTGGCTGGCTGATGGTGCAGTCCGGCCTCGTCGGCGATATGACCGATGTCAGCCATTTCCGCCTGTCGCTCCACTTGCTGACCGCGCTGGCGCTGCTCGCTGGCCTCGTATGGACGGCGCGCGATATGCGGCGGCTGGCGCGGGTGCCCGGTGCGCGCCCTGCCCCGCTGACGCGCGCATCCGCGCTGGTGGCTGGCGTGTTGTTCATCCAATTGCTGCTCGGCGCGTGGGTGGCGGGGCTTAACGCAGGCCATGCCGCCTATGACTGGCCGCTGATGAACGGGCGGCTGGTGCCGGATGTCGACTGGTCGCGCGGGATTGTCTGGACGATCACCCATGATCCGTTCCTGCTGCAATTCCTGCATCGCTGGTGGGCGTGGATCGCGGTCGCGGCGCTGGTGTGGCTGGCCCGCCGGGTGCGCAAGATAGATCGCTTCGCCAGCATCGCGGTGCATAGCGCATTCGGCACGATGGTGCTGCTCGGCATTGCCACGGTAATGAGCGAGGTGTCGCTGTGGATCGCCGCCGCACATCAATTGGTCGGCGCGCTGACCGTGGCGGCGACGGTTTGGGCGATGCACAGCGATGGGACCGCACGGCAGAACAAAGACGGCGGAGCCTGATGCGCGCCAATGCTTGGTGGTGCGCGGAAGGTTCAAAGTGGCGCATTTTGCACTGAGGTATTATTTTACCGCATCAATTTATCCGGCTTTTGCTTGACTTTTGCGGGTTCGGGCGACATTTGCGCGCCTCTTGCCCGCCCGGTCACCAGATCGGAGGGCGATTCTCCGGACATTCTCCTGAGAAACAGTTTCGAACCAAGGACACCATGCCATGAAGGCGCTCAGCAAGCAGACCCAGTCCGTCAAACCGGCCGAGGTCGAAAAGAACTGGCACATCATCGATGCCGATGGCCTCGTCGTCGGCCGTCTCGCCGCGATCATCGCCAACATCCTGCGCGGCAAGACCAAGCCGATCTACACCCCGCACGTTGACTGCGGCGATCACGTGATCGTCATCAACGTCGAAAAGGTGAAGTTCACCGGCAAAAAGATGGGCGACAAGGTCTATTACAAGCACACCGGCCACCCCGGCGGGATCAAGGAAACCACCCCGGCCAAGGTGCTGGGCGGCAAGTTCCCCGAACGCGTGCTGGAAAAAGCGGTTGAACGCATGATCCCGCGCGGCCCGCTTGGCCGTGACCAGATGCGTGCACTGCACCTCTATGTCGGCACCGAGCATCCGCATGACGGTCAAAAGCCGACAGTGCTCGACGTTGCTTCCATGAACCGCAAGAACAAGGTCGTTGCATAATGACTGAAGAAACCACCCCCGAAACGACCACCGTTTCCGATCTCGCCGATCTGAAGGAAATCGCTGGCGACGCGCCTCAGGGCGATGCTGCTGAAATCGCCCGCGTGGCCATGCCGCTGCGCGACCGTGAAATCGATGCGCAGGGCCGTTCCTACGCTACCGGCCGCCGCAAGGATGCCGTTGCCCGCGTATGGGTCAAGCCCGGTACCGGCAAGATCATCGTCAATGGCAAGGATCAGGAAGCCTATTTCGCACGTCCGACGCTGCGTCTGGTCATCAACCAGCCCTTCACGATCACTGACCGCAGCGGTCAGTTTGACGTGGTTGCCACGGTGCGCGGCGGCGGGTTGTCGGGTCAGGCCGGTGCCGTGAAGCACGGCATTGCCCAGGCGCTGACCAAGTACGAGCCGGAGCTGCGCTCCACCGTCAAGGCAGCAGGCTTTCTCACCCGCGACAGCCGCGTGGTGGAACGCAAGAAATACGGCAAGGCCAAGGCCCGCCGCAGCTTCCAGTTCTCAAAGCGTTAAGACAAACAGTCGGTTTTTCCGAACAAAATCAAGGGGCTGCGAGAAATCGCAGCCCCTTTTTTGCGTAGCAGAATGGTAGCAGTTTTCTGGAAACGTTGACGTTTCGGGTTCTCGGAAATAGCAAGTTCGTAGCAGTCAGGGCATCTTTTGGGAGCTGACGATGGCACGAAGCTTCAAGACACAGCTCGCAGGGCAGATCGGTGAAGCTCTCGTCGTGGCAGAGCTAGGACGCAGGGGAATCGTCGCAACGGCGTTCGCTGGCAATGTGCCTGACATTGATCTTCTCGCATACAAGGACGGGCAAACGTGCGCGCTTCAAGTGAAGGCATGGCGCAATGGCTCTGTCAGCTTCGATGCGACGCGTTATCTCAACATCGATATCAGCAATGACATTCAGTCGGTTACGGGATTGAATGACGAGCTTGACCCTGACCTTGTCTTCGTTTTCGTGATGATCGGAGAGAAGCTCGGAGATGATCGCTTCTTCCTGCTTTCACAGCGCAATCTTCAGTTATTGATGGAGCAGGGATACACATCGTTTCTCGCGAAGCACGATGGCAAACGTCCACGAAACGCGCAAACAACCCACAACTCAGTCACGCTTGAGCAGCTTGCACGGTTTGAAGACGACTGGGCTTTGATCGAGAAAAGGTTCTGTTAGATGGCTTATTATGAGAATAAGGTCGAACATCTCGATGGGGATCTGGTTCTCTAACGCGGTCTTCGTGAAAGAGATCGCTGAGGTGAAGCCTGTTTTGGAGACGCTACGAGTAGCAGCACAAAACGGAGAACTGGATTCTGCTATTGAAATGACGCTTAGCAAACTGAGAAATAGGAAGAATTGACTTTTCAGCGCATTAGGCCAGAAATAGCAGATTGGTAGCAAAATAAATTCAGTGTCTCATAATACACTGATATTATATAATAATTTAGAGAGTTCGATTAGCAAAGCGCTAATTTCGCTCCGGCTGGCAGTTCTCGAAGCGTTAAACCGCTTCCAGACGCGAAACACAAAGGGCGGCCCCGCAAGGGAGCCGCCCTTTTGTTTTGCAGCGCTGCCGCGCGTCAGCGTTGCAGCAACATGATCCCCCAGGCGAGACCGCTGCCCGAAAGAAAGATTGGCCACGACCAATACAGCTTGGCCTCGGCCACCGGCACCAGATGAATCGCCAGCGGGCCAGCGCTCACCCCCTGAGACCCGATCACCAGCGCGATCGTTGCAGATAGGATCGCACCCAGCGTCAGCGCTTTGATCATCTCCATCGCACTTACCTTTCGCAATTGAACGGCAAACGGCTTGTCATATCGGCATGAACTGGCAGGCAGGACGCGTTGCGGCGCGGCGGAAACCTGCTGGCGCATTTCACCAACAATTTCTTAACGGCAATACTATGGGAAAGGTTAACGCGCGTCTGAGGGGTTTTCCGCGGCGGCCTCGACCGCTGCCAGACGCAGCTGGGTTTCAATCACTCCGCCAGCTTCGCAAGTAATCTCACGCCACGATGCAGGCGCACCATACCGCAGCCGGGTGGAGAGCGTACCGGTCCCGATCATGCGGGCGCTATGCCCGCCACGCGCGCGCTGCTGATCAAACGGCACGTGCACGTGGCCCGAAATGATCGCGTGCGCGCCCGCTGCGGCGATCTGCGCAAAGGCATTATCCCCGCCGATCGTCGGATTTCGGGTCGCGCCTTCCGGCCCCAGCAGCGGGTGATGCGCAATTACGATGATCGTGCGTGGATCGCCTTTCAATGCCGCCAGCGCGGCCAGCGTTGCTTGTAACGCAGCCGGTTTGATCACCCCGTCCGACCACGGAAAGCGGCGCTGCGCCCGCACGGTCGTGCGCAGCGGCACCAACACCACATCAGACGAAGCGAATGCACAGCTTACCGCCTTCTTCAGGCGATTATAGCGCCGAAACGGGTCGGTGAAGCGTTCCCACGGGTTGTAATAGGGCATATCGTGGTTGCCCGGCTCAAGCACCACCGGCACGCCCAGCGCAGCGAACCATTGTTCCGCCCGAGCATATTCGGAATGCTTGGCGCGCTGGGTCAGGTCGCCGGTGCAGATCACCGCATCGGGGCGCTCTGCCGCCACCGCGCGCGCTACGGCATCGAGCGCGGCGGCATCCTCAACCCCGAAATGCACGTCGCTGATATGGAACAAGCGTGTGGTCATCGCGCAGAACCTATACCCGCCCGCTAAGGATTAGCCATGCCGCAACGGCGTTGAACACGGTGTACCCGCCATAGGCCCAGGCGAACCCCGGCCAGCCTTCGACCGACAGTAGCAGCGCGAAAAACAGCACCACAAATTCGGTTATCAAAGCGGTGCGGCGGCCCAGCATCTGGCTCGACCGCGGCAAGCGCGCGAACAGCGGGTGCCCGCTGTCAAACACCGCGCGATTAAGCGCGAAATTGGCGATCCCCAGCACAAAGATGACAATGGTCGCGGCTCCCATGCCCGCCAATATGGCGATGCGCTGGTCGATTGGAAACCGCCATTTGTCCGGCTTTTCGCGCGATTGGTCATTTGGCGCTGCGCCGGTCGGATCGGTGGAGCGGGTTTATCGAAGCATGAATGTGCGCGCACATGAAGCGGCGTATCAAAGGTGTCAGCAGGGTGTCTGGCAAACCCCGTATCGGGGCCCCGCCCCACCCCAGACCCACTGCAATTGGAGGATGACCATGATGAAACCCCTTACCCAAGCTATCGCCGCATTCGGCCTGATCGGCACCGCGCTCAGCCCCGCCTATGCTGGCGAGCCTGAAAGGATGACGGTGAAAATCGAATTGGCCGACATCAATCTGAACACGCCCGAAGGCCAGCGCGTCCTCGACCGCCGGATTGAGGCAGCGGCGCGCACGGTTTGCCAGGTTAATAGCCCGCAAACCGGAACGCGTATCATCAACAACGACGCACGCGCCTGCATCGTCAAAGCGCGCGCCGAAGTGCGCCAGCACGCCGCAAAGCTCGCCAGAGATCAGCAACGCGGCGGCTGAACCGCGCTTGCGATCCCGCGCCGCAAGCTGCACGGCGCAGGTAATACGGCCCGAACCCTAAACCGGGTTCGGGCCGCCGTTTTACGATTGAAATCAGCGCCCCGCCATCGCCTTGACCCGGCCTAAATACGTCCGCCCGATCCTCAGCGCATCGCCATTGACCAGTTCCGCCGACCACACGCCCAGCCCATCGTGCCGCAACCCGCGGATATTGTCGCGCCTCAGGATGGTGGAGCGGTGGATGCGGATGAATTGTTCAGGATCGAGCCGTTCTTCCAGCCCCGCGATGGTTTGCAGCAGCAGATAGGATCGCTGCGCCTCCGGCCCGCCGACGTGCAGCCGCACATAATCGCGTTCGGCATCGATCTGATGCACTTCGCTGACCGCGATCCGCAGCAGCTCTGACCGATGCGGCACCCACAATTCATCAAGAAACTGGCTGGCGCGCTGACGGCGTTGCCCGCGCCGCGCCACCGCGCGTTCGATCGCACGTTCAAGCCGGTCGGCGGAAACCGGCTTGAGCACGTAATCCACCGCCTCCAGATCGAAGGCTTCCACCGCAAAGTGATCATGCGCTGTAACGAAGATCACTACCGGGGCCTGATCCTGTTCGGCAAGGCATTTGGCAACCCCCAGCCCATCGAGTTCGGGCATGGTCATGTCGAGCAGCACCAGATCAGGGCTGAGTTTCTCCGCCAGTCGCAACGCTGCCGCGCCATCGCTGGCGGTGCCAACCACGCGCACTGCGGGAATTTCGGCGCATATCACCTGCACCCGCTCCACCGCGAGCGGTTCATCATCGACTATCAGCGTGCGCAGAGGGGAATCGTCGCTGTCAGTATCAGGCATGGTGGTCCATCGGGCGGTTCAGCGGTTGCGAAAGGGGAATGCGGATTTCGGTGCGGTAGCCACCTGGCACCGGGCCCGATGTAAAGCCGATATCAGGGCCAAACCGCGCCTCCAGCCGATCACGGACATTGACAAGGCCAATGCCGAGCCCATGGCTGCCGCCTTGCGGCACGCCGGGGCCATCGTCGCTGACGGTGATCACCAGCTGATCAAGCTCCGCGCGCGCGGCCAGCGTGATCGTTACCCGTCGCGAAACCGGCGACACTGCATATTTGACCGAATTTTCGACCAGCGGTTGAAGGATCATTCCCGGCACGCGCGCTTCTTCAAGATCGGCGGGCAGATCGAACACCGTCACCAGACGCGTCGGGAAGCGCACTGCCTCGATATCGAGATAGAGCTTCTGCAGGTCGAATTCGTCCTTCAACGCAACATCGGCGGTGGGTTCCGTGGCAAGGCTGTGGCGATAGAAACGGCTGATCGTCTGGATCATCCGCTCGGCCCGTTCCGCCTTGCCGGTCATCACCAATGCCGACAGTGAATTCAACGTGTTGAACAGGAAATGTGGATTGACCTGATAGCGCAGCGATCGCAGTTCAGCCGCCTTGGCGGCGGTGCGGAACTGTTCTTCGCGCCACTGCGAAGCACGCGCTTGCACCCCTGCAAGCAGCGCGAAATAAGTCGCCGCCCAGGCCAGCAGCAGGAAGTACCGCCCCAATGCAATGTCGAGCAGCTTGCGCCAGAAATCGGCATAGGTTTCCGCTCGCGCGATGATCACTGCTTCGGAATCGACCACATCCTTGTCGTCCTGCTGCGCGCCCTCTGAGTCAGGCCCAGCCGGGCCAACCCGGCGAACCGGCACGTCGACCAGCAAATTTCCGCTTTCATCGCGCCGCAGGTTGATGTTGTATTTCTGCGCATAGGCCTGTTCCTGCGCGGCCTCCATGTCCTTGAACACGAAGTAATTGACCTGCCCGATCCCGATTGCGACCGGCAGCGCCAGCGCGATCGCGGCGGAAATCTTGATCCACAGCGGTTTGCTGTCGAACAGGCGCAGCAACAGCCACAGCACGAGGGTGAACGCCACTCCGATCGCCGTAACCAGCATCCGCCGCCAGCCGAGTTCGAACTGGAGGCCAAAATCCATCACCATCGCGCGGAAAGTGGTGAGGACGAAATAGGTCACCCACAGCACCACCATCGAAAACAGCACCGTGCGGAATGGCACGGTGGCCGATGGCGGGGCGAGGCTCGCTTCGCTGTGTCGGGACATCAACATTATGCCAAAGAGCGATAACGCCCCCGAACGGCAAGCGCCACTATGCGCGGCGCTTGTCGTCGGGCGGGGTCAGGCCTTGGTCGAATGGATGCGCGCCGGTCACGCCCGAGGGCGAATCATCTCCGCCGGCACCACCCATTGCGCGAATTGTTCTTCGGTCAGCAGCCCCAGCGCCAGCGCCGCCGCCTTCAGTGTGGTGCCTTCGGCGTGGGCTTTCTTGGCGATTTTGGCTGCGTTGTCATAACCGATATGCGGGTTGAGCGCGGTCACCAGCATCAGGCTTTCATTGAGCAACTGGTTGATCCGATCCTCGTTCGCTTCGATCCCGACAACGCAATTATCGGTGAAGGCGTGGCTCGCATCGCCCAGCAGCTTGATCGATTGCAGCACGTTGTAGATCATCACCGGCTTGAACACGTTGAGTTCCAGGTGCCCGTGCGTGCCCGCCACCGTCACCGTCATATGGTTGCCGATCACCTGCGCAGCCACCATCGTCATCGCTTCGCACTGGGTCGGGTTGACCTTGCCCGGCATGATTGACGACCCCGGTTCATTGGCGGGCAGGCTGAGTTCGCCAAGGCCCGAACGCGGGCCGGAGCCGAGCAGGCGGATGTCATTGGCAATTTTCATCAGGCTGACCGCAAGCACATTGAGCGCGCCCGAAATCTCCACCATCGCATCATGCGCGGCCAAGGCTTCAAACTTGTTGGGGGCGGTGACGAACGGATGGCCGGTTTCAGCCGCGACCTGAGCGGCAAACTCTTCGGCAAAGCCAACCTTGGCGTTGATCCCGGTGCCCACCGCCGTTCCGCCCTGCGCCAGTTCGAGCACGCGCGGCAATGTCGCTTCGACGCGGGCGATGCCGTATTCGATCTGCTTGGCATAACCGGAAAATTCCTGCCCCAGCGTCATCGGAGTGGCATCCTGCAAGTGCGTGCGGCCGATCTTGACGATATCGGCGAAGGCCTTGGCCTTGGCGTCAAGCGCACCGTGCAGCTTCTTTAGCGCCGGGATCAGGTGTTCGATCGCCTCGCTCGCCGCAGCGATATGCATCGCGGTGGGAAAGGTGTCGTTCGACGACTGGCCCATGTTGCAGTGATCATTGGGGTGCACCGGATCCTTGCCCCCCATTTTGCCGGTAAGTATCTGATTGGCGCGGCTGGCGATCACTTCGTTGGCGTTCATGTTCGACTGGGTGCCCGATCCGGTCTGCCACACCACCAGCGGGAACTGATCAGCCAGCGTCCCATCAATCACTTCGCGCGCTGCGGCGACAATCGCTTCGCCAAGCCGGGTATCGAGCACGCCAAGCGCCATATTGGCCTTGGCCGCCGAGAGTTTTTGCAGGCCGAGCGCGCGGACCAAGGCCGGCGGCATCCGTTCGCCGCCGATGGGGAAGTTGACGATACTGCGCTGGGTCTGCGCGCCCCAGTGAACATGCGCCGGGACCGCTACTTCGCCCAGCGAATCGGTTTCGATCCGCACATTGTCGTCTCTGCTCGTCATGTCACTCATCGAAGCCATCCCTGCTTAAGTCGAATACAGTCCCGAAGGTCTGCGCGCTCCCCTAAGCACTGTCCGCTTGCGAGGTCAAAGGCCTTGGAACACTGGCGCGGCAAGTCTAAAGGCGCGTCAGAATATAATCGGCCGCAGCAAGGCTTGACGGACTGTGTTGTGCGTATAATACAGCTTGCCGGAGTAAAGATGAGCGACATGACCACCACCTTACACCATGCGCCAAGCGCGACCGCGCGTCGGGCGATGATTGACAGCCAGCTGCGCACCAGCGGCGTCAACGAGGAATATGTGCTGGCGCGGATGCTGGCTGTCCCGCGTGAAGACTTCCTGCCAGCCGACAAGGCATCGGTAGCCTATATTGACCGGGCCGTGGCGCTTGGCGAAGGCGGGCACCTTGCTGCGCCGCTGTTTTATGGCAAACTGCTGGTCGAAGCCGCGCCTGCGCGCGATGACCGGGTGCT
This sequence comes from Porphyrobacter sp. MBR-155, assembly GCF_040547625.1. Taxonomy (NCBI): domain Bacteria; kingdom Pseudomonadati; phylum Pseudomonadota; class Alphaproteobacteria; order Sphingomonadales; family Erythrobacteraceae; genus Porphyrobacter; species Porphyrobacter sp. MBR-155. Next base: position 58,382 of record NZ_JBEPQB010000009.1, read on the forward strand.
GGTGGTGGACGGCGGCACCGACTACCTGCCCACGCTGCTGCGCCCGTTGGTAGCGGAATTGACCGCCATCAGCGCCGCCGACGCCGCGACCAACGCGGCTGCCACCGGGGTTGGGGGCACCTATTCGCTGATCGTGATCGATGGCGCAATTGAACAATTGCCCGATACGCTGGCGGCGCTGCTGGCCGAAAATGGCCGCATCGTCACCGGCCTTGTGCTGCGGCAGGTTACGCGGCTGGCGTCGGGCCGCAAGGTCGGGGGGCGGGTCAACCTTCAACCGATCGAGGATCTCGGCATTCCGGTGCTGCGCGCCTTTGCTGCGCCCAAGGGTTGGACCTTCGCGTGACCGAAATGACTGCCGTTCTGCTGCGGCTGACCGGGTCGGCAAGCCTGCTGGCACTAACCGGTCTGGCCGCGCCCGCGCAGGCCGATACTTTGCGCGATGCGCTGGCGGCGGCCTATGATAACAACCCGACACTCGAAAGCGCCCGCGCCAATCTACGCGCTACCGATGAAGGTGTGCCAATCCAGCGTGCGCAGGGGCTGCCATCTGCCGACCTCACGGCCACCCATATTGAGTTTGTCCGCCGATCAGCCAACTCCTTTACCGCGCCCGAACGGAACCTTGGTGTCAATGCCCAGCTTTTGGTTCCGGTCTATTCTGGCGGCGCAATCCGCAACGGCATCAACGCCGCCAAACAGCGGATCGACGCCGGGCAGGCCGATCTGCGCAATACCGAGGCGACCGTCTTCAGCCAGGTGGTCGCGGCCTATATGGATGTACTGCGGACCGAGGCGCTGGCCGCGCTCTCCGCCAATAATGTTGCGGTGCTGCGCACCAATCTTGAAGCCACAAGTGATCGGTTCCAGATTGGTGACGTCACCATCACCGATGTCGCACAGTCGCGTTCGCGGTTGGCGGTGGCCGAAGGCGATTTTCAACAAGCCGAAGCCAACCTGATTTCCGCGCGCGAAACCTATGCGCGGCTGGTTGGCCGCGCGCCGGGCGAGCTGGAGGCCCCGCCGCCACTGCCCGGCCTGCCCGACGCGGTGGGTGAGGCAATCGTCACCGCGCTCGAAAACAACCCCAACCTGATCGCCGCCAAACAGCGCGCCGAAGCCGCCGGGTTCGATACCAAGGTGGCTGGCGCTGGCCGCCTGCCCACCATCAGCATGTTCGCAAACGTCGATTACACCAATTTTTTCGGAACCTTGGGCGGGCCAGTCGCTGCCAATTTTCTGCAAAATGAAACAACCGCCAATGCCGGGGTGCGGCTGACCATCCCGGTGTTTCAGGGCGGGCTGCCCGCCGCGCGCCAACGCCAGGCCGGAGCACGCGAATCCGCCGCGCTGGAAGACGTGATCGCATCAGAACGGCAGGTCATTGCCGAAGCCCGTTCCACCTTTTCCAACTGGCAGGCGGCCAACGCCGTGATCCGCAGCTCTCAGGCCGCGGTCGACGCCGCTGAACTCAGCCTCGAAGGCGTGCGCGCGGAAAATTCGATTGGCAATCGCACTATCCTTGATGTGCTCAATGCCGAACAGGAATTGCTCAACGCGCGCGCGCAATTGGTGACCGCGCGGCGCAATGCCTATGTCGCCGGGTTCAATCTGCTGGCGCTGATGGGCCGCGCCGAAGCGCGCGATCTCAACCTTGATACCAGCGGCGTGATGTATGACCCCACGATCAACGCCAAGCGGGTGAATACCAAGTACTGGGATTGGGATCGTGACCCCGAACCGAGAGCGAAATCGACCAGCACCGTTGACATTCCTGCCGCTGACGCAATGATCGGGCCGCAATTGCTGCCCGGCGAGTGATTGCTTTCCCGATTCGGGACAGGTCGGGCGCGTGGAAATGGGGCATATGATGGCGCAAGATGGCGAAGCTTCGGTCGAGGAAATCCTCGAATCGATCAAGAAAGTGATCGCACGCGACAATCGCACCGGAGCGATCGAAGCACGCCGCCGGCTTGAACATGAATCTGATCAGGCTGCGGCTGAAAGCACCGAATCGGAGCGCCCACACATCGTGCGCGACGAGGACGAAGTGCTCGATCTGGCGGAGATGGAGTGCCTGCCCGAAGCAGCGGCGAAAACCACTGGCGAAACCGAAGATGCACCTCTGATCGCGTCAACAGTGCGTGACGCGATGCAGGAAAACCTTGCCGCGCTGGCGATGCTGGCCGAACCGGGCGCGCGGCCGCAGATCGTCCGGTCGGGCGAAACCTCCTTGGAAGGGTTGACCCGCGAATTGCTGCGCCCGATGCTGGCCGAATGGCTGGAGGCGAACCTGCCCGCGATGGTAGAAAAGCTGGTGCAGGCGGAAATCGCCCGGATCGTCGGCAAACGTCCGTAAGTTCTGGCGCCGCGCGGCGTGGCGGGCTAATCCCGCGCTCATGAGACATTTTACTGTAGCCGGCGCGTTGATCGCCGCCGCGCTGATCGCCTCGCCGCTTGCTGCACAAGACGGGCAGCCTGCCGCTCCGATGAGCGCGCATGACCTTGTCACCATGCCGCGTCTGGGCGCGCCCACGGTGAACGCGGCGGGCACGCTGGCGGTTTATGGCGTGACCACCACCGATCCGGAAAGCCTGGCGCGCAGCACTGCGTTTTTTCTTCTGGATCTCGGCACACCGGGGGCTGCACCGGTCGCGCTCGATTTCGGGCTGAAAGCCTCGTCCCCCGCGTTTGGGCCGGACGGGCAGCTCTATTTCCTCAGCAGCGCAGCCCCGCAAGATGGGGCCGAAGCGCGCAGCCGCGTGTGGCGCATCGCCATTGGCAAGGATGGCCGCAGCAGCGCGGCGCAAGTGGTGGCGGATTTCCCCGGCGCTGACATCGCCGGGTTCAAACTCGCCCCCAACGGCAAGGCCATCGCGATGTGGGCCGCAATCCCGCGCGATTGTCCGCAGTTCGGCTGCCCGGATGCCAAGCCAAAACACCTGCCCGGCCCCGGAACCGGACGCCTGTATGATGGCGCAGATGGATTTGTGCGCCACTGGGATCAGTGGGAGACTCCCGGCGTCCACAACCGCGTGTTCGTCTTCCCGATCGAAGGCGGCAAAGCGGTGGGTGACGGCGCGCCGGTTGACGGGCGCGATCCCGCCACCGGCCTCACTGCCGACACCCCGACCATGCCGTTCGGCGGCGGCGAAGAAATCGCCTTTGCGCCCGATGGCAGCGCGCTCTATTTCACCGCGCGGGTGGCTGATGGGGCCGAACCGACGTCGACCAATCTCGATATCTACATATCCGACCTGTCGGGTGCCGCCCCGATCCTGCTCACCGCAGGCAATGCCGCAACCGACACCACCCCCGCCCCATCGCCCGATGGTCGCTACCTCGCATGGCTGGCAATGGAACGCCCGACCTATGAGGCGGACAAGCTGGCGGTGCAGTTGCTCGATCTCAAGACCGGAAAGCTGCGCAATCTGACCGCGAAGACCGACCTCAGCTTTGGCTCACTGACGTGGAGCGCGGATGGCAAGACGCTGATCGCCACCGCGCAAAAGGTGCTTGATACCCCGGCCTTCCGCATTGATCCAAACACAGGCTCGGTGACCGAGCTTAATCTGATGGCGGGGAACGAGGCGCATATCGCCAACCTCACCCCGCTGCCCGGCGGGCGGATATTGTTCACCCGTGATTCGCTGGGCAATCCGGCGGAACTCTACCTGTCGGACGGAATGGCGCAGGCCCGCCCGCTGACCGATGTGGCCACCACCCGGATGGGCGGGATGGCCAGTATCGTCACCCGCCGGTTCAGCTTTGCGGGCGCTGGCGGCGATACGGTGTGGGGGCAGATCACGCGGCTGGCCGATCAGGACGGGCCGATCCCGGTGATTCTTTATATCCACGGCGGGCCGCAGGGCAGCTTCAACGATGGCTGGTCAACCCGCTGGAACCCGCGCGTGGTCGCCAGCCAAGGCTATGCGGTGATCTCGGTCGATTTTCACGGCAGCACCGGATACGGGCAGGCCTTTACCGATGCGATCAACCGCGATTGGGGCGGCAAACCGCTGGAAGACCTGCAAAAAGGCCTTGGCGCCGCATTGGCGCTCGACCCGCAGATCGACGGCACCCGCGCCTGCGCCATGGGGGCGAGTTACGGCGGATACATGGTCAACTGGATCGCCGGTCAATGGCCCGAGCGGTTCAAGTGCCTCGTCCAGCATGATGGCCTGTTCGATATGCGCAGTTTCTACTATTCCACCGAGGAATTGTGGTTCCCGCGCTGGGATTTCGGCGGCTCCTATGAACAGGCGCGCGATGTTTACGAAAAGTGGAACCCGGCAAACCACGTCGACAAGTGGCAAACCCCGATGCTGGTGGTGACGGGTGAGCAGGATTTCCGTGTGCCTTACACTCAAGGGCTGCAAAGCTTCACCGCCTTGCAGGAGCGCGGGATTCCGTCGCAATTGCTGGTGTTCCCGGATGAAAACCACTGGGTGCTCAGCCCCAAAAACTCGCTGCAATGGCACAATACCGTATTCGCGTGGTTGAATCGCTGGTTGCAGACGGAGCCTGAGGCGGACGAATGAACCGCAAGGAACTGCTGTCCGCCCAGACATCGCTGGCCAAGCATTACGGCGACCCGGCCAAGGGCACCGCCATCACCCGCCACATCATGCTGTGCGCGCTATCGGACAAGCAGAACTGCTGTTCGCGCGAAGCAGGCGAGGAAAGCTGGCAGTTCCTGAAAGCTCGGCTGAAGGAGCGCGGCCTCGTCGGCCCGAAACGGGGCGATGACAGCCCGCGCGGGCCGGGCGGTGGGGTGCAGCGCAGCAAGGTCGATTGCCTGCAAATCTGCGCCGCGGGCCCGGTTGCGGTCGTGTGGCCTGACGGGGTGTGGTATCATTCATGCAGCCCGGCAGCGCTCGACCGGATCATCGAGGAACATCTTGTCGGCGGCGTGCCGGTGGAAGAGTTTAGGCTGCTGCCGCCTTCCTAATCATCCTTGGGCGACCAGAATTCGTCGGACGAAGGCAGCTTATTATCGACCGATTCGTCATGCCCGGTGCCGTTGGACAGGAACACCAGCCCCATCAATGCGCCGCCCAGCAGCATCGTCAGGCTGATCCCCATCGCCACAGCAATGTAAAAATGCACGGAAATCATTCCGTTATACGCAAACAGAATGGCTATCGCGATCCCCACGGTTAACGTGGTGGCGGCCATCAGCCACTTCATGATCTGGCGATAACGTGCCCAAGCATGGGCGGCGTTCACAGGGTCATCAAGCGGAGATTTGCGGGTCATGGCCTGCGACATGGCGCGCACTTTGCCGCAATGCAACGCGAAAGCACGCAACCGGCGGTTCATGTCGTGCAACGCCCCGCCTGCGCAGATTCGCCTTTTCGCGGCAAACATGGCACTTTCACAGGTGAGAGGGAGGGAATCGGTCCATGACTATCGCCAGAATCATTGCCCAACGCGCATCTTCCGACATTATTGCCTGCGACGTGTCCACCTTGGTGGCCGAAGCAGTCGAAATCCTTGCCACCCGGCGGATCGGCGCACTGCCGGTGCTGCGCGATGGCAAGGTGGCGGGCATCGTGTCCGAACGCGACGTGATCTATCGCCTCGCCGAACACGGCGACGCGTGCCTTGGGCTGCCGGTTGAAAAAATCATGACCTCGCCCGCTATCACGGTCGAACCTGCGACGACTATAGACGATGCGCTGGCGATGATGACCCGTCGCCGGTTTAGGCATTTCCCGGTGGTCGAAGCTGGCGCACTGGTTGGCTTCATCTCGATCGGCGACCTTGTGAAGCACAAGATCGACGAAGTGCAACACGAAGCCGAGGCGCTGCGCACCTATATTCAATCGGCGTGAAGGCTTGAGGAACCAGCCTGCGCACCTTAGATCACTGTCATGACCGCACAGCCGCTAACCCTCACCCCCGCCGCCGCCAAGCGGATCGCGTGGATCGCTGACAAGCAATCACGCCCGGCGATCCTGCGGCTATCGGTCGAAGGCGGGGGGTGTTCGGGCTTTCAATACAAATTCGACCTCGCCGATGCGCCCGACAGCGACGACAGCGTGAGCGAAACCGACGGGGTGCAGCTGGTGGTTGACCCCATGAGCCTTGATTTGATCGCTGGCAGCGTGGTCGATTTCGTCGAATCGCTCGGCGGCGCAGCATTCAAGGTTGAAAACCCGCAGGCCGCTGCCGGGTGCGGGTGCGGTTCGAGTTTCGGGATTTGAGTTAGACCCGCGCGCAGCTTTGGGGCATCACGGCCCGCATGAAAATCGCCACCTACAACATCAACGGGATCAAGGCGCGGCTGCCGCGTCTTACCGAATGGCTCGCCGAAACGCGCCCCAGCGTTGCCTGCCTGCAGGAAATCAAATCGCAGGACGAAGGCGTCCCCGCCGCCGAGATCGAGGCGCTGGGTTACACAGCGATCTGGCACGGGCAGAAAGCCTTCAACGGGGTCGCGATTCTGGTGGATGCGCAGGCCGGATACACAATCACCGAAGTGCAACGCGGTCTGGGAGTTGATGGCCCCAAAGACGGCGAGGGCGAACAGGCGCGCTATCTTGAAGCCGATGTCAGCGGAGTGCGCATCGCCTGTCTCTATCTGCCCAACGGCAACCCGCATCCGGGGCCGAAATTCGATTACAAGCTGGCATGGATGGAAGCCCTGCGCGCGCGCATGGCCGCGATCTGGGCCGAGGAAGTGCCCGCCGTGGTGACGGGCGATTTCAACGTCATTCCGGAAGACAATGACACTTGGTCGGTCAAGGCGATGCAGGACGATGCGTTGATGCAGCCTGAATCGCGTGCTGCCTATGCGCGGATGCTTGGCGATGGCTGGTGCGATGCGGTGCGCACACTGAACCCGCGCGGCGGGGTGTGGACCTATTGGGATTATCAGGCGGGCGCGTGGCAACGCGACCACGGCTTCCGCATCGATCACATCCTGCTGTCACCCGAATGCGCCGACCGGCTGGAGGCCGTCGGCGTCGACAAGGATCACCGCGGCCGCGAAAAAGCCAGCGATCATGCGCCTGTTTGGGTAAAGTTGCGGGGGGATTAAGCCCCGCAACCTACTATCTCACCGATAGAAAATATGCGTGTCGATCTGCGCCAACCGCGTCTTGCGGTGGCTCCAGCTGGGGCGGACATATTTGGCGTGGAAGAACACCGCGTCGCCCGCTTCGGATTCCCACAGGCCCTTGTCGGCGATTTCAGCAATCGCCACCGCGCGTGACCATGCCGTGGTTCCGGTGCGGATCGCAGGCATCCGGCTACCGCGCATGAAGGAAAACTGCCCCGGCTGCGCCACCACGCCGCAATAGCTGCGCGGGAAGCGGTTGTCTTCGGAACGGTTGATGATCACCTGCGCCACCGCCAATTGCCCGGCCAGGGGTTCACCGCGCGCTTCGAAATAGACCGCGCCGGCGAGGCAGCGCATCTCTTCGGTCAAAGCGGTGTCGGCATCAACCATGCCAACCAGATCAGCGAGCGAACCGGCTTCGGTCAGCACGGCCTGGGCAGGCGCGGCGGAAAGTGGCTGGACCACTTCCTGCGAAACAAAGGTGATGGGTTGGTCTGGCACCAGCTCGACAGCGTCAACCACTGGGGTTGGTGTGAACTGGTTATTGGCCGACTGGGCCAGCGCGAGGGCGTCATTGCCGCTCGGAAACATCGAGGTTGCAACCGCCACAGCGGCAATCGCGATAATTGAAACACTCTTGCGAGTCATGCAAACTACAAATTGGGCGGTGAGCGCGCTCCGACGCAGGCGGGAACCTTGCTTCAATCATCGCTGATTGTGGTGGGTTCGAAAAAGCCTGCCGGCCGCCCCCCGTCTGCGTGCTGACCGGACAGCCGAAATGCCGCCCCATCAGCCTGCGCTGGGAAGTGCGGCGGCAAATAGGCTCAAAGGGTCAGGGGTCAAGTTAATCGGGCAAATTCGCGATGAAGCGTTCAGGATCAGCGATATTAACCTCGATTAACCACAAATCGTCATCTTGTTGTCGCCTGCGATCAAGATAGTCGGAAAATTCTCGCTTGTTTTCAGCGTTTTCTCGTTTCGTCGCAACAAAAGAACGTGAATCGTCCAGCCCCGGCATTCTTTCGTAAAGCACTGCCCCAGCACCGCGACACAGGGTTACAATCAGGATCGTGCCGGCATCACGTTCACCCTTGGCGAGCACCGTGGCATAGCCGCCTTGCGATTCGGCAAGCCGGATAATCGCACTGGCCTCAAGATGGGCGGGCAGCCGGGCGCTCATTCCATGGCCCCGGCAGCCCCATCCGCCGCGTAGCCGGGCAGGCTCGACAAGGCCATGCGCGAACGCATGAAGGTGCCCGTGCCGCGCCCGATTTCATCGCCCTCCCCGTCCACCAGCCGCGCTTCGGCCACGAATACCCGCCGCTTGCCCGTAACCCAGCGCCCTTCGGCGATCACCGTCCCGACGCGCACCGGCTTGGTAAAGTGGAGGTTGAAGCTGGTGGTCAGCAAAAATCGGTCGGTCGCCAGCGTGTTTGCGGCATAGAAGGCCGCATCATCGAGCATCTTGAAATAGATCGTCCCGTGCGCCGCCCCCGCCGCGTGGTAATCTTCAGGCGTCACGGTAAAGCGCAACTGCGACAATCCCTCACCCGGAATGTGCAGTGATGAAGCAAACTTGCGGTTGATCGGGGCCGAGGCATAAAGCCGTTCAAGCGCCCGGTAATGCTGCTGAGCCCCCGTGTCCGGCCCAGTCGTGAGAGGTTGGTCGGGACGTTCGGGCATCACGTGTTCTATCGGATCAGGCGGCATCGCGCAGGAATTGGTTGGTCAGCAGCGCATAGACCGCTTCGGTCGTGGGCGCATCGGCCATCATCTGCAGCATCGTTTCATCGCGTGTCAGCCGCGAAATCGCCGCCAGCGCGTGCAGATGCGTAGCCCCGGCATTCTCGGGCGAGACAAGGCCGCACACCAGGGCAACCGGAAGCGCATCGGCAGCAGCGTAATCGATCGGCGCCTCCAGCCGGATCAGCGCCAGTGACGGGCGGCGGATAGTCTTGCTGCGGCAATGCGGGATCGCCACACCGCGCCCGAAGCCGGTGCTGCCAAGTGCCTCACGCGCTTCGAGGCCTTCGAGCACTTCGCCCACATCGAGCCCGTAGGCGTCGGCGAGCAGATGCGCGATCTTCGAAAGCACCTTGGGCTTGCTATCAAGCCGAGCAAACGCAATCGCTTGCGGTGAAAGAGCCAGATTGACGTCCATGTTGTTGCGAATCCCGATTGAAAGTGCCTGCAAGTAGCGAATATCCGCCGCAGCGCAGGCGCTCCTGCTACCGCCGCCTGCGCAGTTGGAAAATCGCCTTTTCCCTTACGGCAAGCGCGTATCGCACTGCTATTTCGGCTCAACCCATCCGATCGAGCCATCGGCGCGGCGGTAAACCATATTATGCCGCCCGGTGCCAGCATTTTTGAAAAACAGCGCGGGGGTATGGCGCAAATCCATCATCATCACCGCGTCGGCAACGCTGGCGGTGGGGATGTCGACCCGGGTTTCAGCAATCACCAGCGGGGCATCGGCAGTAACCTCATCCTCGACATCCTCCTCAACCGCGAAGATGGTATAGGCGGCGTCATCTTCGGCGCGCGAATAGCTGGTCTGTTCGTGGCGATCGGTCAGGCGGCGCTTGTAGCGGCGCAGCTGCTTGTCGATCTTGGCCACGGCATCATCCAGCGCGATATGCGCATCGGGCGCTGATCCTTGTGCTTTCAGGATCAGGCCCTGCATCACATGGGTGACGATATCGCAGGTAAAGGCTCCGGCGGGGGCTTTGCCAAAGGTGATGTGGGAGGATAGCGCGCGGTCGAAATATTTCTCGACGATTGCGCCCAACCGTTCAGCCGCGTGTTCCTGCAACGCGGTGCCGGTTTCCATCTGGTGGCCTGAAATCCGAATATCCATGGTCGTGTAGACCTCCCGTTTGTGATGCGGTTACTGTAAACTATCGCGGCCCGCACGCGCCGATCAGCGCGTCCAGATCGCCTTGTCGATTCCGGCAATGAAGGCGCGGTGGCGTTCCAGCTCCTCCGGGCTGGCAACATGGGGGCGAGGTTCGCGCCGAGGGCGGTCGCTGGTCGGGCGATGCCATGATGCATTGGGGGGCGCATTGGGGGTATTGGTGGCGGCAGGCCCCGCGCGGTTTTCGCTGCCCGTCAGGCCCAGCCCGATCTGCCGCCCGCCATTCAATTCAACATAGACCTGCGCGAGCAATTCGGCATCGAGCAGCGCGCCGTGTTTGACCCGGTGGCTGCGATCAATCCCGTAACGCGTGCACAGCGCATCGAGTGACAATTTAGCACCCGGGTGCCGCTTGCGCGCGATCGCCACGGTGTCGATCATGCGTTCAAGGCTGATCGGGGCGCGACCAGTGATTTCAAGCTCGTTGTTGAGGAACCCGAAATCGAACCCGGCATTATGCGCCACCAGCGGCGCATCACCCAGAAAGGCAAGCAATTCGTCCGCTACTTCGGCAAAGCGCGGCTTGGTTGCGAGGAATGCGGCGCTGAGGCCGTGAACCCGCTCTGCCTCCGGCGGCATATCGCGATCAGGGTTAAAGAAGGCGTGAAAGGTGCTGCCGGTTTCGACCCGGCCAACCATTTCGATGCAGCCGATTTCCACCATGCGATCCCCGGTCTTGGGGTCGAGTCCGGTGGTTTCGGTGTCGAAAATGATTTCCCGCATTGGCGGCACTATCCTCCCATGCCGCGCCGGTTGCAAGGGGTGCTTGCAATCAAAGTGACGCAATCAGAGCCGTCACCTGCGCGCGGGTGTTTTCGGGCGTGGTGCCGGTATCGATTACGTGATCGGCGCGCGTGCGCTTGTGCGTATCATGCAGTTGCAGGTTGAAAATGTGATCGAATTTCTGCTTGGTCATGCCGGGGCGGGCAAGCACGCGGGCGCGCTGCACATCCTCCGGCGCGGACACGACGACGATGATGTCCACCGCCTCATGCCCGCCGCGTTCGAACAAGAGCGGGATGTCAAACACCACGGCGGGCTTATCGTGATGCTGTTCGAGAAACGCTGCGCGCCGCTCCGCCACCGCCGGGTGGACGATGGCTTCCAATCGCGCGAGCGCATCCTTGTCAGCAAACACCTGATGGCCAAGCCGGTCACGATCGACCCCGTCCGGCCCGGTCGATCCGGGGAAGGCGGCTTCGATGGCGGGGACCAGTTCGCCGCCGCGCCCCTGCATCGCGCGCACTTCGGCATCGGCGTCAAACACGGGGATTCCTGCGTCTGCAAACATCGCGGCGACGGTCGATTTGCCCATCCCGATTGATCCGGTGAGGCCGATGATTTTCGGGCGGTTCATTGGGTAAGGATCCGGCGCAATTCGGCGTCGTGTTCACGCGGGGGCGCTTCGCCGAAGAAGCGTTCGAACGCGGCCGCCGCCTGACCAATCAGCATCGACAGCCCGTCAATGGTGCGATGGCCCTTCGCCCGCGCGCCTTGCAGTAACGCGGTATCGAGCGGCGCGGTGACGATGTCATAGGCAATGCTGCCCGGCGGGGCATGGCTCCAGTCGAAGGCGAGCGGGGGTTGCCCCTGCATTCCCAAGGATGAGGCATTGATCACCAGATCAAGGCAGGCCTCACGATCGTCAAAGGCGAAATCGGTCGGGTCGGTAAAGTGGGCGATGTCGATGGCGTGATGCTCCCCCTTGGGCGCGAGTTCATCGAGCAGCGCGCGCGCCTTATCCGGATCGCGCCCGGCCACCACCAGCGTGAACCCGTGGCCCGCCAGCGCGGTGATGATCGCCCGCGCCGCGCCGCCGGTGCCGATGATCCGCGCCATGCGGAAATAATGCGTCTGCGCCAGATCGGCGGCGAGGGGTTCGAGAAACCCTGCTGCATCGGTGTTGGTGCCCGTTAGACCGCTCTTGCCCAGCGGTAGAATGGTGTTGACCGCGCCAATCGCATCGGCAGGCGGCTCCACACTGTAAAGCAGCGGCATCACCGCCTGTTTGTGCGGCATGGTGACATTGCACCCGCGCCACAACGGATCCCCCTGACGCGCGGCGAAGTAATCCGCCAGCTCCCCAGGCCGCACGTGGCAGGCGCGGTATTCAGCATCGATCCCCAGCTTGCCGAGCCAGAAATTGTGGATCGCGGGCGATTTCGACTGCGCAATCGGATCGCCGATCACCTCTGCATATGCGCGGGTCATGCCAGCAGCACCCCCGCCTCGCGCAGCGCGCCCAGCAGCGGCAGCAGCGGCATGCCGAGCACGGTGAACTGATCGCCCTCGATGCTGTCGAACAATTGCACTCCCGGCCCTTCAATCCGAAAGGCTCCGACGGTGTGGCGAATCGCGGGCCATTCGAGGCTGAGATAATACGCGATGAAATCCTCTGACAATGCGCGCACATGCAGCCGTGCGATGCTCGCATGGCTCCATTCGCACCCCCCATCGCGCACCAAGGCAGCCGCGCTGTGCAATTCCATCACCCGCCCCGAAAAGAACCGCAGATGTTCAGCGGCTTCTTCAACCGAACGCGGCTTATCAAACCGGCGGCCCCCTGCCACCACCAGCGAATCGCTCCCCAGCACCAACGTGCCGGGATGCTGCGCAGCGACAGCCGCCGCCTTGGCAACACTCAGCGCCTCTGCCACTTCGCCGGGGGTGGCGCCCGCCAGCCCCGCCTCAACGCCGCGCTCATCGAGATCGGCAGGGACTGCCTCATACGCCACCCCCGCCGCATCGAGCATCGCCCGGCGCGAGGCGGATTTGCTAGCGAGGATCAGGCGTGCCGGATCGCTCATATCGGTTGGCCCACCCCGCCTTCGCTGGCAGGCTTGCGCCCGCGTTCCTGCGCCAACCGGATGATCGCGGCCGCGGTTTCCTCGATCGAGCGGCGGGTAACGTCGATCACCGGCCAGCCATTATCGCCAAACATCCGCCGGGCAAATTGCAGCTCGGCTTTCACCCGGTCATTATCAACATAAGCCGTCTCGGTCGCCTCGTTCAGCGATAACAGCCGGTTGCGACGGATCTGCACCAGCCGTTCGGGCGAGGTCGTCAACCCCACCACCAAGGGGTGCCGCAGCCGGTAGAGTTCTGAAGGCGGCGGGCTTTCCACCACCAGCGGGATATTGGCGACCTTGTACCCGCGATTGGCGAGATAGATGCTGGTCGGGGTCTTGGAGGAACGCGAGACGCCCACCAGCAGGATATCGGCTTGCTCCCAATCCTCATGCGCCAGGCCATCATCATGCGCGATGGTGAACTGGATCGCCTCAACCCGCTTGAAATAGGTTTCATCCATCATGTGCTGGCGGCCCGGACGGCCATGGGCTTCCTGTCCCAACTGCGCTTCGAGCGCGGCGGTCACCTGATCGAGCACCGGCACCGCGGGCAGGCCCAGATGGCGGCAATGCTCCTCCAGCCGCTTGCGGGTTTCAGGATTGACCAGCGTAAACAGCACCAGACCGGGATGCGCGGCAAGATCGGGGACGATCCGGTCAAGATGCTGGAGCGAGCGCACCATTGGCCAGAAATGGCGATTGACCATCGGATCATCGAACTGCGCCAGCGCCGCCTTGGCAATCATTTCCAGCGTTTCACCGGTTGAATCCGATACCAGATGCAGATTGAGTCGGTTCATGACGATTCGCGCTCGCAGGCAGTCAGGGGCTGTGGATAGACCATGGCATAAACCACGGGAGGGGAAGGCTAACAAGCGGGGGAGCAATTTTCCTGCCCACTAGCAGGCTTTTTGTCGGGGTGTTTGTCGACATGGGACAAGTGTTGTGAACAGGCTGGCAAGTGTGGGGATAAAGGCTGCTTGACGTCTCATCTCTGCGGATTCGGCAAGGGGTAATTGGGTTGATGCCTGCTGGGGGTAAGCACAAAAGGGCTGGTAATTCCCGGTTTCCACAGGGCCAACAACCTCCATCAATCCTTTTATAAATTGATTTGTTTTGTTTAAAGGAACCCTATGCCTGGTCCATTGCTCGATACGCTCAAAGGTGTCCGTCAGGACGTTGCCCCCGTCTGGCTGATGCGTCAGGCCGGGCGCTATCTACCTGAATATCGGGAACTTCGAGCGGAAAAGGGCGGGTTTCTCGAACTGGTTTACGACAGCGAAGCGGCGGCTGAAATCACCGTGCAGCCGATCCGGCGGTTCGGGTTTGATGGCGCGATCCTGTTTTCCGATATCCTGATTGTGCCGCACGCCATGGGGCAGGGGCTGACCTTTGCCGCTGGCGAAGGGCCGCATCTGGCGCCGACGCTGCTCGAAGCGGGGCTAGACTCATTCACTCCGGCGTTTGAACGGTTCGATCCGGTGTATGAAACCGTGCGCCGCACCCGCGCGATGATCGGGCCGGATGTTACCATGCTTGGCTTTGCGGGCAGCCCGTGGACAGTCGCGACCTACATGATCGCTGGCGAAGGGTCGAAGGATCAAGGCGCCGCACGGCTGCTGGCTTACCGTGATCCGGCGCATCTGCAGGCGATCATCGATGCGATTATCGCGGTGTCAGTCACCTATCTGCGCGGCCAGATCGATGCTGGGGCCGAAGCGGTGCAGCTGTTCGATAGCTGGGCGGGCAGCCTTGCCCCCGATCAGTTTGAAAAGTGGGTGATCGCGCCCAATGCCGCAATCACCGCGCAGCTCAAGCAATCGCACCCCGGCACCCCGGTGATCGGATTTCCCAAGGGTGCTGGCGCGAAATTGCCAGCCTATGCCCGCGAAACGGGTGTGGACGCTGTGGGTCTGGACGAAACCCTCGATCCCGCTTGGGCGCACGCCAGCTTGCCTGCGGGCATGCCAGTGCAGGGCAATCTTGACCCGTTGCTGCTCGAAGCTGGCGGCCCGGCTGTGGCGCAGCGGGTGCGTACGATCATCGCGGCATTTGAGGATCGCCCGCACATCTTCAACCTTGGCCACGGGATCGGGCAATTCACTCCGATCGCCCACGTCGAACAATTGCTTGCCGCCCTGAGAGGCGAGGTGAGGAGCTAACCCATGCAAAGCGTGCTGCTATCGATTTACCCCTTCCTCAAGGCCGGGCACGTGATTTTCATGGTGTTCTGGCTGGCGGGGCTGTTCATGCTGCCGCGCCAGTGCATTTACATGCTCGATCACGCGCCGGGATCCGAAGGGGAGGCCAAGTGGGCGACCCGGATGGGCAAGCTGCGCAAAATCATCCTCACCCCCAGCTTGATCATCGTTTGGGTGCTGGGGTTGAGCATGGCCTATGCAGGCGGCCATTTCGCGTTCGGATGGCTCCATGCCAAGCTGCTGCTGGTGTTGCTGCTGACCGGCTATCACGGCTGGCTGGTGGGGCAGACCAAAATGATGGCGCTGGGGCAACGTCCACTGACAGAAGCCCGCTTGCGCATGATTGGTGAAGTGCCAGGGTTGCTGCTGGTGCTGATCGCGGTGCTGGTTTACGTGCGACCGTTCTGACCCTGCAAAGCGCGCATTTTTCGCGATTGACCTTGCGCGCTGGCGCTCCTATTTCGCTTTCACCTTACCGGTAACCGGGGCGATACCCGCTCCGTCAGGTCTGCTTTCTCCAAGCCCAGTCTTGCAAGCCATCACGGCACGACGCAAGACGCCTTCGCCCTGCGGAGGTACTGACCATCCGGCCACTCCTGCTTTCGGAAAATTACAATGCATCTCAAAGACCTCAAGCGAAAGACCCCGGCCGAACTGGTCGCGATGGCCGAAGAACTGGGCGTTGAAGGCGCCTCGACCATGCGCCGTCAGGATCTGCTGTTCAGTATCCTGCGCGAACTGGCCGAGGATGAGGAATATGACGACAAGATCATGGGCATCGGCACGATTGAGGTGCTGCAGGACGGTTTCGGCTTCCTGCGCTCGCCCGAGGCGAATTACCTCGCCGGGCCGGATGATATCTACGTCTCGCCCAACCAGGTGCGCAAATGGGGCCTGCGGACGGGCGATACCGTCGAAGGCGAAATCCGCGCCCCGCGCGATGGCGAACGCTATTTTGCGCTCACCAGCCTTGCCAAGGTCAATTTTGACGATCCTGACGCGGTACGACTGCGCACCAATTTCGACAATCTCACCCCGCTTTACCCCGAACAGAAGTTGACGCTCGACAGCCTTGATCCGACGGTCAAGGACAAGAGCGCGCGGGTGATCGACATCATCGCGCCGCAGGGCAAGGGGCAGCGCGCACTGATCGTCGCCCCGCCGCGCACCGGGAAAACCGTGCTGTTGCAGAACATCGCCAAGGCGATCACCGATAATCACCCCGAAGTGTTCCTGATCGTGCTGCTGGTCGATGAACGGCCCGAAGAAGTCACCGATATGCAGCGTTCGGTAAAGGGTGAGGTGATCTCCTCGACCTTCGATGAACCCGCCAATCGCCACGTACAGGTGGCTGAAATGGTGATCGAAAAGGCCAAGCGACTGGTTGAACACAAGAAGGATGTGGTGATCCTGCTCGATTCGATCACGCGTCTGGGCCGTGCTTACAACACCGTGGTGCCATCATCGGGCAAGGTGCTGACCGGCGGTGTCGATGCCAATGCATTGCAACGGCCCAAGCGGTTCTTTGGCGCGGCGCGCAATATCGAGGAAGGCGGCAGCCTATCGATCATCGCCACCGCGCTGATCGATACCGGCAGCCGCATGGACGAAGTGATCTTCGAAGAGTTCAAGGGCACCGGCAACAGCGAAATTGTGCTCGACCGCAAGGTTTCGGACAAGCGCATCTTCCCGGCGCTGGATGTCGGCAAATCCGGCACCCGCAAGGAAGAACTGCTGGTGGACAAGGACAAGATGTCCAAGATGTGGGTGCTGCGCCGCATCCTGATGCAGATGGGCACTGTCGACGCGATGGAATTCCTGCTCGACAAGATGAAGGATTCCAAGACAAACGACGATTTCTTCGACACCATGAACCAGTAAAACTGCGGCGGGGGCGGGCCATGGTTCGGCACGTGGTTCTGACGGGCGGGCCGGGTGCGGGGAAAACCGCACTGCTTCTTGAAGCAGAGCGGGCGGGCTTAACCACTTCGCCTGAAGTTGCCCGCGCACTGCTCAAGCAACCCGGTGGAATGGCGCTGCGGGCAAATGACCCGCTCGGCTTTGCCGATGCGATGCTGTCCGCGCATCTTGCTGAATATGAACGATTTCAGGAGGTTCAGGCCCCAGTGGTATTCGACCGGGGCTTTCCTGATGTGGTGGGCTTTCTGGAGGTATCCGGCCTCGCAGTGCCGAATGAAATTGATAGGGTCTGCCGGATGGTGCGCTATCACGGCCCGGTATTAAGGGCTCCGGCATGGCGCGAGATTTATCGTTCGGATTCCGAAAGAACGCAGGATTGGGATCAGGCGGCAGAGAGCGACCGGGCGGTTACGGCTGCGTGGCGACATTACGGGTATGGTGTCGAAGACTTGCCGCTTGCCAGTGTTTCTGACAGGCTCGCATTTCTGCGGGACCGGCTCTAACCCTTCGCCGCTGCAAGCTGCGCGGCCATCATCTCCCACACCGCGTTGATCGCTTTCAAGGGGCGCACCATCACCTTGAAATCGCTGACCCTCCCGTCTGCGTTCCAGCGGATGATATCAACCCCGTTGACCGTGACACCGTTTAATTCGGTAACGAATTCGAGCATCATTTCGTCCCCGTCGACCAGCTCGCGGACATAGCGGAAACTTGCGTTCCCCAGCACGTGGCTGGCCGCGACGAGATAGGCCATCACCACGGGCTTACCCACCTGCGGAGTGTGCACTACCGGCGAATGGAACACCGCATCATCGGCGAGCAGCGCCGACAGCGCGTCAGGATCGCTCCCGCTGTCGATATAGGCGTGCCAGCGCGCGAGATTATCGCCGCTCATGCCAGAGCTTCCGCAAAGAACGCGGCGGTGCGGCTATCAGCAAGGGTCGCGGCCTCTTCATGGCGGCGTTTGCCGTGTTCGGTGGCGAATCCGTGGTCGAGGCCATCATAATCGAACAGTGTCACGCGCGGATGATCGTCCAGCCCGGCGTGCATCGCGGCCTGTGTTTCACGTGGAACAAACCCGTCATTGGTGGGGATGTGAAGCAGCAGCGGGTTAGCAATCGCCTCCTTCTCGCCCAGCAGGCCATCGATCCCGACCCCGTAATAGCCCACGCTCGCGTCGATGCTGGTGCGCGCGGCGGTCATGTAAGCGAGCCGCCCACCAAGGCAGTATCCAACGCAGCCGACTTTGGCGGTGCCCTCAGAACCGCGCAGGTAATCAATCGCCGCCTGAATATCGCGGATCCCTGCGTCCTGATTGAACTTGCCCATCAGATCGAGCGCGGTCGTAAACTCGCTTTCGACATCGGGATCGAGCGAGATTTCGGGTTGCAAGCGCCAGAACAGGTCGGGGGCGAGCGCGATATAGCCTTCCGCCGCCAGCTTGTCGCATTTTTGGCGGATGCCGGGGTTCACCCCGAAAATCTCCTGAATGACGATAATCGCCGCCTTGGGTGTGCCTTGGGGGCGGGCGATATAGGCGCCGAACTGCGCGTCACCTTCCAATGTCGGGATTCTGGCATTCAGGGTCATTGCGGGTCTCTCTCTGGTTGATGCGGCGCAGCAACCCTATCTATTGCCTTGCCCGCTTGCCAAGCCCAAATAAGGGAGGAGCGAGCGGGACAGGAGACGCGACCCCATGAAGATCAATGTCGAAATCGAATGCACCCCCGAAGAAGCGCGCAGCTTCCTGGGCCTGCCCGATGTCAGCGCGGCCAATAATGTCTATATCGACAACATCACCAAGGCGATGAAAGGCGTGTCAAATCCTGAACAATTACAGGAATATGCCTCCGCTCTGGCACCGATGGGGCAGGTCGGGCTGAAGCTGTTTCAAAGCTTTGTCGAAAGCGGGATGAAGGCCGCAAGCGGCGCTGGTGGTCGCGGGAGTGATGGGCCGAAGGGTTCCGAATAATTCCCCCTGCATGACCGCTGGTTCCACCATCTTTGCGCTTTCGAGCGGCGCTGCGCCTTCGGCCATCGGCGTGGTGCGGGTGTCCGGGCCGCAGGCGGGCGCTGCGCTGACGGCGCTGGCAGGGCGGCTGCCGCAGCCGCGCCGGGCTTCGCTGGCACGCCTGCGCGATGGCGCGGGGACGATGCTTGATCAGGCGCTGGTGCTGTGGTTTCCGGGGCCGAATACCGCGACGGGTGAGGATCTGGCCGAGCTCCATTGCCACGGCGGGCGGGCGGTGATTGCGGCGGTGGAGGCAGCGCTGGCGGCGCTCCCCGGCCTGCGCCGAGCCGAGCCGGGCGAGTTTACCCGCCGTGCCTTTGCCAATGGCCGGATCGACCTGGCCGAGGCGGAAGGGCTGGCCGATCTGCTCTCTGCCGAAACCGAGTGGCAACGCGCCGCCGCGCTTGCCAATGCCGGGGGCGCTTTGTCGCGGCAGGTCGAGGATTGGCGGTCACGGGTGCTGGTGCTGTCCGCCGAGGTTGAGGCTGTGCTCGATTTCTCCGATGAGGAAGACGCCGCTGGCCTGCCCGAATGTTTCACGTGGAACATCGGCGCGCTGGCGCAGGAACTGGCCGATTGGCTCACCCGCCCGCGTTCCGAACGGCTGGGGGAGGGGTTCCGCGTGGTGCTTGCCGGGCCGCCCAATGCGGGCAAATCGACCCTGTTCAACGCTCTGATCGAGAGCGAGGCGGCGATCACCTCATCGATTGCCGGGACCACCCGCGACGTGATCGAACGCTCGGTCGCGATTGGCGGGGCGGCGTTCACCTTTGTCGATACGGCCGGGCTACGGGGGGTCGAGGAGGCAGCAAGCGCCGACCAGATCGAGGCGATCGGAATTGGCCGCGCGCGCGGCGAATTGGCGCGGGCTGATCTGGTGCTGTGGCTCGGCGCGCAAGGCGAAGCGCCAGCGGGCGCATGGGAAATCGCCGCGCAGGCTGACCGCGAGGGGTTTGTGCCTAAACCGGCAGCGCGGTTTACGGTGTCGGCGGTGACGGGAGCGGGGCTGAGCAATCTCCAGCTGGCACTGGTCGATGCCGCCCGCGCACGCCTGCCCAAGCCGGGGGAGGCGGCACTCAATGCCCGCCAGCACGCGCGGCTGACCGAGGCGGCGGAGGCTTTGACGGCGGCGCGCAGCCTGGCCGACCCGCTGCTGGTCGCCGAAGAACTACGCCGCGCCCGGCTCGCCTTCGACCGCCTGATCGGACGCGCCACCACCGAAGACATGCTCGACACGCTGTTTGGACGGTTCTGCATCGGGAAGTAAGGCGGCAGCACAAACCCGCGCAAAATGTTTCACGTGAAACATTGGTATTGGATTTGAAACCTAAATCATCCTAGTGGTTGCCTGACCTTAGTCAGCGAGCGTCGAACTAAGCATAGTCTCAAGAACCAAATTGTCGGCCCTGAAATTGGCGTCTATAGCTCGGATCCTAGAATTAACTTCTCCATTAGAACGCCAACCAATGATGTAAGCGCTATCGGTTCGGCACCATTCTGTCGAAGTAGAATCTATTTTATAAAAGGCGCTAACAACAAATATACCATAAACTTCACCGTGTGAGTTGAATGCACTTTCTGACAACAATGCATTCGACCAATAGGAAAATAACACCTCATCTTTAGGTATCACGGTTTTGCGAGTTTTGGATGTTCCCGGATCAAATTTCTTTAACGCCCTCTCAATATCTGCGAAATCGCCTTGTTTAGACCAAATAAGTTTAAACCTTAATTGGTAATAAACAGCAGGCATGACCCCAAGATTGGCAGTTATAATGTCTATTTTAACACTAACAGAGGCTGCGCCGCCAACACGCTTCACACTTAATTTCGCGGGAATACAGCGAATAGCGAGCCATGGCCGCTGCGATCTCTCAGAAATTTCGTTTTGTCTAATCATCGCTCGAGTGGCTTGACCAGTATCTTCTAGTGCCTCCCGAGTTGCAACCAGAGTTCCGCGAACATAAACGAGCGCCCAAAGTGTAAGGAAAGCCGTGAGCGCGCTTATTATGAACACTGCAAGCGCCCAGAGTGACATATCTCTTTGGGCTTCCAGATCGCGCTCGGATTGGTAGACGCTTTTGGTAATCTGCTCTTGCTCTATGCGGCATTGAGCGAGAAGGTTGCCTTCGAGTCCGGCACAAAAGATGCTCTGCCGATGATCGGCATATTTCTGGTATTCAATAGCTCTCTCGCTATCGCGTTCGCTCGCGCGCCCCCATGAGAACGACAAAATTCCGACGATCAGACAGCACAGAATGATCGCGGCAATTACAGCAAACCCTTGGCCTAAAGGCGTGTCTTTGAAGCCTCGATTGCTGTCAGACATTGAAAGAAGATCACCGTTGAAAGTTTGCCCTTGCTGAGCTTATTCTGATATTTGGGCCAGAGTCCACAAGTCCTTGATCGAGAGCAACACCACAAACTCGCGCAAAATGTTTCACGTGAAACATTGGTAGCCCATTTGAAACCTATCTCACCCCTCAGCGCCTCACTCAAATCCGCTTTGACGATTCGCCGCCCGCGTCCTATCGCGCGCATCATGCATTCCTTTGATGTCATCGTCATCGGCGGCGGTCACGCCGGGGTTGAGGCTGCCTGTGGTGCGGCGCGGATGGGTGCGCGCGCGGCGTTGGTGAGTTTTGACCTCGATGCCATCGGCGCGATGAGCTGCAATCCAGCCATCGGCGGCTTGGGCAAGGGCCATCTGGTGCGCGAAGTCGATGCGCTTGACGGCGTGATTGGCCGCGCGGCGGACGCAGGCGCGATCCATTACCGGATGCTCAACCGCTCGAAAGGCAGCGCGGTGTGGGGGCCGCGCGTGCAGGCTGACCGGGTGCGGTTCAAGGCAGCGGTGCAGCAGATCGTCCGCGCACAGGAGAACCTGACGCTGATCGAGGGCGAGGCGGCGGCGCTCATTCTGACAGGCGGCAGAGTCGCCGGGCTGGAACTGGCTGACGGCACAGTGTTTCACGTGGAACGTATCGTGCTGTGCACCGGCACCTTCCTCGGCGGGGTGCTGTTCCGGGGCGAGGAACGGTTTGAGGGCGGGCGCATCGGGGAAAACGCCGCGAAGCGTCTGGCCGGGCAGCTGCGCGGTGCTGAACTGCCGATGGCGCGGCTCAAGACCGGCACGCCGCCGCGTATCGACGGGCGCACCATCGATTGGGCGGCGCTGGAAGAACAGCCCTCCGACGGGGAGGCGTGGACGATGTCGCCGCTCACCCTGCGGCGGCTCAACCCGCAGATTTTCTGCGCGATCACCCGCACAACGCAGGCGGGGCACGACGCGATCCGTGCCAATCTCCACCGTTCACCGCTGTTTTCGGGCGCGATTGCGGCGGCAGGCCCGCGTTACTGCCCGTCAATCGAGGACAAGATCCACCGCTTTGGTGATCGCGGCGGGCATCAGGTGTTCCTTGAGCCGGAGGGGCTGACCACGCATCTGGTCTATCCCAACGGGATCAGCACTTCGCTGCCCACCGATGTGCAGGAAGTGGTGGTGCGCACCATGCCGGGCTGCGCGCGCGCGCAGATTGTGCAGCCGGGTTATGCGGTCGAATATGATCACATTGATCCGCGCGCGCTGACCCCTGATTTGCAGCTGCGCGCGATCCCCGGCCTCTATTGCGCCGGGCAGATCAATGGCACCACCGGATACGAGGAAGCCGCCGCGCAGGGGCTGGTCGCGGGGCTGGAGGCGGCGGCAGCGGCGCTCGGCACAGCCGCGCCCGCGCTCGACCGCGCCAATTCCTATATCGCGGTGATGGTCGATGATCTGACCTTGCAGGGGGTGTCCGAACCCTATCGGATGCTGACCGCGCGCGCCGAATACCGGCTGCGTCTGCGCGCCAATAATGCGGCGACGCGGCTGACCGGGTTGGGGATAGCCGCAGGCTGCGTGGGAGAGGCTCGCCGCGCGTGGTGGGAACGGCGCGAAGACACCCGCAAAATGTTTCACGTGAAACATTCGCATCCCGTCCACGCGCGTGACCTCGCCGATGCGGGCCTGCCGGTGCGGCGCGATGTCGGTGAAAAGCCGATTGCTGAATGGCTGCGCTACGATGGGGTGACGCTCGATGCGCTGGCCCCCTGGCTCGGCGATGCGACCGCGCGCGATCCGCTGCTGGCCGCAGAAATGGCCGAGGATGCCGCCTATGCGCCTTACCTGACGCGGCAGGACAGCGAATTGCGCGACCTGCGCGCGAGCGAGGCGCTGCCGCTGACCCCGGATTTTCCCTATGGCGCGGTTCCCGGCCTGTCGAACGAGATGATCGAGCGCTTGACCAAGGCCGCGCCGGGAACGCTGGCGGCGGCGGGGCGGGTGGCGGGCGTCACCCCGGCGGCGCTGTCAGCCTTGCTGGTGCACGCGCGGCGGATCGCCAACGGGAGCCGCGCGGCGTGATCAGCAACGAAGCCGAAGCCCGCGCCTATGTGGCGGGATTGACCGATGCCGAGGGATTGGCGCGGATCGAGACCTTTGCCGCGCTGGTGCTTGAGGAAAACCAGCGCCAGAATCTGATCGCCAAACCCACCGAACCGCACATCTGGCAGCGCCACATTGCGGATTCGGCGCAGCTCATCGAAAATGTTTCACGTGAAACATTCGGGGCGAATGCCGGCGGGGCGTGGCTCGATCTGGGGAGCGGGCCGGGGTTTCCGGGGCTGGTGATCGCCGCGCTTCATCCCAATATGCCGGTGGTACTGGTCGAATCGCGTAGCCGACGGGCGGAGTTTCTGAGCCGCTGCATCGCCGCGCTCGATCTGCCCAAATGCCGGGTGGAAGCGCAACGGCTGGAACGGGTTGCACCATTTCCCGCCCGCGCCATTTCGGCACGCGCCTTTGCTCCGCTGCCCAAGCTGCTGACCTTATCCGCACCCTTCTCCACAAGCGCCACCCGCTATGTCTTGCCCAAAGGGCGATCAGCGGCGCAGGAATTGGAAGCGTTGAAACCAGCGATTCGAGCAATGTTTCACGTGAAACATTCCTTGACCGATCCCGAGGCCGGGATCATCGTGAAGGCCTGACACGCGAAAACCGCGACGATTCAAGGCGAATTGGCGCGCTGGAAGGACGGGAACACCATGTTGACCCCATCATGCTGACAATCGCGATCGCCAATCAGAAAGGCGGCGTGGGCAAAACCACCACCGCGATCAACATCGCCACCGCGATGGCGGCAACCGGGTGGCGCACGCTGCTGATCGATCTCGACCCGCAAGGTAATGCTTCGACCGGGCTGGGCGTTCACGCCGCCGCGCGTGAGGTTTCGAGCTATGATCTGATCGTCGATGAAGTGCCGCTGGATAGCGCCATCGTGCCGACCAGCATCCCCCGGCTCGACATTATCCCTGCCACGGTCGATTTGAGCGGGGCTGAGGTGGAGCTGGTTGCAGTCGAAGGCCGCACCCACCGCCTGCAGCGCGCCTTGGCGAATTACACCGGGCACGACATCTGCTTCATTGATTGCCCGCCGTCACTGGGCCTGCTGACGCTCAACGCGCTGTGCGCCGCCGATACGCTGCTGGTGCCGCTGCAATGCGAATTTTTCGCGCTGGAGGGGCTGAGCCAGCTGCTTCAAACGGTCGATCAGGTGCAGCAACGGTTCAACCCCAGTCTCGGCATCATCGGGGTGGCGCTGACGATGTTTGATCGCCGCAACCGGCTGACCGATCAGGTGTCCG
Organism: Porphyrobacter sp. MBR-155; assembly: GCF_040547625.1. Lineage (NCBI taxonomy): Bacteria > Pseudomonadati > Pseudomonadota > Alphaproteobacteria > Sphingomonadales > Erythrobacteraceae > Porphyrobacter > Porphyrobacter sp. MBR-155. Next base: position 83,028 of record NZ_JBEPQB010000009.1, read on the forward strand.
ATGATGTGCGCGATTGCCTGGGCAAGCTGGTGTTTGAAACGGTGATCCCGCGCAATGTGCGCCTGTCCGAAGCGCCGAGCCACGGCCTGCCCGCGCTGATTTACGATCAGCACTGCACTGGCAGCCGTGCCTATATGGCGTTGGCGCGTGAATTGATCGGGCGATTTCCCGCAGAAAGACAAGCCGCATGAGCGATGAAGTAGGCCAACCCATTGATATTGCTGCGACTTCGCGCGGCCCCGCGGAAAAACCGCGGCGGCTGGGCAAGGGGTTGGGCGCGCTGTTGGGGGAAACCCGGCGCGAAGAACCGCTGGTGCGGCGCGATGATGTGGCAGAGGGCGGGGCGGCGGTGGGCACCTCCACATCGCTGCGGATGCTGTCGCTGGCGCAGATCAAGCCGTTGCCCGGCAACCCGCGGAAGCATTTCGATGAAACCACGCTCGATGAACTCGCCGCGTCGATTGCAGCGCGCGGGGTGATCCAGCCGATTATCGTGCGCCCGCATCCGCAGGGCGAAGGCTATCAACTCGTCGCAGGCGAACGCCGCTGGCGCGCGGCGCAAAGGGCGCGGCTGCACGAGATTCCGGCGCTGGTGCGCACGCTGACCGACCGCGAAGTGATGGCGCTGGCGCTGATCGAGAACCTGCAGCGCGAGGATCTCAACCCGGTCGAAGAAGCGCGCGCCTATCACCGTCTGTCTGTTGAAGAGGGCATGACTCAGGTCGACGTCGCCAAGATGGTCGAGAAATCGCGCAGTCATATCGCCAATATGCAGCGGTTGATGAGCCTGCCCGAACCGGTGCTGGTGCTGGTTGAACAGGGCAAGCTTTCAACCGGCCATGTCCGCGCACTGATCGGGCGCGATGATGCGGTGCAGATTGCCGAAATCGCGGTCCAAGAAGGGCTTTCGGTGCGCGAGGTGGAACTGCTCACGCGCAAGGCGAGCAGGCCAGAACCAGCCCCTGCTGCGCCCAGGCGCTATAATCACTCATCTGAAAACGCCGATATTATCGCGGTGCAACAGCACCTTGAGGAGTTTCTCGGCCTGGCGGTGAAGATCAAGCCTGAGGGCGATCCGCGCAAGGGCACGATCACCATTCGCTACACCACGCTCGATCAGCTTGATCTGCTGTGTCAGCGGCTGACCGGCGGCGAGTTCTGATACCCGCCGCCAGAGTTGCGCGGCGCGACTCCGGCGGGGGCGCGGCTTAGCGGCCGCCCTTGATCATCTTTGCTGTGGGCGCCGGAGCCGGGATCACCCGCACCGCGCCGGGGACGGTATAAGTCTCCTCGCGCACGGTTTCGCGCACTACCACCTGTTGCTGCACCTCGCTGCGCACCGGCACCATCACCATCTGCGGCGGCGGGGCGTAGGCATAGCCGGTATTCGCGGGGTAGCCGTAGCCGTAACCATAGGCCGGAGCCGCCTGATAAGGAGCATAGGCGATCTCGCGCGCCGCCACCCGCGCACCCGGCGCGCCATATTGCGACAGGTAGCCGTCCAGCGCTGCCTCACAATCGTAGCGGTCTTTCTTCTTGCCGCCACCGATCAGGCTGCCGAGCAACCCGCCGATCAGCCCGCCGCCCCCTGCGCCGACCACAGCGCCAAGCGTACGGTCGCCGACCTTGGCGATTTCATGACCCACCACGCCGCCCGCAATCGCGCCGAGCAGCCCGCCGATGATCAGCCCGGTTTCGTCATTATCGCGACCCGCCGTGCGGCGGCGGCATTCATCGAGCCACTGTTCGCGCTCAAACACCACCGGCGCGGGGGTGTAGGCCACCGGCGCATGGCTGTGATTGGGATAGGCTTGCTGCGGATAGCTCTGGGGCGCAGCGCTGGACACAAGCTGGCGGCGCGGCGCTTCGATCCAGCGGGTGCGGATGATGGTTTCCACCCCGTCTTTCGCGGTCACGGTTTCGGTGATTCGGCTCATCACCGGCGCGGTGCGATATTCGGGCGGCAGGCTGCGCACCGCCGCTTCATCCACCGGGGTAAGCGGTGGCAGGTCGCTGTAATCCTGCGCGCTGGCCATCGCGGGCAGCGCGAGCGCGGGCAGAATTACACCAAGGCTGGTCGGGTTGCGGAGCGGCAGGCGCATCAAAAAATCCCCCGGATGGCCGCGCACGGCGGCGGATGGTTAGCGCCCACTTAACACCGCCCAGCCCGCGCGCCCAAGCCGTGCTGTGGCCGCTGTCCCGTTTCGGGCCGATTAGGTGGCAAAATCTGTCAGATACGCGTTGCCAGCAGCGCGGCGAGTGCCTCAATACCCTCGGCATCGGCCTGCGTGAACCGGGCGGGGGAGGGGCTGTCGCAATCGATCACCGCGATCACCTGCCCATCGCGCAGCACCGGCACCACCAGTTCGGATCGGCTCGCCGCGTCGCAGGCGATGTGGCCGGGGAAGGCGTGGACATTGGCGACCAGCTGCGTCGTTCCGCTCTGCGCCGCCGCGCCGCAGACGCCGCTGCCCAACGGGATGCGGATGCAGGCCGGGCGGCCAACGAACGGCCCCAACACCAGTTCACTTGCGTTTTCGCGCTTTGCCGGGGCGATGCGGTAGAACCCGGCCCAGTTCAGATCGGGCAGAAACTCCCGCAATAGCGCGGCAACATTGGCCATATTGGCGACCGCATCGGGCTCATCCGCCGTCAAGGCGTCAGCCGCGCCGAGCAATTCGCGGTAGCGTTCCGCCGGAGCCTGCGCCGCATCGGGCCTGAAATCATACATCGGACGCGCCTTTTCGTTTGTTGCCAGTTGCCGCCCGCGCGGCCCGGCTCTATCGGATGTCACATGGCTATTATTCGCAAAATCGCAATCACCCTTGGTGTCCTTGTCCTGCTGCTCGCTGCGGCGTTCTGGTTTCTCAGCCGGGGCGATACCGCCGATCTTTCGGTTGATGATGTCGCGGGCACCGATCCGGTGTTGCAGGAAGGCGATCCGGAAACCTTCCCGACGGTGAAGATTGCAGAGCCGGTGGGCTGGCAGGCCGATGAACTGCCAGTTCCGGCCGAGGGGCTGGAAGTGGTGCGGTTTGCCGAAGGGCTCGATCACCCGCGTGTGCTTTACACCCTGCCCAATGGCGATGTGCTGGTGGCACTGACCCGTGCGCCTGCCAGCGACAAGAGCGGCGGCGGGATCATGGATGCGATCTATGGCTGGATTGCCAACCGGCTGATGACCAAGGCCGGGGCGACGGGCGAATCCGCCAACCAGATCGTGTTGCTGCGCGATGCCGATGGCAATGGCACGGCGGAAACCAAGACCGTGATTCTTGAAGAAGGGCTCGATTCGCCTTCGGGCATGAGCTGGCAGGATGGCACGCTTTATGTCGCCAACCACAACGCGGTGCTGGCGTTTCCCTATGCCTTGGGCAGCGACAAGGTGACGGCTTCCCCGCGCAAGCTGATGGACCTGCCCGGCGGCGGCGGGCACTGGATGCGCAATATGGAACTCTCACCCGACGGCAAAAGCCTTTACGTTGCGGTCGGTTCGGTCAGCAATATCGGCGAAGCGGGCATGGCGGTTGAGGAAGGCCGCGCAATGATCTGGGAATATGATCTGGCCGCCGGACGCCAGCGCCCGTTTGCGGTGGGTCTGCGCAATCCCAACGGGCTCGATTTCAGCCCGTGGACCGGCGAGTTGTGGACGACGGTGAATGAACGCGACATGCTGGGGTCGGATCTGGTGCCCGATTACCTCACCAATGTCCCGGTCGGCGCACAATATGGCTGGCCGTGGATCTATTACAAAACCAATATTGATCGCCGGGTCGAAGCGCCGATGCCGCGCTTCCTGCTCGAATATACCCGCAATCCCGAATATGCGCTCGGCCCGCACGTGGCTGCGCTGGGGCTGGTGTTCAACAGGCAAGGCCATGTGATGGGCGATAAATTCGCCAGCGGGGCGTTTATTGCGCGGCACGGATCGTGGAACCGCAAGCCGCCTTCGGGTTATGACGTGGTCTATGTTGCGTTTGATGCGCGCGGCAATCCGGTTGGCAAGCCGGTGCCGGTGCTGACCGGGTTTCTCAAGGATGACGGCACCACCCGCGGGCGGCCCACCTGGGTCGAATGGGGCGGAGACGGTGCGCTGCTGGTATCGGATGACACCGCCGGGATCATCTGGCGGGTGCGTGCGCCCGGTGCCAGCCCCGCGCCTGCGATTGCCGCGCTGCAAAGCGAAAAGCTGCCCCCCCGCCAATTGACCGACCCGCGCGCCGCGTTCGAGGAGGATTACCTGCGCGAACAGGCGGGGAAAAAGGCGAATTAGAGCATCGTGCTGAAAAGTGGGATCCGGTTTTCAGCTTTTTACGATGCGACAACAAAGATTAGAGCGGGCGACGTGCGTCAGATTTAACGCAGCCCGCTCTGGAGCCGCACCCCCGCGCGCCCCGCCAGTTCGGTCGCGAATTGCAGCGCGGTGCGGCCTGAACGGTTGCCGCGCTGGATCGCAAAGGCGAGCGCTTCCTCAGCGTCAAAAATGAGGCCGAGCGGGGCGGTGTAGCCTTCAAGAATGGCCAGGTAGGTGTCCTTGTCCGCCGGGTGAAAGCCGAGGCTCAGCCCGAACCGGTCTGCCAGCGCCAGCGCATCATCGCGCTCATCACGTTCATGGATGGCGGCGCTGGTGTCTGCGCGTTCCACAATCGCGCGGCGGTTGGCGGTCACGGCCAGGCGGATATGCGGCGGGCGCGGGGCAACCCCGCCGTCGAGCAGGCTCCTGAGCGCCAGCATCGCCGCGCGCCCATCCGCGCCAAAGCCCAGATCATCGATAAACAGCACGAAGGCGCGGGGCTGCTCTGCAAGCTGCGCGATCAGCGTGGGGAAGCTCGGCAGCGTCCCGGGGGCAAGCTGCACCAGCGCCAGCGCGCCGTGCGCTTGCCCCTGCACATCAGCCACCGCCGCGCGCACCAGCGCCGATTTGCCCATCCCGCGCGCGCCCCATAACAACGCATCATGCGCCGCAGCGCCCGCAGCCAACCGGGCGAAGTTGGCCCGCAGCGCGGCTTTTTGCGCGTCGATCCCGTGCAAGTTGTCGAGCGGTAGCGCATCGAGCGCCGGCACGGCCCGCGCGCGTTCGCCCTCCCACACATAGGCGGGCGCGCTCAGCCAATCGGTCGGCGGCGCGGGCGGCGGGGCAAGCCGTTCGAGCGCGGCGGCGATGCGCTCCAGCGGGTCGCGCCGATCCATGTCAGCCCACCAGCGCGGCGGCGGGCAGGGTGTAGAGCCCGGCGGCCCCGGCGGTCGCCCCGGCGCGCAGACCGGCGGCTTCGGGCACGATCCGGTCGAGGAAGAACCGCACCGTCACCGGCTTGGTCGCGGCGAGCGATGGTGCTGCGCCTGCGGCCACCGCGTGCGCCTGCTTCATCAGCTGCCACCCGGCGACCGCCACTGCCGCCATCGTGCCAAACGGGACACTGCCTGCGAGCCGATCATCAAGGCTCGCCTCGTCACGCATCCAGCGCGCGATGGCGGCGCAATCCTGCGCCAGCGCTGCAAGGCTCGCTTCCCCGGCGGTGGTATCGCGCGCGATGCTATCGAACAGCGCGATCATCGCCTCCCCGCCGTCCAGCCCCAGTTTGCGGGTGACAAGATCGGCGGCCTGAATCCCGTTGGTGCCTTCGTAAATCGGCGCAATCCGCGCATCGCGCCAGTGCTGCGCCGCGCCGGTTTCCTCGATAAAGCCCATCCCGCCGTGAATCTGGATGCCGAGGCCCGCCACTTCCACCCCGATATCCGTGCCCCACGCCTTGATCAGCGGGACGATGATCTCGGAGCGGTTCTTTGCCGCGTCATCGCCCAGATTGCCGCGATCGACCTGACCGGCGCAGTAATAGAGCAGCGCGCGAACCGCCTCGGTCAGCGCCTTCATCCGCAGGATCATGCGGCGCACATCGGGATGCTCGATAATCGCCACCGGGGTCTTGTCGGGTGAGCCTGCGCGCGCCGATTGCACCCGGTCACACGCATAGGCGAGCGCCTGCTGGGTCGCGCGTTCGGCGATCTGCGCGCCCTGGTTGCCGACATTGATACGGGCGTTGTTCATCATCGTGAACATCGCCGCCAGCCCCTTGTTTTCATGCCCGACCAGTTCGCCGATGCATTCCCCGTTGTCGCCGTAGCTCATAACGCAGGTGGGCGAGGCATTGATGCCGAGCTTGTGTTCAAGGCTGACGCAGCGCAGATCGTTGCGCGCGCCCAGCGTCCCATCATGGTTGACATGATATTTGGGCACCACGAACAGGCTGATCCCGCGCGATCCATCAGGCGCACCCGGCAGGCGTGCCAGCACGAGATGGATGATGTTGTCCGCCAGATCATGTTCACCCCAGGTGATGTAGATCTTCTGGCCGGTGATGCGGTATTTGCCCGCGTGCGGCCCATCGGTGATCGGAACCGCGGTGCTGCGCAGCGCGCCGACATCGCTGCCCGCGGCAGGCTCGGTCAGGTTCATCGTGCCCGACCACTTTCCGCTGACGAGATTGGGCAGGTATTTGGCCTGCTGATCCGCGCTGCCGTGATGTTCCAGCGCCTCGATCGCGCCGACCGACAGCATGGGGAGCAGATTGAACGCCATATTCGCCGCGCCGAGGTTTTCGAGCACGTTGCACGACAGCGTGAACGGCAACCCCTGCCCGCCGAACTCGGCCGGAGAGGCAATCGCGTTCCAGCCTTGTTCGACATAGGCGCGGTAGGCCGCGTCAAACCCGTCCGGCAGCCGCACAACGCCGTTCTCCAGCCGCGCGCCTTCCAGATCGCCAATGCGGTTCAAGGGCGCGAATTCCCCGGCGGCGAACTGCCCCACGCCTTCGACGATGGCTTCGACCAGATCGGCTTCGGCATGGGCGAAGCGGGCGGTCTGGGCCAGTTCCTCGATCCCGGCATTGACGCGAATGGCGAGCAATTGGTCAGCGGTCGGCGGGGTATAGGGGGTCACGGCGGGGTGCGTCCTTTGGCATGGGAAGTGGGCCTTGCACTTGGCAGGGCGAGGGTTTGAATATAGCGCCGGGGCATGAGCGGCAAGAACGTTACGGAAGTGGTGCTGGCCAACGCCGCAGGGGTCGCCCGCGCGGCGCAGATCCTCGAATCGGGCGGCCTGGTCGCGGTGCCGACCGAGACGGTCTATGGCCTCGCCGCGCGGGCTGACAGCGCCGAGGCGGTGGCGCGGATTTACGCCGCCAAGGGCCGGCCCGATTTCAACCCGCTGATCGTCCATGTGCGGGATATGGAGCAGGCGGTGCGGTTCGGCGAATTCTCACCCCCTGCACTGGCGCTGGCCGCTGCACATTGGCCCGGCCCGTTGACACTGGTGGTGCCGCGCCGCGTTGACGCCGGACTGGCTGACGCGGTGACCGCAGGCCTGCCCACCATCGCCCTGCGCGCCCCCGCCCATCCGGTGATGCGCGCGCTGCTTGAGGTGGTGGCATTCCCGCTCGCCGCGCCATCGGCCAATCGCAGCGGGTTTATCAGCCCGACCACGCCCACCCACGTGCTCGCCTCGCTTGATGGGCGGATCGATCTGGTGCTCGATGGCGGGGCGTGCAGCGCGGGGGTGGAATCCACGATTGTCGCGGTGCGCGCGGATGGCAGCATCGCAGAACTGCGCCCCGGCCCCCTGCAAATATGCGCGCAGGCTGCCTCAGAGGGGAGCGAAGCGCGGATTGAAGCCCCCGGCCAGCTCGCCAGCCACTATGCGCCGGGAAAGCCGGTGCGATTGAATGCGACTCACGCCGAAGCGGACGAATTCTGGATCGGATTTGGCGCGGTGCAGGGTGATTGCACACTGTCAGTGGGCGGTGACGTCAGCGAAGCAGCGGCGCGGCTCTACGCCTGCCTTCACGAAGCCGCCAACGCCCCTCACCCGCGCATCGCCATCGCGCCGGTGTCGGAAATGGGCGTGGGCCGCGCAATCAATGACCGGCTGCGCAGGGCAGCGGCAGACTAACGCTCAGGCTCCACCGGCACACCCCGCATCAGCGCGTTCATCTCGGCGCGGATTGCCTGCGCCTTGTCACAAGCTGCATCATCGCCGTCTCCGCAGCGTTCCATCTGCCTGTCGTAATCACGTTCGAGCGCGCCCAGCCGTTCTTCGCGCTTGCGGATTTCCCGCCCGCGTTTCTCGTCGGCTTCGGACTGGCTGGTGGTCGCCGCATCCACCCCTGCGCTCGCGGCCTTCACCGGCAGGGTGACAACATCCACCGCCGCACGGGCGAGGCACCCTTGCAGGGCAAGGGCAGCGAGCATCAGGACGACGAGATAAGCGGCGCGCATGGGGCAACTTTTCACCCGCCGCGCGCTGTAATGCAAATATTATTCGGCAGGCTTGGGCGCAATCGGGGTGGTTGGAGCGGTCGGGGTAACCGGAACCGCGCCTGTTGCCGGGACAGCGGCGGTCGCGGTGCTTTTCGATGCGCAGGTGAGCGTGCCCGATCCGAAGGTGTTGACGGTGCATTTGGCGCTGCCCGCGACGGTCACATCGCCGGAACCTGCTATATTGGCTTCAACCTCACCGTCTGAGGCAAAGGCAACGTCACCCGCTCCGCCGATTGACACTTCGGCGCGATCGGCTTTCAGTCCGGCAAGTTCGACATCGCCGCTGCCGCCGATATTGATCTCAAGCCGCTTGGCCGTGCCCGCACCTCTCACCGTTCCGCTGCCGCCGATGTTCACGTCGAGCTTGTCTGCCGCGACGCTGGCGAAAGTGACCGTGCCCGATCCGCCGATCGAGATTTCAGCAGTGCTGGCAAGCGATTGCGCCTGCACCGTGCCGCTGCCCGCGATCACCACTTCGCTGGGCGGGGGCATGGTGATGCGGATGGTGGCGCTCTGGTTGCCGCTCCACCCATCCGTGCGGGTGATGCCGATCACTTCGGAATCGCGCACAAACCGCAAGCTATCGGTGTTCTGCCCTTCGACCTTGAGCGCGAAGACATCGCCTTCGGTAAGGATCACGGTGTCGCCCGAAGACAGCACCAGTTCGGATGGCGGGGGGCCGGCGATCTCAACCTCGGCGAGCGGCACGCCCTCCTTGCCATTGATCGAAACATCAGCGCCATCACACCCCGCCAAGGGGGCGGCGAACGCCAGCACCGCAAGCGGCGCCGAAGATTTGATGAGGGGTTGGATCATGCTTTGCTCTCCCGTCAGGCCGAATGGCGTATTACTTATATAATACACCTCGGCCAACGGCACAAGCACAGCCGTAAACAAAAAGGGCCGCCCCGGCGGGGGCAGCCCTTGATGGTTGCTCAGTTGCCTGAGGAACGAATTACGCTTCTTCGGCGCTTTCGTAATATTGCGGCGCGTGTTCGCGCAGCACGTCAAGAATCTTGTTCAGCGCAGCCGGTTCATCGGTTTCCTCCATCGCCGCGAGTTCGCGAGCGAGGCGGCTGGATGCGGCTTCGAAAATCTGGCGTTCCGAATAGCTCTGTTCGGGCTGATCTTCGGGGCGGAACAGATCGCGGGTCACTTCGGCAATCGATACGAGGTCGCCCGAGTTGATCTTGGCTTCGTATTCCTGCGCGCGGCGCGACCACATGGTGCGCTTGACCTTGGGCTTGCCCTTCAGGGTTTCCATCGCCTGTTTCAGGGTCTTGTCGGAGGACAGCTTGCGCATTCCGATCGCTTCGACCTTGCCCACCGGAACGCGCAGCGTCATGCGTTCCTTTTCGAACCGCAGGACATAAAGTTCGAGCTGCATTCCGGCGATTTCCTCGCTCTGCAGTTCAATTACACGGCCCACGCCGTGCTTGGGGTAAACAACATAATCGCCGACCGTGAATGCGTTTGCGGTGCTTGCCATGCAAGTTCCTTTCTGTGCGCCGTCTTGCCAGCAGGAGAGCGGAGAATCATCCCTGCGGCGGCTAACCCAACCGAGGTGAGAACCTCGTTTAAGGTAAAGCGCCGTGAGCGGATCATCCGGTAAGGGGGGGTGCTGGTGTCGGGCCTTCCTGGTTTTTTATCGCCTGCGCTGGCCTCAACCCTGCGCGGTGCAGGCATTATATAGCACACCCGCAACAAAATTGCGAGTCGGCGATTGCTTGTGCCCCTGCACCGCGATTCGGGCGCAACTTTGCTGGCGAAATCAGTCGCCTTCGCCGGGCGCTTCGCTGAAATATTTCTCGAACTTGCCCGGCTCGCCCTTGTGCTCGTCGGCATCTTCGGGCGGGGATTTCTGGCTGGTGATATTGGGCCATTCGGCGGAATACTTGGTGTTCAGCTCCAGCCACTTTTCCAGCCCGTCTTCGGTATCGGGCAGGATCGCTTCGGCCGGGCATTCGGGTTCGCACACGCCGCAATCGATGCATTCGCTGGGGTTGATCACCAGCATATTTTCGCCTTCGTAGAAGCAATCCACCGGGCACACTTCCACACAATCGGTGTATTTGCACTTGATGCAGTCTTCGGTGACGACGTAAGTCATTGAGGGTCTTTCAAAAGCGCTTTTCGGGTAGGTCAGGCGGGTTGTCCGCCACAAGCGGCGACGCTGCTATGGGCATTTGCCCTTTACGGTCAAGTTCGGCCTCGTCAACCTCGCGGAACTGGCCAACCTCTCGATAATGCGAACGGGCGCTGGCAGGCGGGCCGCGTCGGTCGGGGATCGTCAGCAGTTCGATCACCCGCACGCTATCGCCCAGCGCGATGGTCAACACGTCACCAATATACGCTTGCTCCGATGGCCGCAGCACATGTTTTCTGTTGCGGCGTAAAGCGTGGGCTTCGATCAGCGCGACCGCCGCCGAGCGGGTGCGGGCGAAGCGGAGATAGACCAGCAGCCGGTCGATCCTGATGGATGGGGAGCGGATTGAACCTTCCACACCGCCCGCCATTACCGCTTGAGCAGGTCTGCCAGCTTGTCGAACGCGCCGCTGGCACGGGCCGGGCCGGTGTCGCCAAAGGGTTTGGGCGCGAGCTTGGGCGCGGGTCTGGATGCGCTCTGGGCGGGGCGAGGGGGGCGCTGGGCGGCATCGCGATCAGGTCTGGCCTTGGCGGGTTTGCCCTTGGCGCGTGGCTGGCCCGAATCGGCGCGCGCGGCACTGCGCACAGGCCGTCGTTCTTCGCGTTCACCGGCGCGGCGCGGGCGCCAGTGCCAGCGGTCGTGTGCGGGTGGGCCGAACGCGCCTTCGGGCAGAGGCCGCGCACGGTCACAGCGGAAACCCGCGCTGCCCAGCAGGCGGCGGGCGTTCTCCGCTTCAAGCCCGATTGACACGGGCAGTGCCAGATCAATCCGGAAGGTGAGGTTGCGCTGCTTGGGCTTGGCGGCAGTAACAACAGCGCGCGCTTCAAACGCGGCGCGCAGGATTTTCTCCGCCAGATCAACCCGGATCGCCTGCGACCCTGCGTAACGATAGCCCGCAGGCAACCGCCCCTGCGCCCAGCTTCCTTCGGCCAGCACCGGCAGCATCGCTGGCTCCAGCGGCCGAAGATCGAGGCCCAACGCGTGCAGCAAGTGGCGCGGCGCGGGTTTGAGCAAGGCGGGCGCGAAAATATCGAGCGCGCCGAACGTCACCCCCAGCTTGCGCAGGAACGGGCGCATTTCCTTGGGCAGATGTTCCAGCCCGGCGTCTTCGCGGCTGATCACCCCGCGCGCGTCGATCAGCGTGATCAGCAGCGCGCGCGCCTGCGACCCGGCTGCGGGATCGCGTGCGGCCTCGGCCAGTTTGCGCAACGGGGCCAGCGGCTCCAATTGCTTATCGAGCCATGCGGCAAGCCCTGCCTCCAGTTGCGCGCGCGAAGCCTCGGCCAGCAACCCCAGATCGCGGGTCAGCGCGAGGCGGGCGTTGCCGAAATTGCCTGCACCGACATGACCCGGAAAGGTGATCTCCGCCAGCGCGCGGCCTTGCCCTTGCCCCCCACCTTGCCCCTGCCAACGGATCGCGCCGCCAGCGATTTCCAGCTCGCCAATGCCGCCGGCCAGCAGCCATTCGGCGCGGCTGGCGAGCAGCGCGGGCAGCGCCTTTTCCCCCGCCGCCAGCAGCATCCGCCGATCATGCGCGCCCGCCGCAGGATCGACATGGAAACGGAATCCTTCAAGCCGCCCGATGGTTTCCCCCTCGACCGTCAGATGCCCATCGGGTTCCAATGTGACCGGCAGCGCGCCTGCGTCCTGCCCCAGCGATTTCATCAAAAGTGTCGTCCTCCGGTTGACGAAGCGTTCGGTCAGCCGCGCGTGCAGCGCATCCGAAAGCTTCGCCTCGACCGCGCGAGCCCGCGCCGCCATTTCGTCTCGTGCCAGCACCCAATCGGGGCGCTGGCAAATGTAAGCCCAGCTGCGAATCGCTGCGATCCGCCCTTGCAGCGTGTCGATGTCGCCCTGCATCCGGTCAAGTTCCGCGATGCGCGCGGCGACGAAATCCGCGCCGATATAGCCTTGGCCCAGATCCTGCCACAGCCGTGCGACAAACCGCGCGTGCTGTTCCACTCCAAGGTTGCGGAAATCGGGGAGCGAGCACGCCTCCCAGAACCGCCGGACGCTGCCTGCCCCGCGCACGGATTGGGCGATGCTGTCTTCCGAAAGCCGCCGCAGCACCGCCATGTCGACCGCCTCGGGCGCAGCGCGCAGCACCGCATCATCGGGCCGCGCTTCCAGATCGGCGATCAGCGTGGGGAGCGTATCGAACCGCGGCTCCGCCTCGCGCCAGAACAGGTGGGTCAGCGGCGCGAACCGGTGTTCTTCAATCGCGTAGATTTCTTCATCGGTGAAGGCGAGCGGCTCGCCGCTATCCACCTTTCCCATCCCCGACAGCGTGCCGAACGTCCCATCGCGCTGGTGCCGCCCCGCCCGCCCGGCAATCTGCGCCATTTCCGAAGGGGTCAGCCGCCGTTTGCGTTGCCCGTCGAACTTGCTGAGCGCGGCAAAGGCCACATGATCGAGATCGAGGTTCAACCCCATGCCAATCGCATCGGTGGCGACGATGTAATCGACCTCGCCCGATTGAAACATCGCCACTTGTTTGTTGCGGGTTTCGGGTGAGAGCGCGCCCATCACCACCGCCGCGCCGCCTCTGAAGCGCCGCAATGCTTCGGCCATCGCGTAAACCTGCTCGATCGAAAACGCGACCACGGCGCTGCGTTTGGGCAGGCGCGACAATTTGCACACCCCGGCGTGCGACAGCGTGGAGAAACGCGGGCGGGTGGTGATGTCCGCGCGCGGGATCAGCGCCTTGATGATCGGTTGCAGGGTGGAGGAACCGAGGATCATCGTCTCCTCGCGCCCGCGTGCGTGCAGCAGCCGGTCAGTGAAAATATGCCCGCGTGCAGGGTCAGCGCCCAATTGCGCTTCGTCGATGGCGACAAAGGCGTGCTGCCCCGCCGTGCGCGGCATGGCTTCGGCGGTGCAGAGGAAATAGCGTGCGTCGGGCGGCTCGATCCGTTCCTCGCCGGTGATCAGCGCCACCTGCTTATCGCCCTTGATGCTGCGTACCCGGTCATACACCTCGCGCGCCAGCAGCCGCAGGGGGAAACCCATCATCCCGGACGAATGGCCGCACATCCGTTCAATCGCCAGATGGGTCTTGCCGGTGTTGGTCGGGCCGAGCACCGCGCGCACGCTGTCATCGCGAAAGGCAGCGCCGCGCGAGGCGACGGAATGATCGCTGAGGGGAAAGGTCACAGTGACACGGCTTGTGTCAGGCTTGGCAGGGTGGGGCAAGGGCGCGCACCCATCACCATTCGGCCTACGCACAACACCTTGTCGCATCTGCGATACGGCTGGTCGCTGGTTAATGCGGGATTTACTTTGTTGTGGCAGGAAAATGCGACAAAGGAGCGGTTGGGATAGAGGCAAGCTTGCCCCGTCAGGGCGCCGCTTTCAGGGCACAGATGTTGGATCATGCGCGCAATCTGAACGATCCGCCCGAGCCGGAGCACGGCCCGGAAGCGGATCTGCGCGCCGTATCCGCATCAGCCGGGCCTGCCCCGATCGATCCTGAAACCGCGCGCGAATTGCTGCCCTATTTCCGCAATGCCAAGGCGCTGGCCCCGCCAACCGCAGCGCAGCAGGCCGGGCGCACGGTGCTGGCGCGGGTCAATGGTGTGTCCGAACGTTACGACGAATGGCGTCTTGCCGCCTCGCGCTGGTTCGACAGCCTCGATCTTGCGCCTGACCTGGCCGAAAACATTGGCAGCCGCCGGTGGTTTCGCGGGCTGGGCACGATGGTCGGCCTTGGCGTGGTGGCGCTGGCCTTGTGGCCCGATCTGACCCCATTGGAAGCGCGGCCCGCGATGCCGCATGGTGACGCGGTGACCAGCGAATTGCGCAGCCAGATGATCCTGCCGCTGGCGCTGGGCGCGGATAGCGGGCGGCGGATGGGGCCGACGCAGGCGGTCATCCCGCTCAAAAGCGCGCCCGAACGCCCGCAGATCCAGATGGTGGTGACATTGACGCCGGGGGACAGCTTTGCCGCGATGCTGCGCCGCGCCGGGGTTGCGGCAGACGATATTGATCGCGCCGCCGCGCTGGTCGATCAGGCGCTGCCTTTGGGGGAGATTGCTTCGGGAACGCAGATGGACGTGCTGCTCGGCCGCCGCCCCGCACCCGGCCAGCCGCGCCCGCTTGATAGCCTCGCCTTCCGCGCGCGGTTCGATCTGGAGCTGCAACTGACGCGGCCCGGCGTGGGTGAGATTACCGCCGATGGCATGCCGGTGATACCCAACGGGCCGCTGGCCTTGAAACGCAACATCATCCGCGTCGACGATACGCCGCTGCGGGTGCGCGGCCCGGTGGGGTCGAGCCTTTATCGTTCGATGCGGCAGGCCGGTGTCCCGGCCAGCGCGGTGCAGGAATATCTCAAAGCGCTCGATGCGCAGATCGACCTTGACCGCGAAGTGCGCTCGACCGACGAATTCGACATCATCATCTCCTATCGCCGCGCCGCGACGGGCGAACGTCAGGCGGGGCAGTTGCTCTATGCCGGGGTCGACCGCGCCGGAAAGCCGCGCACCCAGTTGATGCGGTGGGGCAAGGACGGGCGGTTCTTCGAAGCGTCGGGCGTGGGTGAGCAGCGTCGTGGCCTCTTGGCGCCAGTGCCGGGCGCGATTTCATCGGGCTTCGGGATGCGGCGCCACCCGATCCTTGGTTATCGGCGGATGCACGAAGGTATGGATTTCAAGGCGCGTTATGGCACCGCGATTGTCGCTGTCAGCGATGGCCGGGTCAGTTCTGCGGGCCGCGCGGGCGGCTGCGGCATCGCGGTGCGGCTGGATCATGGCAGCGGGCTGGCCACGCGCTATTGCCATATGAGCCGGATGGCGGTGAGTTCCGGGCAGCAGGTGCGGCGCGGGCAGGTGATCGGCTATGTCGGATCGACCGGGCTATCGACCGGCCCGCACCTGCATTACGAAATGTATCGCAGCGGGCGGGTGATCAATCCGGCGAGCGTGCAATTCGTCAACCGCGCCGAACTTTCGGGCACCGAACTGATCGATTTCCGCCGCCAACTGATTCAGATGAAAGATATCGAGGTCGGCGCTGCGCTGCAGGATCTCGAACCGCTGCCGAGCGAGGTCAAGGAACCGCTGCGCGAGATCGAGAAGGTCGAGATCGCGCAGCCGGTGCGCTGAACGACTTGTCCCAACGCCCGGATTGCGCCTAAACCCGCGCGCATGACCGCCAGCTATCCCAACACTCGATTGCGCCGCACCCGCGCCCACGCATGGAGCCGCGCGCTTCACCGCGAATCGATCCTCACCCCCGCCGACCTGATCTGGCCGCTGTTCGTGACTTCGGGAACAGGGGTGGAGGAGCCGGTTGCCAGCCTGCCCGGCGTATCGCGCTGGTCGGTCGATGGGATCGTGGCGCGCGCGAAAGAGGCGGCGGCGCTCGGCATTCCGGTGGTGGCGCTGTTTCCCAATACGCCGCATGATCTGCGCAGCGATGACGGGGCCGAAGCGCATAATCCCGATAACCTGATGTGCCAGGCGATCCGCGCGATCAAGGATGCCTGCGGGGATGATATCGGCGTGCTGACCGACGTGGCGCTCGATCCCTATACCGCCCACGGGCAGGATGGGCTGGTCGATGCGGCGGGCTATGTCGTGAACGACGATACGGTGGCCGCGCTGGTCGATCAGGCGATCAATCAGGCCAATGCGGGCGCGGACATCATCGCCCCGTCCGACATGATGGACGGCCGCATCCGTGCGATCCGCATGGCGCTGGAAATGAACGGGCACGCCAACGTGCAGATCATGTCCTACGCCGCCAAATATGCCAGCGCGTTCTACGGCCCGTTCCGCGATGCGGTGGGCAGCGGCGGATTGCTCAAAGGTGACAAGAAAACCTACCAGATGGACCCGGCCAACGGCGACGAGGCGCTGCGCGAGGTGGCGATGGACATTGCCGAGGGCGCGGATTCGGTGATGGTCAAGCCCGGCCTCGCCTATCTCGACATCGTGCGCCGAGTGAAGGAGCGATTCGATGTGCCGGTGTTCGCCTATCAGGTGAGCGGCGAATACGCGATGATTGAGGCTGCGGCACGGGCCGGAGCGGGGAATCGCGATGCGCTGGTGCTGGAAACCCTGATCGCGTTCAAACGCGCCGGTGCAAGCGGCATCCTGACCTACCACGCCGCCCACGCCGCCCGCCTGCTGAATGGCTGACATGGCCGGGTTCCGCTGCGAAACCGAACGGCTGATCCTGCGCGACTGGCGCGAGGCGGATTGGCCCACGTTCTGGCAGGCGACCAACACCCCGGCGGTGATGCGCTGGCTGGGCGGGGTGGCGGATGATGCGGCGCGGGCCGCTGCGCAAGAACGCCTGCTCGGCTATCAGCGCGATCATCGCCACACCTTCTGGGTGGTGGAACGCAAGAGCGACGCCGCGCTGCTCGGCTTTTGCGGGTTGAAGCGTTCCAATCAGGCTGGCGGGCCGCAGGGGATGATGGAAGTCGGCTGGCGGCTGCGTGAGGATGCCTGGGGGCAAGGCTACGCCAAAGAGGCTGCCGCCGCCGCGCTGGCCCTTGCGTTTGATCGCTTCGCTGCGGATGAGGTGATCGCGCTGACGGTGCAGGGCAATACCGCCAGTTGGGGTCTGATGCTGCGTCTGGGGATGGAACGGCGCGCGGATCTCGATTTTGACAGCGGCGATTTCGATCCCGAAAATCCGGTCATTATTGTCCATTCAATCACCCGCGCGGTCTGGCAAGCGGGATGATGGCTGCGGTGCTGACGACTCCCCGGCTGGCGCTGCGCGCAATCGCTGTTGACGACCTCGACCCGCACATGGCGTTGCTCAACACGCCTGCGGTGATGCAGTATCTGGGCGGCGTGCAGACGCGCGAGGTTATCGCGGCCAAGCACGCCGCATCGCGGGCCAGTTTTGCCGCCGAAGGGTTCGGCTTCATGATGATGGAGGAGCGGGCGACCGGCGACATTGTCGGCCATTGCGGGTTGCGCCGCGTCGCCCACCCGCTCGCCCCCAACCCGCACGACTTCGAAATCGGCTGGCTGGTGCGTGAAGATCGCTGGCGGCGCGGCTATGCTCTGGAAGCGATGCACGCGGTGGTCGATTGGGGCTTTGGCGTTATTGGTGCGCCGCAGATCGTCGCCTTGACCTGCGCGGCCAATGTGGGAAGCTGGCGATTGATGGAAAAGCTTGGGATGGAACGGCGCGAAGACCTCGATTTTGCCGATCCGGGTGAGCCTGAACCGATTATCCAGTATGCAATCACGCGAGCGCAATGGGAGGCGCACAGACTATGACTTATCGGCCCCCCGAACGACCGGGCGTCACCATCATCCCGATCCACGGCAAGACCCCGCGCATCCACGATACCGCTTTTATCGCGCCCGGTTGCACGATCATCGGCGATGTCGAAATCGGGGCGGGATCGTCGATCTGGTATAATTGCGTGCTGCGCGCCGATGTCAGCCGGATCGTGATTGGTGAACGCAGCAATGTGCAGGATGGATCGGTGCTCCACTGCGACCCGCCGCGCCCGGGCGATCCGGAGGGATCACCGTTGATCATCGGTGACGATGTGCTGATCGGCCACATGGCGATGGTGCACGGCTGCACGATCGAAAGCCGCGGGTTCGTTGGCCTTGGCGCGATTGCGATGAACAAGGCGGTGATCGGTGCGGACGCGATGCTGGCAGCGGGCGCGATGCTGACCGAAGGCAAGGTGATGGCCCCGCGTGAGCTGTGGGGCGGCCGCCCGGCGCGCAAGATGCGCGATCTGGATGAAGCGGCGATCATGGGAATGCGGATCGGCACCGCTCATTACGCCGAAAATGCAAAACACCACGCCAAAGCGGTGGCGGCGGCGCTGACGTAAGCGGGGATCATGGCGCGGCCCAAGCCCGATTTCCCGCCCGCCGCGGCGCTGTTGGCGCTGGCCGATGATCGGCGGCGATTGGCGTTGAGGGTTACGCCGGGCGCGCGCAGCGAACAGATTGCGCTGGGCGATGGCGCGGTGCTGATCAAGGTTCGGGCCAAGGCGCATGATGGTGAGGCCAACGCTGCGGTGCTGGCGATGTTGGCGCGTGCGCTGGGCATCCCCCCGTCAAAACTGCACCTGCTGCGCGGCGCGACCGGGCGCGATAAGCTAGTGCAGATCGACGCTTGATATCAGCGCGCTGGTATTAACGCTCTGGCCCGCTCCACGCGCCCGGTTTTGCACCCGCATCGCGCAGCCGCAGCGCAAGCCCCAGCACCACCCCGACCCCGATGGCAATGGTAAGATCAGCCACCACGGTCAGCACCATGGTCAGCACCAGCAACCCGCGTTCGGCCAGCGGCGTTGCCCAATATCCGCGCCACTTGTGCGGCTCGCTCATGTTCCACGCGGTGATCAGCAGCAGCGCGGCCAGCGCGGGCATCACCAGATAACCCGCCAGCGGGGCGGCCACCACCATGATGATCAGGATGATGATGGCGTGCAGCACGCCCGCAACCGGGGTCTTGCCCCCGGCGCGCACGTTGGTGGCGGTGCGCGCAATCGCTCCGGTGGCGGGCATCCCGCCGAACAGGCCGGAACCCAGATTGGCCCAGCCTTGCGCGGAAACCTCGGCATTGGGGCGATGCCGCCCGCCCATCATGCGATCCGCCACCGTCGCCGAAAGCAGCGATTCAATCGCGGCGAGGAACGCGATCACCATTGCCGATGGCAGTAGCTCGATCAGCCGCGCCGCACTGATATCGGGCAGGCTGGGGAACGGCAGGCCGCTGGGTAATGCACCATAACGCGATCCGATGCTATCGACCGGCCACTGCGCCAGCGCCGCGATTGCAGAAATCGCCGCGATGGCGACGATCAGGCCGGGCAGGCGCGGGAACTTCCAGCGCAGCACAATAATCAACCCCAACGCCCCCGCACCGGCGGCCAGCGCATAGGGGTTCAACAGTCCGCGCGCCGCCCACAGGGCAGGAATTTTTTCGAGGAAATCGGCGGGTATCGCAGTCAGGCCAAGGCCAAAGAAATCGTTGATCTGGCTGGCGGCGATGATGATCGCGATACCGATGGTGAAGCCGTTGATCACCGCTTCGGGCACATAGGCGATCAGATTGCCAATCCGCAGCCAGCCCGCCGCGATCAGGATAATGCCCGCCATCATCGTGGCCAGCACCAGCCCATCATACCCATGTTCGGCAATCACCCCGAACACCACCACGATGAACGCGCCGGTCGGCCCGCCAATCTGCACCCGGCTGCCGCCCAGCAGCGAAATCAGCAGCCCGCCGATGACAGCGGTAATCAGCCCCTTGGCCGGATCAGCGCCCGATGCGATCGCGATGGCGATGCTGAGCGGCAGCGCGACCATCGCGACAGTCACGCCCGCGATCAGATCGGCGAGGAACAACGAAGGGCTGTATTCCTTCATTGTGGTCAGAATTTTCGGTTGCATGAACGCAGCCGCTACGCCGTGATTGGCGACGACGCAATCCAAGAGGTGGGGAAATGGCGCTGCGCCCAGAAGTTGCGCGGCGCGACTTGTGCGCCGAACACCAGCCTGCGCCATATTCATTGCAATGCCATATGTTTGCGGTAAATCCACCGCACGGCGCGCTGGTTATCAGTCGCGCCAACAAGGAACCGCTTTTATGAAGTTCATTCCGCTGGCCGCGCTCGGCCTTGCTGCCGCTGCCCTGACCGCCCCGGCCTTCGCCGCTGAAGATGATGCGGCCACCACCACTGCTGCTGCTGCTGCGTTCACGGTCGATATGCCGATCGAAGCGCTGATGGCTGATGAGCGCGCCAAGGCGGCGGTGCTCACGACCTTGCCCGATCTCGATCAGCATCCGGCCTATGAACAGTTCAAGGCGATGAGCCTGACCGCGGTCGCGCCGTTCTCGCAAGGGATGATTACCGAGGAAGTGCTGGCGAAAATCGCCGCTGACCTCGCCGCCATTCAGTAAGCCGACTGCTGCCCCCCCCTTTTCTTTTTCAAAGAAGGGAGGCGGTTGTGCGGTCGGGCCTCAGCCCTCTCCCGCCTCAGACGCGGGCTTTTTCGCGGGGGCCTTTTTCTTCTCAGCGGGCTTTCTGACTGCTTTCACCTTCGGCGGGGCCGGGGTGATTTCAAAGGTCGGCTTGCCGTCCTTGACGCTGACCTGCACCTCACCGCCGTCTGACAGCTTGCCGAACAGCAGTTCTTCGGCGAGCGGTTGTTTGATCTTGTCCTGGATCAACCGGCTCATCGGGCGGGCGCCGTACAGCTTGTCATAGCCCTTGTCGCCCAGCCAGCTGCGCGCTTCGCTATCAAACTGGATGTGGACGTTCTGTTCGGCCAGCTGCAATTCCAGCTCGAGGATGAACTTGTCCACCACTCGCGCCACGGTTGACCGGCCAAGGTAGGCAAACGGCACAATCGCATCAAGCCGGTTGCGGAATTCAGGCGTGAACATCTTGTTCACCGCCTCGGTTCCGGCGTCTTCTTTCGACACGTCGCCGAACCCGATCCCGCTGCGCGCCATGTCGGACGCGCCGGCGTTGGTGGTCATGATCAGCACGACATTGCGGAAATCCACGGTCTTGCCGTGATGATCGGTCAGGCGGCCATTATCCATCACCTGCAACAGGATGTTGAACAGATCGGGGTGCGCTTTTTCGATTTCGTCGAGCAGCAGCACGCAATGCGGGTTCTGGTCGATCGCATCGGTCAAAAGGCCGCCCTGATCATAACCGACATAGCCCGGAGGCGCGCCGATCAGGCGGGAAACGCTATGGCGTTCCATATATTCGGACATATCGAAGCGTTTCAGCTCGATCCCCATGATGCTGGCAAGCTGACGCGCAACTTCGGTCTTGCCCACCCCGGTGGGGCCGGAAAACAGGAAGCTGCCAATCGGCTTGTCCGGATCGCGCAGCCCTGCGCGGCTCAGCTTCATCGCGGTCGACAGCCGCTTGATCGCTTCGTCCTGCCCGAACACCACGTGTTTCAGATCGCGTTCGAGGTTTTCGAGCGCTTTCTTGTCGTCCTTGCTCACCGATTTGGGCGGGATGCGCGCCATGGTCGCGATCACCGCTTCGATTTCCTTGGCGGTGATGGTCTTCTTGCGGCGGCTGGGGGGCACCAGCATCTGCATCGCGCCGACTTCATCGATCACGTCGATCGCCTTGTCGGGCAATTTGCGGTCATTGATGTAGCGTGCTGACAGTTCCACCGCGGTCTTGATCGCGTCGGGGGTGTATTTCACCTTGTGGTGTTCTTCGAAGGCGCTGCGAAGGCCTTTCAGAATCTTGATCGTATCCTCAACCGTCGGCTCGTTCACGTCGATCTTCTGGAACCGGCGCAGCAGCGCGCGATCCTTTTCGAAGTGGTTGCGAAACTCCTTGTAGGTGGTCGATCCGATGCAGCGGATTGCGCCGCTCGACAATGCAGGCTTCAACAGGTTGGACGCATCCATCGCCCCGCCGCTGGTCGCCCCTGCGCCGATCACGGTGTGAATCTCGTCAATGAACAACACCGCGTGCGGCATCGCTTCCAGTTCGTTGACGACCTGTTTCAGCCGTTCCTCGAAATCGCCGCGATAACGCGTGCCCGCCAGCAATGCGCCCATGTCGAGCGAGTAGATCACCGCTTCGTTCAGCACTTCGGGCACGTCGCCTTCAACGATCTTGCGCGCCAGCCCTTCGGCAATCGCGGTTTTGCCGACGCCGGGATCGCCGACATAGAGCGGGTTGTTCTTTGACCGGCGGCAGAGAATCTGGATCGTGCGGTCAACCTCCGGCCCGCGCCCGATCAGCGGATCGATCTTGCCGGCCTCAGCCCGCGCGTTGAGGTTGACGGTGAACTGGTCGAGCGCGGTTTCTTTCTTGTTGCCGCCTTCTTTTGTCTGCGCCGGTTCGTCGGGCTTGTCAGTGCCCTGCGCGGTCTTGGGTTCGATCTGGCGGCCACCCTTGCCGATGCCGTGGCTGATATAGCTGACCGCATCCAGCCGGCTCATATCCTGCTGCTGGAGGAAATAGACCGCATAGCTATCGCGTTCGGAAAATAGCGCGACCAGCACGTTGGCACCCGTGACGGTATCCTTGCCCGAAGATTGCACGTGCAGGATCGCGCGCTGGATCACCCGCTGGAACCCGGCAGTGGGCTGCGGATCGGCCCCATCTTCTGTTTTAAGCGACTGATATTCCTGATCAAGATACTGCTTCACCACTTCACCCAGCTCGGCCAGATCGACCCCGCAGGCGGCCATCACCTGGGCGGCATCCTCATCATCGATCAACGCCAGCAGCAGGTGTTCGAGCGTGGCATATTCGTGCCGCCGGTCAGACGCATTGCCGAGCGCGTTGTGCAGCGTGCGTTCAAGGTTCTGGGCGAAGCTGGGCATGGGAGCGGCCTTTTTCAGCGGGCGGTAAGTGCTCGTGGCGAACGAGCGGGGAAAGCCATTTGCGCATCATATGGGATCGCGCGATAAAATTGCGAATCCGTTACCATCAAGGCGAGGGAGGGCGCGCGGCAGATCATCCGCCGCCCTTTGCGAACAGCGCATCGGCGGCGGCGCGGTGCGCGGCGGCTTTGTCGCGGTGGGCGATCACGCGCGCTATTTCCGCTTCGAGCTGCGCGATACGGGTCGCCAATTCAGCCTGGGAATAGGGCGCAAGATCCTCCGCCGCGAGGCGGGCGGCCGCGTCTCCTTTGGGTCTTGGCAGATCGGGTTCTTCCATCAGGATGCAGCATCGCAAGCCAAGCGGGTTGCTGTCAATCCGAGACACGGTTATTGGCGCGCATCAAGTGGTTAACGAAGCTGGATCAGGGGGATTTTGGTAATGATCGCAGGCAATGGCGCGGAACTGCCCGAAAACATGGCTGCGATCGGGTTCGATGCGCCCGGCGGGCCGGATGTGCTGCGGATCGAAACCGCCCCCCTGCCGCGCCTGCGCCCCAATGATGTGCTGATCCGGGTCGCCTATGCCGGGGTCAACCGCCCCGATTGCCTGCAACGCGCCGGTGCCTATCCGCCGCCGCCGGGGGCATCGCCGCTGCTGGGGCTTGAGGTCGCGGGCGAAGTGGTGGCGGTCGGCTCCGAAGCTCCGCGCGAAATGATCGGGCAATATGTCGCCGCGTTGACGCCGGGCGGGGGCTACGCCGAATATTGCGCCGCGCATTGGCAGCACTGCCTGCCCGTGCCTGAAGGGATGCTGCTGGCCGAAGCCGCGGCGCTGCCCGAAACGCTGTTCACCGTGTGGCACAACCTGTTTGAACGCGGGCTGGCGCGCGATGGTGAGCGGGTGCTGGTGCATGGCGGCACTTCGGGCATCGGGACAATGGCGATCATGCTGGCCAAGGCGTTCGGCATGGAGGTGATCGTGACCTGCGGCGATGAAGCCAAATGCGCCGCCGCCCGCCGGATCGGGGCCGACCTCGCGATCAATTACCGCGAGACGGATTTTGTCGAGGCCATCGCCGCGCATACGGGGGGCAAGGGCGTCAACATCGTGCTCGACATGGTGTCGGGCGATTATGTCGCGCGCAACCTCAAATGCCTCACCGAAGACGGCCGCCACGTTACCATCGCGCTGCTGGGCGGGGCCAAGGCCGATCTCAATATGGCGACGGTGATGATGCGGCGGCTGACGCTGACCGGATCGACGCTGCGCCCGCGTTCCGACGCTTTCAAAGCCGCGCTGGCGGATGAAATCGCCGACAATGCCTGGCCGCTGTTCGCGAGCGGAGAGCTTTCTCCGGTAATGGACATGACCTTCCCCCTCGCCGAAGCCGCCGCCGCCCATGCGCGGATGGAAGCAGGCGCGCATATCGGCAAGATCGTGCTGGAAGTGGCCAAGGGCACGGACAATGGCTGAGGCGCTGACCCTCCACGAAGACCCGCGCAGCGGGAACTGCTACAAGATCAAGCTGACCGCCGCGCTGCTCGGCCTGCCGCTGGAAACGCGCGCCTATGATATCATGAAGGGCGAAACCCGGACGCCCGAATTTCTTGCCCGCGTCAACGCCAATGGGCGCATCCCGGTGCTTGAGATCGGCGCGGGTGCGCAGGCGCGTTTCCTGCCCGAAAGCAACGCCGCCTGCTGGTATCTTGCGCATGGCAGTGCCCTGATCCCGGCAGACCGCTTTGCGCAGGCTGACGTGCTGCGCTGGATGTTCTTTGAACAGTATAATCACGAACCCAACATCGCGACGCTGCGGTTCTGGCTGCGCTTTGTGGGCGAGAAGAACCTTACCGCCGAACAGCGCGCGCAGGTGATGGCGAAGCGGATGGCGGGCTGTGCTGCGCTCGATCTGATGAACCGCCATCTGACGGATCACACCTTCTTCTGCGGCCCCACGGTGACGCTCGCCGATATTGCGCTGTTCGCTTATACCCATGTCGCGGAAGAAGGCGGTTTCGGTCTTGGCGATTATCCGCATATCCTCGCCTGGATTGCGCGGATCGAGGCGCTGCCTGGCTTTATCGCGATGGATTGACTGGGGTTTGACTCCAAACCGTCACGCGTCTGCGCGACGCTTGTAACATTCCGCTGTTATGTCCGCGTCTGAACACGACGTGACACGCAGGGAATTACCATGACCGGTGCCGATCTGTCCGATCTGATCAGCGACAACATTACCAGCCTGCCGCTGTCCGCTCCGCGCACGCCGGAACCCGCCAATGGCGAGCGGCGCAGCTTCCGCACCATCTGGATCAGCGACGTGCATCTCGGCACCAAGGGCTGCAATGCCGATATGCTGATCGACTTCCTCGACAATACCGACAGCGATCTGATGTATCTGGTCGGCGACATCATCGATGGCTGGCGGCTGAAGAAAAAATTCTACTGGCCCGCTGCGCATAATGACATCGTCTGGCGCATTCTGAAACGGGCCAAGCGCGATACCCGCATCATCTACATCCCCGGCAATCATGACGAAATGTTCCGGCAGTTCACCGGGTTGAACTTTGGCGGGATCGAAATTCGCCGCGCCGCCTTTCACGATACCGCCGATGGGCGGCGGCTGATGGTGCTGCACGGCGATGAATTCGATGCGGTGATGCTATCGCACCGCTGGCTCGCGTTCGTTGGTGATAATGCCTACCACCTGATGATGAGGCTGAATGTCGCGGTCAACGCGGTGCGGCGCTGGCTGGGCAAGCCCTATTGGTCGCTGTCCAAAGCGGCCAAGCACAAGGTCAAGAACGCGGTCGAGTTCATCGGCAAATACGAAGAAGTCGTCGCCCGCGCCGCCGGGGAACGCGGGGTTGACGGGGTCGTGTGCGGCCATATCCACACCGCCGAATTTCGCACGTTCGATCACGATGGCCGCCAGATCGAATACTGGAATGATGGCGATTGGGTGGAAGGCTGCAACGCGCTGGTCGAACATCACGATGGACGGATGGAAATCCTCCACTGGCCTGATGAGATCAAACGCCGCGAGGCCGAGCAGGTTCCGGCCGCGCCCGCCGATCCGGCCCGTGCGACGCGCGAGGCGGCGTGAACCGGTTGACCACCATCACCCCTGATACCGCGGCCCTCGCCCCGGCCCCGGCCACACCCGCTTCGATCGCGATTATCACTGATGCGTGGCACCCGCAGACCAACGGGGTGGTGCGCACCTTGTCGACCACTTGCGATGTGCTGCGCCGCTGGGGGCATCAGGTGACGGTGATCTCGCCCGAAGGCTACCCTTCGATGCCTGCGCCGACCTATCCCGAAATCCGGCTGGCGCTGACCGCGCCCGGCGCGGTGGGGCGGCAATTGGCGAAAATCGCGCCTGATGCGGTGCATATCGCCACCGAAGGGCCATTGGGCTTTGCCGCGCGGCGATATTGCGTCCGCCGCAAGGTGCCGTTCACCACCGCTTACCACACCCAGTTTCCCGATTACCTTGCACGCCGCACTGGCCTGCCCGCGCGCTTTTTCTGGCCCTATATCCGCTGGTTCCACCGTCCGGCGGAAACGATCATGGTGGCGACCGAGACGATCCGCGCGCAGCTGCGCGAACAGGGGTTGACCCAGCTTACCCATTGGAGCCGGGGGGTTGATCTCGCCTGCTTTTCCCCCACCGCGCCGCCGCCGCCTGAATATGCCGGTCTGGAAGGCCCGATCCTGCTCTATGTCGGGCGGGTCGCGGTGGAAAAGAACATCGAAGCCTTCCTCGCCTGCGATTACCCCGGCACCAAGGTGGTGGTCGGCGATGGTCCGGCGCGCGGCGCGTTGGCGGCGAAGTTTCCCGATGCGCTGTTTCTGGGCAAGCGCATGGGCGCGGAGCTCGCGGGTTGTTATGCCGGGGCCGACGTGTTCGTGTTCCCCAGCCGCACCGATACATTCGGCCTCGTGATGATCGAGGCGCTGGCCTGCGGAACCCCGGTTGCGGCTTTCCCGGTGCCCGGCCCGATTGATATCGTCACCGACGCGGTTGGTGCGCTTTCCGAAGACCTGACCCGCGCGATTGACGCGGCGCGCTATTGCGACGGAACCGAATGCGCTGCCTATGCGGCGGGCTTCAGCTGGGAGGCGGCGACACGCCAGTTTTTGGCGGGACTGGCGGCGTTGAAGGAAGAACACACCGTCTCGCTTGCAGCCGCACCTGCGTTCTGAATCAAGGTTTGCTTGCCGTCGGCGGAGGCTTGGCCTATAAGGGCTAGCAATGTGGCCGCTCCGAAAGGGGCGGCCCTTCTATTTTCAACGGAGATTCCCCCATGGCCATCAAGGATCAGCCCAAGCCGCTGATGCCGCACGCCACCGCAACCTGGCTGGTGGACAACACCGCGCTGTCATTCGAACAGATCGCCGAATTCTGCGGGATACACATCCTAGAAGTCCAGGCGATGGCCGATGATCTGGCGGGCAGCAAATATACCGGTCGCGATCCGCTGCACTCGGGCGAGCTTACGCAGGGCGAGATTGAGCTGGGTCAGGCTGACCCGACCTATTCGCTCAAGATGCACAAGGCCCCGGCCGAAGCGACCCGCACCAAGGGCCCGCGTTATACCCCGGTGTCCCGGCGGCAGGACAAGCCCGATGGCATCGCGTGGATCCTGCGCAGCCATCCCGAAGTGTCGGATGCGCAGATCGGCAAGCTGATCGGCACCACCCGCAACACCATCGGCGCGATTCGCGACCGCAGCCACTGGAACATCCAGAACATCACGCCGAAAGACCCGGTGACGCTGGGCCTGTGTTCACAGCGTGAGCTTGATGCGATGGTGGCCAAGGCCGCCAAGCGCGCCGGGATCACCGAAGACGCCGATGCTCCGGTCAGGTCCGAGCGCAATGATCGCGAAAAGCTGATCGAAGAATTGCGCGCCGAACGCGATGCCAACGTCAAGGCTGCCGGTGCCGCCGCGCAGGAAGCCGAGGCGCAAAGCTGGCTCGCCGCCCGCCGCGCTGCCGAAGCCGCCGAAGAAAAGATCGACCCCGAAAGCGGGTTCATCCAGAACTGATCGGGCGTGCCGAGGTGCTGCACCAGCACCTCGGCAAAGCCACGCGCGAATTTGCATGAAAGCGACATTGCATCAGCGAGTTTCGCTTGTGCGCCAGCGTGATGTCAGTCACCATCGCTGCCATGACTGTCAATAACGCTGCCTATCACCACCCGACCCCGCCCGACACACAGTTTGCGGCGATCAGCCTGCCAGCGCTGTTTGAACGCACCACCGGGGAGGCCCCCGACGCGCCGTTCCTGCATTTCCTCGGGCGCACCTATTCCTATCGAGAAATTCGCGCAGAGGCGCAGTGCTTTGCTGCGGGGCTTCAGGCGATGGGGATTGCCAAGGGCGACCGGGTCGGCCTGTTCCTGCCCAATGTCCCGATCTACGCCGCCGCCTATTACGGGGCGATGATGGCGGGTGCGATTGTCGTCAATTTCTCGCCGCTCTATTCGGTTGAGGAGCTGAGCTGGCAGGTCGAAGACAGCGGCACGCGGGTGCTGGTGACGCTGGATGTGCCCGAACTTTATGGCACCGCAGCCAAGGTGCAGGCCGCATCCGGGCTGGAAATGCTGGTGGTCGGCAGCCTTGCCGATATGCTGCCCTGGGCGAAGGGCATCGCGTTCAAACTGCTCAAACGTAAACAAATCGCCGATGTCACCTATGGGCCGACCATTCGCCGCTGGAAGGATTGCGCGCCCGACACGCCTTTCACCCCCGTTTCGCTAGATCCGCACACCGATCTGGCGCTGCTGCAATATACCGGCGGCACCACCGGGCGGCCCAAGGGCGCAATGCTGGGGCACGATCAGCTCAGCATCAACGCGCAGCAGGTCGCCGCGATCAACCCGTTTGGCAATGCCCGCGCGGAGGTGTTCATGGGGGCGCTGCCGTTCTTTCATGTGTTCGCCAACACTGCGCTGCTCAACCACGCCGTCGCCACCGGCGCTTCGATCGCAATGGTGCCGCGGTTTGAAACGAAGCAGGTGCTGGAGACGATTGCGCGCTATCGCTGCACCGGTTTTCCCGGTGTGCCAACGATGTTTCAGGCGATGCTCGATCATCCCGATCTGGCGAAAACCGATCTTTCCAGCCTCAAAATCTGCATTTCCGGCGGCGCGCCGATGCCTGCGCCGGTGCATGTGCAGTTTGAAGAAGTCACCGGGGTGCGGCTGGTCGAAGGCTATGGCCTTACCGAAAGTTCGGGCGTGGTGTCGGCCAATCCTTATGAAGGCACGCGCAAACGCGGCACCATCGGGCAGTTGGTGCCCGGCACGCAAGTGATCCTGCTCGACAAGGGAGACCCGACCCGCCTCGCCCCCGATGGCGAGCCGGGCGAGCTCGCCGTGTGCGGCCCGCAGGTGATGCGCGGTTATTGGAACCGCCCTGAAAGCGACGGTGACACCTTTGTTGAACGTGATGGCAAACGCTATCTGCGCACCGGCGATGTCGCGCAGATCGACGCGGACGGGTTCCTCGCCATCGTTGACCGGATCAAGGATATGATCGCGGTTGGCGGGTTCAAGGTATTTCCCAGCGTGGTCGAGGACGTGATTGTCGAACATCCGGCGGTGAAAGAGGCGCTGGTGATCGGCGTTCCCGAAGAATATCACGGCGAAGTGCCCCGCGCCTATGTCACGCTACACGAGGCTGGCGGCGCGACGGGGGAGGAACTGCGCGCTTGGCTCAACGCCAAAATCGGCAAGCACGAACGGGTCGATCAGGTTGTGATTCGCGACAGCCTGCCCAAAACCATTATCGGCAAGCTCGACCGCAAAACCCTGCGCGCCGAGGTATTGTAGGCGGGCGGTTTATTCCGCCGCTTCGACACGCACCGATGGCACGGCCTTCACCGGCTGGCGCGCATTGGGGGCGAAGCGGCCATCGACCTGCGCGCCCTGTTCGATCGTCAGCGCATCGTAATGCACATCGCCTTCGATCTGCGCGCTTTTGAGGATCACCAGCTCACGCGCGGTGATCGATCCGTTGAGCTTGCCTGCCATCCGCGCGCTTTCTGCGGTCACTGCGCCGCTGATGCTGCTCGATTCGCCCTGCACCAGCGAGGCGCATTTGATGTCGCCTTCGATCGTGCCGTCGACGTGCAGATCGGCGGTGGCGTTGATATCGCCCTTGATCACCACATCCGCGCCGATCACCGAAAAGGTTGAACCCGAAGCCATCATGCTGCTCCTATTTGCGGGCCGTGGCGGCGGCGAGACGGTCCGGTCCGGCGCTGCGGGCTTCTTTGAGAACATCGGGGGCGGCCTCCAGAAACGGGCGCGGATTGACCGCGCGGTTATTGATGCGGACTTCGAAATGCAGATGCGGGCCGGTTGAACGGCCGGTGCTGCCCAGCCCGCCGATGGTGGCCCCGGCATCGACCTGCTGGCCAACCCGCGCATCGATACGCGACAAGTGCGCATAGCGGGTCATCATGCCATTGCCGTGGGTGATTTCCACCGCCTTGCCATAGCCTGATTTCCACCCGGCATGGGTCACGCGGCCATCGGCAGCGGCAAAGATCGGCGATCCTGTTACGCCCTTGAAATCGATTCCGGAATGCATCGCGCTGCGGCCATTGAACGGATCGCGGCGATAGCCAAAACCTGAGGTGATGTTCTCGACCGTGGCAGGCACGACCTGCGGGATGCCGTTCAACGCGCGTTCCAGCACCGCCATGCGCGTAAGGCTGAGGCCGAGCCGTTCAAAGCGCGGGTCGATAGCGCCGTCAGCGCCGCTCAAAGCTTCGAACGGGCCACCCATTGCTTGCAGTGTTTGGGTCTGGCGGCTCATCGCGCGCGGGTCGAGATTGAGTTTGCGCATCGCTGCTTCGGCGCGGCGGGCGCGGGCATCGGCGAAGCGGGTCAGGCGTTCGACAAAGGCGAGCTGGCGGGCTTCAACCTCGGCGAGGCCGCGCGCTTGCGGGATCAGTGCGCCGACTTTTTCGATGGTCTTGGCGGATTCGTCGGAAGAATCGGTGACGGTGCCGGTGGCATCGCCCTGGGCGATCATGTCCTCAGGCAGCATCTGCGCCATTTCTTCGAGGAATTGCTGGCGTTGCTCCAGCTCGCTCACCACCCGGCCAAGATCGCCGCCATAGGCGTCCAGCCGTTCGCTGGCGGTGGCGACGCGGGCCTTTTCTTCAGCGAAGGACGCGAGATCGGATTCGGCGCGGTATTGGCCCCAGCCCATCACGGCGAGCGCGATCAACCATCCCAGCGCCAGCGCCACTGCGCCCGCCGCGACGCGGATCTGCAATTTCGATGATAGCTTGATGAAGCGCACCTGCCCGTCGGCGCGCATGAAAAACTCACGGTCGGGGAACCACTGTCGCAGCCGCTCGCCCCACTTCTGCGCGGTAATCCTGTCTGACACTCCGACCCCGATTTTGTTTTGAACGCCCCGGTGTCAGCGCGCTAACAGCACCCTCGCACGCGGTCGAATCCCGCTGGCGACAAGGAGGTTGAAGCGAAGCGGAATCGCGGTGAATGGTTCAAGTCGGAGTCATCTTGCGTGAAGGCTGCCTGAACAGGTTGCAAATTTCGCATCATCACTGCCGTTGTTCCTGATTCGTGCCAACCTTGCAATGAAAGCCCCGATTTGCCCGCCCTCTTGCCGATGTCGGGCCTGACAATCGGCGATGCGGCTGCTAGACTCAGCGACATGACCCAGACAGCAACCCAATCGACTCACTCGAACGACACCGATCATGAAATACTCGTCACCGCGATGGCCCGTGCGGCGCGCAAAGCCCAGCGCCAGCTGGCGATGATGACCAGCGCGGCCCGCGCCGCTGCACTCCACCGCGCGGCTGAACGGCTTGAGGCTTCGGCGCCCGCCATTCTTGCTGCAAACGCAAGTGACCTTGCGGCAGGACAGGCGAACGGGCTGGCGCAAGCGATGCTTGACCGGCTGGCGCTGGACGAAACGCGGCTGGCGGGCATCGCGCAGGCGGTGCGCGCTGTGGCCGATCTGCCCGATCCGGTCGGCGAGGTGATTGATTCGGCTGAACGGCCCAATGGCCTGCGTCTCCAGCGCATCCGGGTGCCGATCGGCACCATCGGGATCATCTATGAAAGCCGCCCCAATGTCACCGCCGATGCCGCCGCGCTGTGCGTGCGCGCGGGCAATGCGGCGCTGCTGCGCGGGGGGAGCGAGGCGGTGCATTCCAACCGCGCGATCCACGCCGCACTGGTTGAAGGGCTGGTCGAAGGCGGCGTTCCGACCGAAGCGGTGCAACTGATCCCGACGCAAGACCGCGCCGCCGTGGGCGCGATGCTGGCCGCTGCGGGACTGATCGACATGATCGTGCCGCGCGGGGGCAAAAGCCTGGTCGCACGGGTGCAGGCCGATGCGCGTGTCCCGGTGCTCGCGCATTTGGATGGCATCTGCCACACCTATGTCCACGCCGCCGCTGATCCGGACATGGCGAGCGCGCTCGCGCTCAATGCCAAATTGCGCCGCACCGGCATTTGCGGGGCGATGGAGACGCTGCTGATCGATTCGGCCTTTCCCCATGCCGCCGCGCTGGTCGCCGCGTTGATCGCGGCGGGCTGCGAAGTGCGCGGTGATGAGCGTATCCGCGCGCTCGACAGCCGTGTGATCCCGGCCAGCGCGAATGATTGGGACACCGAATATCTCGATGCGATCCTGTCAGTTGCGATGGTAGATGGGCTGGACGCGGCGCTAGCGCACATCGCGCGCCATTCTTCGGGCCATACCGATGTTATCGTGACGGCCGATGATGCCGCCGCCGAACGCTTCCTTGCCGAAGTCGACAGCGCGATCGTGATGCACAACGCCTCATCCCAATTCGCCGATGGGGGCGAATTTGGCCTCGGCGCAGAGATCGGAATTGCCACAGGGCGGCTGCACGCGCGCGGGCCGGTCGCGCTGGAAGGGCTGACGACCTACAAATGGCAGGTGCGCGGGCAAGGCCAGGCGCGGCCATGAGCTTTCGGCCCTGACTTCATTGCGTTCGATCCCGATCCTGACCGGGCTGCTCGGCGGCAGCTTCAACCCCGCGCATGGCGGGCATCGCCGGGTCAGCCTGTTCGCGGCTGAGGCGCTGGGGCTGGACGCGGTGTGGTGGCTGGTGTCCCCCGGCAATCCGTTGAAGCCGAAAGCAGGCATGGCCCCGCTCGCCGCGCGGCTGCGATCAGCCAACCATCAGGCGCGCCGCGCACCGATTGTGCCGACCGCGATCGAACGTGAATTGGGCACCCGCTACACTGCCGACACGCTGGCAAAGCTCGTCCGGCGTTACCCCAAACGGCGGTTCATCTGGTTGATGGGGGCGGATAATCTCGCCCAGTTGCACCGCTGGAAAGACTGGCGGAGGATCGCGCGGACAATGCCGATTGCGGTGGTCGCCCGGCCCGGCTATGATGCAGCCGCCATGACGAGCCCCGCCATGGCCTGGCTCAGGCGCTATCGTGTGCCCGCTGCCAGTATTCGGAAACGGGGGCAATGGAGCGCACCGGTTCTGGTGTTATTGCGTTTTGATCCGGATCACCGCTCGGCCACGGCTTTTCGCCGCGCCAATGCGGGATGGGCTGAGGATATTCTCGGCACGGATTCGGAAAATGGGAAACGCAGAGCCCCGGTGCGTGATCGGCTGACATTTCGCAGCATCCGGTCAGAGGAGGAGGCATGAGACGCTGCTTAAGCGTTTCGGCTCCATCGTTTGTTCGTCTGCGTGCCGTTCGTTCCCATCGCCCTGATATCTGGAGATACCCGATTGCCGATTACCGAAGCCTTTGTCGCGTCCGTGCCGCCCGGTGCGGTTCAAGCCGCTGCCACGGCAGCCCAAACGCTGGCGCGTTCTGACATGGACGCCGATGCGCTGCACCAATTGGTTCTGACCCAGCTTGATGATGATCAAGCGCAGGAAATCGTTTCGATCCCGCTCGCGGGGAAAAGCTCGATTGCCGATCACATGGTGATCGCCAGCGGGCGGTCGACCCGGCAGGTTGCTGCGATGGCGCAGAAACTGGCTGAAGAGATCAAGAAAGCCGGGTTCGGCCATGCGCGGATCGAAGGTCTGCCCGCCGCCGACTGGGTGCTGATCGATGCGGGCGACGTGGTGGTGCACCTGTTCCGCCCCGAAGTGCGCAGCTTTTACAATCTTGAACGGATGTGGTCGTTCGAGGGATCGGACACGGCGGCGACCGGGCGCGTCTGACCAGAGTGATTGAGTGCTGGTTCGGCTTGCGCAGCAAGCCGCAAGGCCGACCGGCCGCCCGCAGCGATGCGACCTTCAGGTCGCGTGAGCGAGGATAGCCAAGCGCGCGGACGCGCGCGCCGGCGCTTGAGGCCAAACAAAAAATGCTCCTCCACATCATCGCGCGCGGGAAAATTGGTCGGTCGCCCGAGGGCGATCTGGTTGATCGTTATGCCAAACGCCTGACGTGGCCGGTCAAGCTGACCGAATGGCCCGATACCGGCGCGGGCAAGCTGGCCGATCCGCTTAATCCCTGCCGCACGGTGCTGCTCGACGAACGGGGCAAGGCGATGACGTCAGAGGATTTTGCCGCCTTGCTGGGCCGCTGGCGCGATGATGGTGTGCGCGAAACCCGGTTTATGCTGGGCGCGGCGGATGGCCATTCGGACGATGAGCGCGCTTCTGCCGATCTGCTGCTCGCCTTCGGCCCTGCCACCTGGCCGCATATGCTGGCGCGCGCGATGCTGATGGAGCAGCTTTACCGCGCCACCACCATCCTTGCCGGACACCCCTATCATCGGGCAGGATAGGACAATGAACCGCTCTGCGCTGCTTGCCCTGTGCACCGCCGCCACTTGCGCCGCGCTGCTTGCGATGCTGCCAGCCACCCGCGCGCAAACCGCCGTGCAGCTGATCGCGCCCGATGAGGCCGAGGCCGCGCTGACCCGCGCCACCCGCGAAAGCCGCCTTGCCGAAGCCCGCGCCGCCCGCCTTTCGCGTGAGGCCGAAGCCGCCACCGAAGCCGTGCAGCGCACCGCCAACGAAGCCGCCGCGCTCGCCGCGCGGATTCAGCAGGCCGAAGCCGATATCGAAGCCGCACGCGCGCGCTATTCGATCGCGCGGGCCGAGCGCGCCGATTTGACCGCAAGGCTGGCTGCAAAACAAGAACCGACCGCGCGCCTCACCGCTGCCTTGCAAACCGCAGCGCGCCGCCCGCTGGCGCTGTCGGCGCTGCAACCGGGGTCGCTCAAAGACGTGGTCTATGTGCGCGCGGTGCTCGATAGCGCGGTGCCGCAGATCCGCGCCCGCACCGCCGCGCTGCGTAGTGAGCTTGATCGCGGGCGCGCATTGGAAGCGCAGGCGGCGCGCTCGCTCGATCAGTTGCGCAGCAGCGAAGGGATGCTGCGGGAACGCCGCCAAAGCCTCGCCGCGGTTGAAAACCAGCAACGCATCGCCTCACGCAGTGCACGCGGCGCGGCCATGCGTGAGGCTGAGCGCGCGCTGGCGCTGGCCGAAGAAGCGCGCGATCTGGATGGATTGGTCGACAAGCTTGACGAAGTGGCGGCATTGCGGCGTGAACTCGCCGCGCTGCCGGGGCCGGTGCTGCGTCCGGCTGATCTCGCCGCGCCGCTCGCCCCGGAAGCCTTGGCTGCGCCCAATAATGCGCCCCCCTCTGCCGCCAGCGCCCCGCCGCCTGCGGATTTCCAGCTTCCGGTGCAGGGGCGCACGCTGATCGGGTTCGGCGCCAAGCGCGACAGTGGCATCGCCAGCACCGGATTAACGCTCGCCCCGGCCTCGGGGGCGCAAGTGGTCGCGCCGGGACGCGGGCGGGTGGCCTTTGCCGGCGAATATCGCGGGTTCGGACGAATCGTGATTATCGAACATGCTGGCGGCTGGACCAGCCTTGTCACCGGGCTTCAGCGGGTGAACGTGGCGGTGGGCGATAATGTCATCGGCGGCAGCCCGCTGGGCATGGCCGATGGCGCAGCGCAAGCGGTGACGATCGAATTGCGGCGGGACGGAGAGCCCGTTAACCCATTGCAATTACTGCGCTAATCATCCAAGGCTCAACCTCACGCCGCGATTTTGTGCACCGCCGGGACAGGTTGCAATCGTCCGCACAGCTCTCATCTGGCGTTAAGCTCGGCAAACCTATACATTACCGCCATAAAGGAGCCTTGCACCCCATATGAAAATCGCCGCCCTCCTGCGCAGCGCCGCACTTGTCACCGCTGTTGCGCTGATCCCCGCCACCACCGCCACCATGGCGCAGGTCGATGGCCGCGCCGGGCCTGAATTCGCCAAGCTGTTCGCGGTGTTTCAGCGGGTCAAGGCCAGCTATGTCGAGCCGGTTGAGGACGAGGTGCTGATCCGCGGCGCGATTGACGGAATGCTGGCCGCGCTCGATCCCCATTCGGCCTATCTCGATGGCAGCGATCTCCAGCGGCTGGAGACGATGATTGACGGGCAATATTCGGGCCTTGGCCTGTCGGTGGTGATGGAGGATGGCGCGGTCAAGGTGATCTCGCCGTTCCGTGGCAGTCCGGCGGACAGCGCCGGGGTCAAGGCGGGCGATTTCATCACCCATCTGGACGGCAGGCTGATTTACGGCGGAAATCTGGATGATGCGGTGGCGCAGATGCGCGGCCCTGCGGGCTCGGCAATCCGGTTGACGATTTTCCGCCCCGGCCGTGATGAGCCGCTGGAGGTGGATGTAACGCGCGGCGTGATCGCGCTCGAACCGGTCACGCATGAAGTCGCCGCCGGGAATATCGGCGTCATCAGCGTCAACGAATTTTCTGCCAATGTCGGCGCGGATGTGTTCGCGGCGTGGCAGGAAATTCTGAAAAAGGCCCCCGGTGGGCGGGTCAATGGTCTGGTGCTTGATCTGCGCAACAACCCGGGCGGCAGTCTGGATGAATCGGTGGCGCTGTCCGACCTGTTTCTCACCTCGGGCCGGATCGTCAGCCAGCGCGGGCGCGCGCGCGGTGAAACGATGCTGTATGATGCCGAAACCGTCTATCCCGGCGATATGGCCGAAGGCGTGCCGATGATCGTGCTGATCAATGCCGGGTCGGCATCGGCATCGGAAATTGTCGCAGGCGCATTGCAGGATCACCGCCGCGCGCTGATCATGGGCGAACGCAGCTTTGGCAAGGGATCGGTGCAATCGCTGCTGCCGCTCGGCAAGAATGCGGCTTTAAAGCTGACCACCGCGCGCTATTTCACCCCGGCGGGCAAATCGGTGCAGGAAGGCGGGATCAAGCCCGATATCGCGGTGCCGCAGCTGTCCGATCCCGACATGGCCTTGCGGGCCAAATACCAGACCCGCGAAAGCGACCTGCGCGGGCATCTGATCAACGAACTCGGCATCAAGGATGAAGAGATGGAGGCGGACAAGATCACCGATCCGCGCTTCAAATTGACCGCTGCCGAGCTGGAGGAGCAGGGAGTTAAGGACTTCCAGCTCGATTATGCGCTGAAAACTCTGCGCCGCACCACGCAGAGCACGGTGGCGCTGCGCCCGGCACCGCGCGCGGCCAAGCCTTAAGGCCAACGGTATGAACAATCTGGACAGGGCAAGGTTGCTCGCCTTGGCGTTGCCCGCTGCATTGCTGGGCGGGGCCTATATCGCGCAATATGGGTTCGGCCTGCCGCCGTGCGAGATGTGCTGGTGGCAGCGCTACCCGCATTTCGCGGCGCTTGGCATTGGCGCGCTCGCCTTCTTTTTGAAGCCGCCGCAGGTTTGGGCTGCGCTGGCGGGGCTGGCGATCATCACGTCCGGGGTGATCGGGGGCTTCCACGCCGGGGTCGAATATGGCTGGTGGGCCGGGATTACCGGGTGCTCAACCCTGCCTTCGGGGATCGACGTGATGAACCCCGCCGCAGCGCCGCTGATCCGCTGCGATGTTGCGCCGTGGACGCTATGGGGCATTTCACTGGCAGGGTATAATTTTCTGATTTCCTGCATCGGCGGTGCGGCTATTGTGGCGCTGGCTGCGTATTCTAAGGCAGGCGCAGGCGAAGGGAACGGATGATGGACAGGCAAGAACTCCACCGCATGATCCGGGTCGATCAGGCCGGTGAATTCGGCGCGACCCGGATTTACGAAGGCCAATTGGCGGTGATGGGTGATCGCGGGCCGCATTCCGCGCAAATCCGCCACATGGCCGAACAGGAACGCGAACACCGCGCCAAATTCGATGCGCTGCTGGCCGGGCGCGGTGTGCGGCCGACGGCGCTGCATCCGTTCTGGTCGGCGGCGGGCTATGCGCTGGGCGCTGGCACGGCGCTGCTCGGCCCCGAAGCGGCGATGGCCTGCACGGCGGCGATCGAAACCGAGATCGACAAGCATTACAGCGAACAGATTGACAAGCTGGAGGCGAGCGGGGCCGACCCTGAACTGGCAGACATGATCACCGCCTTCCGCGACGATGAACGCGAACACCGCGACGCCGCGCTGGCGAGCGGCGCCGAACGCGCACCCGCCTATCCGCTGCTGGCAGGCGCGATCCGGCTGGGCTGCCGCATCGCCATCAAGGTGAGCGAGCGGGTTTAACCGTCAGCCCCGCTCAATCAAAATCGGCTGGCCGCCGCCGCCCAACCGGCTTCCATGGCTGGCCGATCAGGCTCTCGAATCTGTCGCGCAGCGACCAAACCCACCCAATCCGCCGCTCGGCAAGGCCCGGCAGGCTCAACAAGTCACCGCCGATCCACGGCAGAAACGGGTTGCGGCGCGCATAGGACCAGATTTCCACGCGTTCCCCGCCCACCGTTGATGGTGCCCGCGCATGAAACCCGACCGTATCGGCAACCACCAGAGTGTTCGCGGCAACCGCCATCTTTTCCAGTGGCGGCAAATGCATCGCCTCAAGCTCATGCGCGGTGGTGCGCGGCGATCCGCGTGCGGACAGCCGGTCAATCGCGCGTGGATCGGCAAGGCTGCGGTTATATTCCCAGTCCAGCCGTTCTGGCGTGAAGCGGTGCGATCCGCGAACATAGGCAAACGGCCCATCCTCGATGGCCACAGGATTGAGAAACAACCACGATTTCAGTGATGCGTGAAAGCTATCGGCATGCATGGTTTCCTGGGGGTCATCTCCCCCGTCACCGATCTTGCTTACAATGGTCTGGATGTAGTGGAGCGGAGCGGTGCGATAGCTGGCCACGTAATGCTGCAACGCCATGATATCGCGGCGATCAAGCAGCCGTCGCAGCGCCGGGATCGCCTGCAGCATGGCCGGATCAATCGCCATGCGCCGGGTTATCGCATCCCCCTGCTGCATTTCGCGCGCATCGCCCACGTAACCCAGAATTGCGTCGCGCAGGGCGGCAAATTCTTCATCCGGGATGATGTTGGGGATCGCGACGAAGCCATCGCGGTCAAACGCTTCACGCCAGTCAGCCCGAACCGCCTTTGCCAGCCGCCTTCGACGCCACAGGCACATCGCATTGGCAAACCTGACGCGGGCCACATGCAGGCCGCGCCGGTTCAGGGCTTGGGAGCCGATCAATGGATTGTCGAGGAAGCTCTTGGCCCCCGTCGCAAGCTGTAAAAGCCAGACCGGAGCCATCAGGATTTTGACAAAACTGCTGGCCATGCGACGATTTTCCTTAGCCCTTTGCTTGCGGGCTGCTTTGGAACGTTTAGCAGATATGTCAGCGAATTGAACCTGTTTCAAACTGCCGGATTCGCACAGAACCTGTTGCATTCTTGTGGATCCTCCGGGCATTTGCGTGTCAGACCTTGCCGGTTTTTGGGAGGGGGACAGCGTCAGTTCAGCTTTCGCCGGTTAGGCTCCGATAAAATCATGTGATAGAGAAAGCGGGCTGGACAAGTGCTTTGGAACGCAGGCATTGGATGGTTCATCGCTAGACTTCGATCACTGTAACACCACTTGGCGACCTGCAAAAACGCATTAGAAACGAAAGAACCGGCCGAATGAAGTTCGTGTTGACCCCCGCTTTGTTTGCAATGGCTGCTCTGACGGTCACCGGTGTTCCGGCTGCGGCGCAGAGCGCCGATGAAAAAATCAACATGGTGATCGCCTATAGCGAAGATGAATGTCCGGTCGCGCAGCCGGGCGAGGTGGTCATTTGCGAAATTCTGGTGGAGGCTGATCGCTACCGCATCCCACCCAACCTGCGCCAAAGCGACTCACCCGAGAATGTTGCCTGGGCGCGGCGGGTGGAATCATTCAAGTATGTCGGCGATTTCGGGACAATGAGTTGCAGTCCGGCAGGCGCAGGCGGGTTCACCGGCTGCACCCAGAAATTCATCGAAGCCGCTTACAAAGATCGCGCTGAGAGCGAAAACGTGCGTTTCAGCCAACTGATCGAAGAAGCGCGGGCCGAGCGCCTGTCAAACATCGACACCGATGCTGCTGCCGAGCAGGAGCGGGTCGAAATGATCGAGCGCGAATATATGGAGCGGCTTGAGCGCGAACGTGATGCGGAGGTGCCGACCGAAGGCGCGCTGCCGCCGCCCGAGGCCGAGAGCGATCAGCCGCTATAACGCGCCCATTTTAACGCGCCCATTCAGACCTGGTAATAATCGCGGTACCACGCCACGAACTGCCTGATCCCTTCGCGGAACGGCGTTTGCGGCGCATAGCCGGTAAGCGATTTCAGCAAGCTCGCATCGGCCCAGGTCGCGGGCACATCGCCTTGCTGCATCGGCAGATAATTGCGCACCGCTGCGCGCCCGCATTCCGCCTCGATCGCGGTGATGAAATCCATCAGCCGCACCTTGTCGCCATTGCCGATATTCACCACCCGGAACGGGGCTGCGGGGGAAAGGCTGTCACCCGGCGCGATATCCTCGGGCGTTTCGGGGCGCACCGGGGGCGTATCCACCAGCAGCCTTATGCCGCGCACCAGATCGCTGACATAGGTGAAATCGCGGAACATATCGCCGTTATTGTAGATATCGATCGGCGTGCCTTCGAGGATCCCCTTGGTGAATTTGAACAGCGCCATATCGGGCCGCCCCCACGGGCCATAGACGGTGAAAAACCGGAACATCGTGGTCGGCAGGTTCCACAGATGGGCATAGGAATGCGCCATCGCCTCGTTCGCCTTCTTGGTCGCGGCATAGAGCGTCAACGGCGTGTCGCATTTCTGCATTTCGGTGAACGGCATTTCGGTATTCGCGCCATAAGCCGAACTGGTCGAGGCCATCAGCAGGTGATCGACCGCCAGTTCGCGCGCGCATTCCATCACGTTGAAGGTGCCGATCAGGTTCGCCTCAATATAGGCGCGCGGGTTTTCGAGGCTGTAACGCACCCCCGCTTGGGCTGCGAGGTGGACGATCACATCGGGCTTTTCCGCTAGTGCCAGCGCGTGCAACGCGTCGAAATCTTCGAGCATGGC
This sequence comes from Porphyrobacter sp. MBR-155, assembly GCF_040547625.1. Taxonomy (NCBI): domain Bacteria; kingdom Pseudomonadati; phylum Pseudomonadota; class Alphaproteobacteria; order Sphingomonadales; family Erythrobacteraceae; genus Porphyrobacter; species Porphyrobacter sp. MBR-155. Next base: position 124,154 of record NZ_JBEPQB010000009.1, read on the forward strand.
TTCGGTCGCGCTGAAATGCGGGTGTTGCAGCAGCATCTGGTGGCGCCGCTGCTTGATCCGCACATCGTAATAATCGGTCATCCCGTCAAAGCCGACCACGCGGAAACCTTCATCGAGCAGCAACTGCGACAGGTGGTAGCCGATGAAACCGGCCGAACCGGTGACGAGAATGGTGCGCATGAATTATCCTTCAACCGGATTTACCGAGTGGCGTGGGCAGTAGCAGCGGGAAGCAACACCGTATCCGTTGTGCCCACAAGCAAAAGCTAAAAAAAATTGCCCTTTTGACCCATGTCGACGCACATTCGACAGAATTGGTTTGCGCCGCAAGGACGTCGGAATCAGTCCGGCGGCAGCCCGCGCCCATCAAACCGGGCAACGGCGTGCGCAACCACCTTGTCCAGCGCCTCGCCGGAGAAAAAGCCCCCCGGGATCAGGCAGTGATCAATCAACACCCGGCGAAAGGCTGCAAAGGTTTCGCGATCGGGCGGGGTAGCTTCGGTCCAGAAATGGTCGAGCCCGTTCTGGCAGGTGAGATCAGGCAAGTCGTAGATCGCTGTGCCCAGCACTACCACCGGAACGCCCATGGCAAGTGCCAAGGTTCCGCTGGTGCTGTTGATTGTGACCATCCCCAGCGCGCGTTCGGAAATCGCCTCGATATCCCCCCACGCCAAGTAATCTACCCGCCCGGCAACCCCGAATCGCTCGGCAAGGTCGCTGGTTTCAAGCTCCCAGTTGCGGACCCCGTTATCGAGTGGGTGCTCCTTCACCACCAGCCGGGTATGGGCTGGCGCGTGTTTGGCAAAGGATTCAAGCACGACTTTCAGCGCCTCCTTGACCCCGGCGAATGGGGAATGAAGGCGGATCTGTGCGTCTGAATCGAGCTGCAATGGAAACAGGAAATAGGCCTCATCCCGATCCAGCAAGCGCGCAATCAAGGCTGCGGCCTGTTCGCGCCGCTCTTTGCTGCGGCTGAGCTTGCGCGCCCAGCCCATGCCTTCGACCAGCGGATGCCACGGACGATGGGTGTGCCAGCCCGGATAACGCCAGCGGGTCAGCACATCGGCAGCGTTGTAAAAAAACCCCTCACTGGCGCGTCTGCGGAACGAAGACGGCACTTTGCGGTGATCGGGCACGGGCGGCAATGCAGCGGCGCGGTCACGGTAAAATTGCGGGTCGCGCGGGAGCGAACTGTGGCCGTTGACGCCGCCGATCTCCATCGTCACCCAGTCAGGCCGGACATAGCCTTCCTCGAATACCCAGGCGGAAACACCGCGTTCCCGGCAGACCTTGAGCGCGGCAATATGGTGATCGCGGCAGTCGCCAAACAGCATGACATCGGTGATCTGGTGGTGTTGCAGCAGATCGGCGAAAGCATCCGGCCATTCGGACAGGGTTCCGCGATAGTCGATCCCGTTCGGCAGCCGCCAGTAAGCCCGATCACCGCCGTTGAAATTGACCTTGAACACCGTGTGCCCGGCCTTGCGCAGACCTTGCCCAAGCTGACGGAAGAACGGGCCCATCAAGCCTTGGAGCAGCATGACACGGCGCGGTGACTTGGCGGGCGCGGCGTCAGGCGCGGAAAGCGGAATGGTTGTTGAGGTCATAAGATGAACTTGGATAATTCCATAATTGCAACCGAAGTTACAATCGACCCTAGTCGCTATGCCTGTAACCTGTCGATCCTTTGGCAAGATTTTCGTGTGCGTTCTCAAGCCTCTCACTGAAACAGCGGCAGTGCTAAAGCCACATTTCAGATTAACGGGGGCTTGCTTCGAAAGCGTGGTAGCTTAACGCACGCCTATGACGCGTTCCCCTGTGCCACCCCGATCGTCCGGAATGGCTGCTGCATTCTTGCTGCTCGTTGTGCATATCGAGGCCATGCTTGCGCACCCTGTGCTTTATGGGCGCAGTCTGTGGTGGTATTTGATCGGCAAGCGGATGCGTGCCGGCCTTCATCTTGCCCCGCTGCTGGGGCAAACGCCGCACGCCTTCGCATTGTGGCTGGCCCGCAACGGAGCGTTGCCGCACATCGAACAGTCCGCAAAGCCACCAAGGATTGTCGCTTTGATCCAGGATGGCGAAGGAAGCGAGGCGACACTTGCCAGCCTCCTCGCCGAGTCAATCGAAGCGCGGGTGGTAAGCGCAGTTTCCGACGTCCAATGGGCGATATCTGATAGCGAAGGCTGGGTCATGCCGGTTGCCAATGGCGATATTATTGCCAGCGGGGCGGGGGATTACTACCGCGCAGCCGCCGCCAAGGCACCGGAGAATTGCCGCGTCATTTATGCCGATGATGATCTGATCGACCGCAAAGGACGGCGTCATAAGCCCCATTTCAAACCCGACTGGAACAGTGAGCTTTTCCGCCACTTCGATTACGTGACTGGTGCTGCACTTGTCAGAGCGGCGCGCGCGCCATCGATCAAGGGCCGTGAACCGTACTGGGCCGCCCGGCTTGTTGCCGAGGCTGTGGAGGACAGCGAGCGTGAAAACGGTGCCATCATTCACCTCCACCACATCCTGCATCACCGCCGATCACGGCCAGCACCACGCCTGCCGCTTGCGCAACGCCAGCCAGCGCGCGCGCAGGAAACCTTGCCGCGCGTGAGCGTGCTGGTGCCCACGCGCAATCGTGTCGATTTGCTCGCAAACTGCCTTGAAGGGCTGTCGCGCACCGAATATCCGCAACCGTTAGAGATACTTGTGATCGACAATGGCAGCGACGACCCGGCAACGCTCCATTATCTTGCGCAGCTTGACCCGGCGGCCGTGCGTGTCCTTCGCGATGATGGTCCGTTCAATTTCGCGGCGATCAACAACCGCGCTGTTCAAGAGGCCAGGGGCGCGGTGCTATGCTTTCTCAACAACGACATCGAGATTGAAGAGACGGGCTGGCTGGTTGCAATGGCACGCCAAGCCGTTCGGCCAGATGTCGGGGCGGTGGGCGCGCAGCTGCTTTATCCGGATGGCCGCATTCAGCACGCCGGGGTGGTGATCGGAATTGGCGGCGCAGCGGCGCATGCGCACCGATTGCTTAAACCCGACGAGGAGGGTTACTTCCATCGCCATGCCTTGCCCCAATTCGTATCGGCGGTAACAGCGGCCTGCATGGTGGTGGAGCGCACGAAATTTGATGCTGTTGGCGGGTTTGATGCCGAACGCTTTGCGGTTTCGTTCAACGATGTCGATCTGTGCCTGCGGCTGGGTGCGCGTGGATGGTGCAGCCTCTACGAACCGCGCGCGCGGTTGGTGCACCACGAATCCGTGTCACGCAGGCTGGACCGCGATCAAACAGGTGCAGCGCGTCAGGCGCGCGAGGTGGCATTCCTGAATGATCTGTGGAACATGCGCCTCGTCACGAAGGGGGCAACGTATGACCCCTTCCACCACCCGCACCTTAGCCGGTTGAGCGAACACTTTGTCCCCGCGCTCTGATCCTGCGCCCCCGCGTCTGGTTCTGGACGACGTGACAATGTGCGCCGTCAGTTCAACAAATGTGACAGCAACCATTCGCGCACTTGAGGCAAGTCTCGCCCAGATCGAGGTCGCCGAAGCGTTGCTGTTCACCGATGCTGATCCGGCTGAATTTGGCGCGACCATTTCGGAGAAAATCCGTGTCGTCCGAGTGGAACGGATCAATTCCGCCGTGGCCTATTCCCATTTCATCCTTGCGAAGTTGGTCGACCATTGCACCACCAGCCACTGTCTGATTGTGCAATGGGATGGGCACGTTCTGGATGCATCGCGCTGGCGCCCGGAGTTCCTCGATTATGATTACATCGGGGCAAGCTGGCCGCAATTCGATGATGGTCATGTTGTTGGCAATGGCGGCTTTTCGCTGCGCAGCCGGCGCTTGATGGAAGCCTGCCGCCATCCGCAATTCGCTGCGCATCACCCAGAGGATGTCGCCATTTGCCGCACCAATCGCATATTTCTGGAAAGTCTTGGGCTGCGCTTTGCGCCAGCCGCGCTTGCGGATATCTTTGCCGTCGAGCGCTCGGGAGACCCTGCCGCCGCCTTCGGCTATCACGGCGTATTCCTGATGCCCCGCGTTCTTGGCACCGAGCAATTCTGGAACATTTACCAGACGCTTGATGACACAGCGACCTTGCGGCACGATTTCAAAGATCTGTTGCTGCTGGTCTTGGCAGGGGAAAATGGTGTGTCACGCGCCTGTAAAATGATCGCTCGGCGCCTTGCGGATGCGCGGCGCTGGGGGCGAAGCCGCTAGGGCGCGATAATACGTGTCATTGGGGTGGCAGGCCCCATTACGCGTGACCGCGTTCGGCCTTATTACGCGTGACCGCGTTCGGCCTTAAAGAATTTGGAAATTTTGCAAAACGGGTGCTATGGGGCAGATCATAGCCGCGACGGACAAATTGCATGCTATGGATGAAATCCTCATCAAAAGACGCTGAGTTCAAAACACACATCATGCAACACGATCCTGAATTGCAACGCCATGTCGCGGCGATTGGTGGGCGTCACAAATTCGCTTCGGTGATCCGGCGCCGTCGCTGGTTCATTTTTTCGGTGGTCCTTCCGACGCTGCTGGCCACCCTCTATTACGGGGTAATCGCCTCTGATATTTACGTTTCTGAATCACGTTTCGTCATCAAGGCCCCTGATCGTAAACAATCAAGCGGTTCGGCGCTGCAGGGGCTGTTGCAATCCACTGGCTTGGGCAATGGCGCTGAGCAAGCCAGTGAAATAATTGGATATTTACGTTCGCGCAACGCGCTGTCAGACCTGTCAAAGCAGGTGGATGTTCGCGGTGCATTTGCCTCGCCCGAAGCCGATTTTCTTAGCCGGTTCCCGCTGGTCTATCAGAGCGATACGTTCGAAGGCCTGTATAAATACTACACTGCGATGATTGAGGCCAACCCGGATGCAGAAACGGGGCTCACTGTGCTGAGTGTGAGTGCCTTCACCCCCGAAGAAGCGCGGGAACTCAATGCCGGATTGCTGAATTTGGGTGAGGATTTGGTCAATAAGCTTAACAAGCGGATCAATTCGCAGGCGATTGAGGAAGCGCAGGCGCGCGTCGACGAAGCGCAGGACAGATTGCGCGGCGCGCGCGTTCAGTTGGGCGCTTACCGCAATTCTGCAGAAATCCTCGACCCCCAGCAGCAAGGCATCGGCGTGCTGGAAGTTTCGAACGCATTAATCATACAAGAATCTGCGCTGCGCGCGCAACTGTCAGAAATTCAACGTAACGCACCCAACCATCCATCGATACCCGCGCTGCAGGATCGCATCGCAGGTATTTCGCAGCAGGTGGCCGAGCAGACCGGGCGTGCGGTTGGCACGCCGGACGGGATTGCCGCCAAGATCTCACAATACGAAAATCTGCTGGTTGAGCAGGAATTTGCCGAACAGATGTTGACTGCAGCCAACGCCGCCCTTGAACAAGCGCGGGCTGAGGCGGTGCAGCAACAATATTATCTCGAACGCGTGGTCGAACCCAATCGACCTGATGAAGCCATCAAGCCTGCACGATTGCGCGCCATTCTGGCCGTTTTGTTCGGGACGCTTTGCCTCTATTTCGTTGGCTGGATGCTGGCTGTCGGGGTGCGCGAGCACGCATCAGAAGATTGACTGACGGGCGATGGCGCGTTTTAGCGAAGGGTGGCGCATCCAGATCAAGGTGATTCGGGCTTTGACGAGCCGTGAGTTGATGACTCGCTTTGGCCGAGAAAATATCGGCTTTCTATGGATCATGGTAGAGCCACTGCTGTTTGCAAGCTTGGTTGGATTAGTGTGGTCATTTCTTAAAGCCCCCACTAATCACGGTATGAGTGTATTCGCGTTCGTGGCGACTGGTTACATCCCACTGACTTTCTTGCGCCATTCTTTCGGCCAGTCTGCAAAAATATTTGTAGCCAATTCTTCATTACTTTATCACCGGCAAGTCAAAATTCTCGATTTTATTATCGTGCGCGTGCTGATCGAGTCGGTTGGTGCGATGATGGCGTATATATTTGCTGGTATTGTGCTGGCATTTTTTGGCCTCTTCCCTTTCCCCGCTGATATTGGAGTTCTCGTTCTGGGTTGGGCGATCTACGTATTCTTCATATTTTCGCTTTGCACAATTCTCGCGCCTATTTCGGAAATGTCGGAAGCGGTCGAAAAACTCGTCCCTATTAGTGTCTACATCGCGCTTCCGTTCTCAGGCGTGTTCAACATGGCAGCTTGGTTGCCGCCTAACGTCAGAGACGCTCTCATGTGGTCTCCGCTGGTCAGTGGGATGGAGCTCATGCGCTTTGGTGTCTTCGGAGCAGCTGTCACGCCTTATTACGATATCCCTAAGGCTTTGGGCCTTTCGCTTGTCTGCCTTTTAATCGGACTGATCCTGTCTCGTAGGGTCCGCAGAACGATGACGATTACATGATTGAATGCTGCAACCTCCACATGGACTACCGTAGCGGGCATGTGACGAAAAATGTCCTTAAGGGCGTCGATTTTGTAATCAATCCGTGTGATCGCATTGGCCTTCTTGGCCGCAATGGGGCGGGCAAATCAACCTTGATCCGCCTGATTGGCGGCGTTGAAATGCCGACTGCGGGAAAGGTAACCCGCCGCATGACCTGTTCATGGCCGCTGGGCTTTACGGGCGGCTTTCAGGGCAGTTTGACCGGATATGATAATGCCCGCTTTATTGCCCGGATTTATGACAAGCCTTATGCAGAAATTCGCGAATATGTGGAGGAGTTTACCGAGCTCGGCAGCAATCTGAAAATGCCGGTAAAGATTTACTCTTCTGGCATGCGTGCGCGCCTCGCATTCGCTCTTTCGTTAGCCATCGAATTTGATTGCTACCTAATCGATGAAGTGATCATGGTCGGCGACAGGAATTTTCAGAACAAATCAAAGGCCGAGTTTTTCGAAAAGCGCACTGACCGCGCACTATTGCTTGCCTCTCACAGTCTCGAAATGATAAATCAATATTGCAATCGCGCAATATTGTTGAATGATGGGAAAGCAACTGTTTATGAAAACGTGGCAGAAGCTGTTGAAATTTATAAAACACTTTAAGGTTTTAGTGATTGCTTTCAGGTAAAGGATATTATGAACGATCCTATTTTCCCAGGTGTTCCGCGGTTCGAATCGCCGATCTTTGCCAGCGATAGCCTTTCCGACTTGACTGAGGCGGAGCAGTCCATTGCCAGAGATCTCAATACCCATGGCTTTGCTGTTATCGACTTTCCGGATCCCGAAATTGATGCTCGGATCGAACGAATAAAGGTGCGCCTTGGGCCGCACTTCAATATCGCGTTTGATGACCCGCAGGCCGACAAGACCAGGGGCGAGCGCCGCATTCAGGATGCCTGGCAGTTCGACGATGACGTGCGCGCGATTGCCGCCAATTCGGATGTGCTAGATCTGCTTGGCAAGCTTTATGGCCGCCCAGCTTTTCCGTTTCAGACGCTTAATTTTCCTGTTGGCACCCAGCAGAAAGTTCATTCCGACTCAGTCCATTTCTCGTCCTTGCCTGAACGCTTCATGTGCGGTGTGTGGCTAGCGATGGAGGATGTAAAGCTCGATGCAGGGCCATTGTTTTACGTGCGTGGCTCACACCGCTGGCCGATCATATCGAATGCGATGATCGGAAGGCGAGGTTTCGGCAGCGAGGAGGCGTCTGCTCAATTGCCATTTGCTCGAGCCTGGCAAGCACTGTGCGATGTTCATGGCGCTTCGGAAGAAGTTTTCACCGCTCGCAAGGGGCAAGCGCTGATTTGGGGCGCGAATCTGCTGCATGGCGGCAGTCACCAAACAAACCCAACGCTCACTCGCTGGTCGCAGGTTACGCATTACTATTTTGAGGACTGCGTCTATTATACTCCTGCTTTTTCCGACGAGGTGACCGGGCAGTTGCAAACGCGCGAGGTCGTGGCCATCCATGATGGCCAACGGCGGCCGAACCAGTATCTTGGCGAGGCATTTGGTGCTTTGCCGCAAGATACGCGGTGGCATAAGTGGGTTGGCCGCTTGGGGCGGAAACAGTGATCCTAGCTGGCACTTGCGTGATCTGCGCCGGTGGTCGATCATCGACGGGAAAGCGATCGCGAAGATGAGCGCAGGGCAAAGTGATCTCGAAATTCAGGCCGTTTTACGTGCGGAAATCAGAGAGCTGCAATTCAGGCACAAGGTGGAAATCGCCCTTCTGCACGCGACCTATGAGATGGTGCTCAACGGCCCTGCTGAGGGACTGCCATCGGTGCAGCAGCAGATTGGGCTTCTGATGCAAGCGCCGCAATTCGACCCGCAGTGGTATGCCCATACGTATCGCGATGTTGCCGCAAGCGGCATTGATGCCGCCGAACATTATGTTCGCGCCGGGGCGTTCGAGCGGCGCAATCCGGGGCCTGATTTCGACACCATGAACTACTATCTCGCCAATCCCGATGTTATCGATGCTGGCTGGCCGGCGTTGGTCCATTACCTGCATTGCGGAAAAGCCGAAGGCAGGCCTCTGGCCTGATGGAGATTCCGCGTGAGGCCGCAATCACAATCGCCACGCTTCGATGCGGATTCGGCTAAATTTTTTGACTGGCTTCAATCCGTTCCGGCCGTTCCGCATGCACGACAGGCACCGGTTCACGCGCTGGAGCTGGATCGGATGCTTTGGCGTGGCTTCCACGATCTCGCGCTACCCCGGCTTCGGGCGCTGCTGGAGCGCGGCCCGCCAGCAGAAAAGGCTGCTGCTGGCTGGGTGCTGGCGCGCTGGGAGGTTGATCAGCACAACCTGCAGCGCGCCTATCAGGCCATTCTTGCCTTCCATGCTCACCCCGAAGGCGGATGGGCCGTGCCGCATCCTGGCCCTTACCTGCTCGCTGTGCAGCTTGGCGTTGTGTGCGATGACGCCCGGCGTGCCGTTGAGATTCTGCAAACCGGGATCGAACGGTTCGGTGAATCGCCAGATTTCACCCTCACCCACCTCTCGCTGGCAAAGGCGCATGGTGCATCAGATCGCGATCTTTCAACAATCCTGAACCGGATTTATGCAGGTTCAGGGTTGGCGGCGATATTATTGTCGGGCGGCGATAACGGGCTGTTTGACAGGCTGCAGGGCGAACCAATAGCAGATGCGGAAGAGCGGCTCGCAAGCCAACCGCTGGTCAGCATCATCGTGCCGATATTCAACGGAGCCAAAGTGCTGCCCACAGCATTGCGTGGCTTGAGATCACAAAGCTGGCCGAACCTCGAAATCCTGATTGTTGATGATGGATCGACCGATCAGACACTTGAGCTTGCCCGAGCGGCCGCCGCGCAAGACCCGCGCATCAAGGTCATTGCTCTGGGTGCGAACCAGGGCGCTTATGCCGCCCGCAATGAAGGCTTTGCGCAAGCGCGCGGGGCGTTCGTGACAGTGCACGACGCCGATGACTGGTCGCACCCGCATAAAGTTGAGCGTCAGGCGCTCGCGCTAATCGACGATCCTGCTCGGCAAGCCTCGGTTTCCCACTGGGCCCGGGTGGATGATGAATTGGCAATGACCCGCTGGCGGATCGAAGAGGGCTGGGTTTACCGCAATGTCTCTTCGCTTATGATCCGGGCAAGCCTGCGCGACGAGATCGGTTATTGGGATCGCACCCGTGTTAATGCCGATACCGAATATTATTATCGCCTGCTCAATGCCTATGGCGGCGGAGCCATCGCTGAAGTGTGTCCCGGAGTGCCGTTGGCCTTTGGTCGAACCCAACCGGGATCGCTCACCAATCGCAGCCTGACGCACATGCGCACGCAGTATTCGGGCATTCGCCATGATTATATGGAGGCCGCCCTCGCGTGGCACGCGCGCGCTACGCAACCAGTAGACCTTTACCTGCCGCAACACCCGACACAGCGCCCCTTTCGCGCGCCTGCCGGTGTCGCCCTTGATGGCAGTGATGCCGAACCTGACGATCACGATGCGCTGGTCGCATCGGACCTGCTGGACGAAGATTGGTACCTGCTGGCCCATCCGGACATTATGCAGTCCGATCTTGGTGCGGCGCGGCACTACCTCGCCGCAGGCGCAGGCGAAAATCGCGATCCAAGCCCATGCTTCAGCACCAGTGGTTATCGGCATGCCCAGGGGCTGAACGCTGATGAAAACCCTCTGTTGCACTTTTTGCGGGTGGGGCAGGCGCAAGGAGCAGCGTGCCTGCCCACCTTCAAGGGTAAACTGCAGCCAACAGCGCCCGACGCCCGGCGCGCTCTGGTATTCGCCCATACTTCGGGAGAAACTCTGTTCGGCGCAGAGCGCAGCTTGCTCGATGTCGTCAAGCGCCTCGTGCGCGATGGTTTGTGCCCGGTCGTGGTGCTTCCGACTATTCGAAACATTGCGTATCTGAACGCACTGCTGGAAATCAGCGTCGCCGTGGAAACCCTGCCGCAAACATGGCGCAATGCGCTTTACCCGCCGTCGCCCCAAACTGTGGAAGCTGCGCGCGCGTTGATCCGCAAGCATCGGCCGGCGGAGGTTCACGTAAACACCGTCGCTCTTGAAGCCCCATTGATTGCTGCGCGGGCAGAGGGTGCGCCCAGCGTCGTCTATGTGCGAGAAATGCCCACAGAGGATCCGGACTTGTGCCGAGCGCTGGGGATGGCCGCCGAAGCTTTGCGCGGGCAATTGCTGGAACAGGCGGACCGCTTTATCATGCCATCGCAGGTTGTGGCCGATTGGCTAGCAAGCCCGGATCGTTGCACCGTTCGGCCCAATGCGATTGACGAAAAACTGTTCGACTTGCCTTTTGCACCTGGGCCAGTTCTCAAAGTGGCGTTGATTAGCAGCAACATCGCGAAGAAAGGGATCAACGATGTGGTCGAGGCCGCGCGCATCGTTGCCGCCACCGGATGGCCTGTGCATTTCCTGTTGATCGGGCCGAAGACTGGCGATCTAGATCTGCTGTATCCGCTTCCACCAAACGTAATCATGCGCAGCTACGTTGCGACCCCGGCAGAGGCGATCGGGCAGGCTGACATTGTGCTTAGCCTGTCACATTTCGCTGAAAGCTTCGGGCGCACCGTGGTCGAAGCCATGGCTGCGGGACGGCCGGTGATCTGTTATGATCGCGGTGCGCCACCATCTTTGATTATTAGCGGAAAGACGGGTTTCGTCGTTCCGGCGGATTCGCCCAAGAGCGTCGCCGATGCCGTGCTGGCGCTGGACGCGGCGCGGTTGCAACTGGAACGGATGAGCCGCGCGGCGCGCGCGTGCGCGCGTGAGATTCAGGATCAGGCTTTGGTCTGAAGTGAGAGTGCTTGGAAGGAGGGGCGATGCCCCCTTCGTGCGTCTCAGCGCCGCTCACCAACCGGGAACGTCTCGCGGTTTTCCGCGCGCCCGTGACGAATATAGTGAATGAACCCGGCAAGCCCTTCGGCGGTCACGTCGGGATACGCTTTGTGATATTTCAGAGAGTCAAAACCCGGTCCGGGATTGCGTAACTCGTAGGCGCCCTCGGTAACGAAATGGTGAGCGGGGTCGGCTCCCGCTGCGGCGACATCGGGGTAGAAGGCGAGGTACCAATCGGCATCGAAGTGGTCGGATGCCTCCACCAGACGAATGTCCTCGGCAATTGCATTGTTCGCGCGTCGATCAGGACGAAGCCGCAATTTCGGCTTTTCGGCTTGCTTCAGTTCGGCCTTCGTTTTCGCCAGTTGCGCAAGGACGCGGTAACGAATTTCATCCTCTTCATGCTGTGCCCGAAGCTGCGTAAGCTCTTTGTCCTTGGAAGAAAGGATATGACCCAGTTCCGCGATATCGGCGAGACGCTCGCGGTATTCAGTCTTTGAGCGCTCGAGCTCTTTCAATTTCGCTGCCAGTTCGGCGCTGTGATGGTCCTGCTCAGTGGATAATTTTTGCTGCAGTTCGATGCGCTCGCGATCGCTTTCCTCATTTTGTGACCGGAGCCGCGCAACTTCTTCGTCCTTGGCGCGAATGATCCGCCCCAGTTCCGCGATATCGGCGAGGCGCGCGCGGTATTTTTCCGATGAATTAGACAACGCGTCATTCTTCGCCACCAGTTCGATACTGTGACGTTCCTGTTCGGCGGATAGCTGCGCCTCCAACTCGCGGTGCGCACGATCCATTCTGGCCAGAGCAGCCTCGCTTTCGGCAAGGCGATGCTCGACAAGGGCAATAATCTTTTCGTGTTCGATGCGGGCCGCATCTGCTTGCTGCGCTGCA
>NZ_JBEPQB010000010.1:0-135800 GCF_040547625.1 Porphyrobacter sp. MBR-155
CGGCACATCATCGATGATCCGCACATCAAGGCTGGCATTGGCATCGGAGCCATCGGTATCGGTGACCACCACGGTGAAGCTGTCGAACACGCTGTCCTCGCCTGCGGCGGGGTGCGCGGTGGTGTTGTTCAGCAGCGTGACGCTGTAATCAAATGTCGCGCCGATAACTGTCGTCCCGTTCGCAGCGAACACCGGCGTCCAGCCCGTGATAGTCACTGAGAATATCCCGTTATTTGCAATCTCGACCGGGCCAGCGAATGCTCCGCCGGCCACTACGTTCACGCCATTGACCTGAACGCTGGCGAGCCCATCAGGCGCATCGACCGAGAAGGTTCCGCCTTCGTTCAGCGAACCAATGCCGTCCGACCCGTTGGCCAGAGCGCCTTCGTCAAGCACCGCCTCGGGCGTATCGTTGTCCAGGCCGAATATCGTAACTTCGTCATCATCATCGGGCAACAGAGCCGGGATGACTTCTTCTTCAAGTTCGAGCCTGACGGGAAGTTCGGTATAGGGCAGCAGGTCTCCCAGATCGAAGGCAGCCTGAATGTCACCTGGATCTACTGCAAAGTTACCACCAGAACTGGGATTGGGGCCAGCGGCCGGTTCTGGTTCGTTCCCAACCAGCAGGGCCGCGACGTTGGCGGGTGGGATCGGCGTGCCGTCAACAATGATCTGCGGAACCAGAATGATGCCGTCCGGCACCACAATCCTTGATCCATCGGTCAAGACGATCACGAGGTCGGGGCCATCAGCCTCCAGCCGTTCGATCGTCTGCCCTTCATTGAGGACTACAACATTGCCTGCTGCGGCTTGAGTCAACTGATTGGCTTGCCGCGAGGATTGCAGTTGCAGGCTTGCGAGCGACGCTTGCGAAGACCCCTCGTCGACACTGTACGAATCGCCCTCAAAGGCGCCCAGTTCTTCGTTCATTCTTACCCCCTCTTGCGCCGTTTGGGACATGGTCCCAAGCGCTGGCAAAGCCACCGGCACACTTTACCCTACGGGGAATCCAAACAAGCCGATCCGCTTACGAAGATCGCTTGTGACCCGATACGGGATACGTGCGCCGCGACTCAGTTTGTTATGGTGCGATGTTAACTTGAATTTACAAACTGTAAACAAACTCGTCGGTTTCAGAACGCATGGTGTCCTGATTATGGACAGCCGCTCGGGGAGTGTAAACAAAGCCACCTCGGGCAGCCTGAATGCCAGCCAAAGCATTGAGATGATCAAAAAATGGCGTAATAACTGATACTAAAGAGAAGCGCTACGCTGGACAAATCGAACATCTTGGTTGAGGGAAAGCGAGCGTATGGTCAGTTATGCAGATGGGATTGCTTTCGGTGCTAGACGTTGAATTTGACGAAGGGTAAGCTGAAACAACGCTTGGGTGTTAACCATTCCGGCCGGAGCGAACCTGATTCGAACGGTCTGGATTGGGCCACGTTGGGAAAGAATGGCGGCTAAAAGTCAGCACAACAGCTACAGCTGGGATGAGGTCTTCATGGCCTTGCTGCTGATTGTGCTCATTCCCGTTATGCTGCTTGGGGCCAATATTGACCTTCGCTCACAAGTGGGACTGATGCTGCATCAGTTTTCCAGCTCGGACGGCATCCGGTTCAGGCTCGACGACCTCGATTTGGAACAGGCTGCGAAACAAGGCGACGCGACGGCGGCACGCGCAGTGTCGTTGGCCCCCGCCACACAAGAGCCGACGGGGCGCGATCCAGAAAAACCGATCAGCGGCTCTGAAGCGCTGCCAAAAACCGAAACTCGCCTGTTATCGCTGATGCCGGTCGATTTTTCCCTAGATGAACTGGACAGCCTGAAGCTTCGTCAACGGTCAGATGTTGACGGCCAACTCACCGTGAACAAGCCGATTTATGCTGGCACCGATCTCATCGGCAACATCGATATCACCATAGCGGGGGAGGGCAACTTGCTGCTCGATGCAGAAGCAGTCAGGACGATCATGGGACAGCAAGCCATCGGCAAAGCGCAGGCTTCGTCACGATTGCCAGATCAGGGACTGGTGAGTTTTGCGGCCTTGCGTGATTTGGGAGTTGATCTGCGCTATTTCCCGAATGAGGATATCATTAGGTTCAATCCCTGAAACGCAGCAGTTTTGGTCTGCTTCTTTGGAAGGAAACCGATCACGAACGGAACAGCCAAAAACCGCTGATTTCCAGGACTTTCCGGACATCTGTGGATGCATCCGGAAGAACAAATGGTGCCAGAAGAGGCACTCGAACGAAACCCTTATAGATCTAATTTAAAATCTAATTTGTAGGACTTGTAAGCTTTGAACCCCCAATGGAACCCCGGGACTTTTTTGTGAAGAAGGTTCGTGTCTCGGGCTAGGACTAGAGGGGCATTGGCTGGCATCATCACCGCTAACACATCCACAGGCAATGCCAACCACAGCGCTTCAACGGCATCAAGAATTCAGCTGCGGTTTCAGGACACACCTCGCAAGCAGGGGGCTGAGCGAATCCCTTGTGCGAAGCGGTGTCGAACCTCTGGCCATCTATCTGTTTTCCGAACTTCCTGTGACCCACAGAAGTCAGAAGTCTCCTATCCTTATCGGAGGACCACCCTGTCAGGCGTATTCGCTTGTCGGTCGAGCCCGGAACAAAGGGATCGGCGATTACGACGCCGCCTCCGATCACAGGCATTTTCTGTATCGCGAGTACATCAGGATCGTGGGCCTGACTCAACCGGTCGCCTTCGTCATGGAGAACGTCAAAGGGATGTTGTCTGCGAAGGTCAATGGTGTGCGGCTGATCGATCAGATCGTGACCGATCTCCGTGGTGCCGGTGGGACCCCGGACAGCTACGTTTTGATCCCCCTTGCCGGTGACGATCGGGACGGCGCCTCGGCTCACATCATCCGCAGCGAAAGTTTCGGAGTCCCGCAGTGCCGTCACCGTGTCATCTTCCTCGGCATCCGCAAAGACGTCTATCAGCGTTGCGAACGTGATCGCGTGGCCCCCATGAAGCTTCAGCCGGCCGAAAATCGGTTGACCGTTGAAGACGTACTGCACGGAATGCCCCGGCTTCGAAGTGGCATCAGCAGATCCTCTGATGCGGATGAAGCTTGGCGCAACATCGTGGAGCATGCCTACAGGGACGCAAGTGAAGCATGCCGTGTTGACGGAACATGGCTTTCTGAAGTCTCCAGCCGATTGACCGCACAGGCGGAAAGGCTTGTCGAGAGTGGCGAAGTCCCGCCTCGTATCAGCAGGCAGCTCGCGCCTCTCGCGAATAACGCACTGTCAGACTGGTTGATTGACGATTGTCTTCCGGTACTCCCGAACCATGAGAGTAGGGGGCACATGGCTGCAGACCTAGCTAGGTACGCATTCGCTTCCGTGTTCGCTGAGGTTTTCGGGCGATCCCCAAAAGCAGAAGACTTCCCACAAGCTCTCGCTCCCGAACACAGAAGTTGGACGAGCGGCAAGTTTGCCGACCGCTTCCGAGTGCAGATGTGGCATGCACCGTCAACGACAGTGACGAGCCACATTTCCAAGGACGGGCATTACTTCATTCATCCGGACCCGTCCCAGTGCCGAAGCCTGGCCGCTTCGGCAGCGAAAGTTAACGCCCTCTCAAGCATTGCCGGCACACGTTGGAGCCGCCACACCTGATCCAAGTCGAGAACCCGCTTCCTGAGCTGGGCGTCATGCACGACCTTGGAGAATGCGTATGTGACGATGTTCGCACGATATCCCCCGGCATACCAAGGCTGTTGAGGGACCAGTTTTTCCAAGCTGCGGAAGATGATGGCCTTGGCGACAAGCCACTTGAACCAGACTTCGTCGAACACCTCTGCATCACACCGCCCGGTCATGACACCATACCTGAATACCTGGCTGGCAAACGACCGAGCCCGCTTTGCGCTTTCGCGATAGCCTTTCCGCTCGATCTTCTTGAGCGTGGCTAGGAGCTCCTGCGGCTTGATCTCTGCTATCGGTCGCTTGCCTATGCCCTTGCGGAGAAGCTCCAAGTACCAGTGCAGCTTCTTCAATGTGGCCGGAGCAACTTCCTCAGCTTCACGCTTTGCAATGAACTCCTCGGCGATGTCCTCGAACAGGTTGCCCGCACTGAGTTGAGCTGCCAGCTTCTCGTCGCGTCGACGCTGGATCGGGTTTCCGCCTCGCATCATTTCGAGCTTCACCTCGTCACGACGGCTCCTGGCTTCTTTGAGCGTCATCTGCGGGTAGGTGCCGAAGGTGAGTCTTTGCTCTTTGCCGTGGATGGTGAGCTTGCAGATCCAACTCTTGGTTCCCGTAGGACGAACCAGCAGGCTAAGGCCGCCACTATCAGTCAGCTTATATTGCTTATCCGACGGAATTGCTTTGCGAATTTGCACATCAGTGAGAGCCATTGGGGGTCTCGCTTTCAGAAATCCTCGTTCTGCAGGCTGATTCTGGGGTTTGGACCCCTTCCTGAACCCCATGAAACCCCCGATTCTGGGCAAACATGGCTGAACGAGCGTGGACGTTTGAAGCAAGAATATGGCGGTTTTCCGCGGCTTTAGCAACCGCACACGTACATCTGTGTATAGGAAAATGGTGCCCAGAAGAGGACTCGAACCTCCACGCCCTTGCGAGCGCCAGCACCTGAAGCTGGTGCGTCTACCAATTCCGCCATCTGGGCACGGTTGCGACCGGTCATTGGTGCCGGAAGCTGGGTAGGGGCGGGCCAATAGCTGTGGGGAGGGGTGGCTGTCAACGCAATCCTCGCGCTTTTGCGTCGGTTCTTGTGGCGGCAGCTAAGGGTTGGCAAAATGCGGGGTGGTTTATGGGGCCACGAGGGGGTGCGGCCCCTGCATTTTCTTCGGACAGGGGCACTGCATCCACGATACCGTATCCCGCAGCTGGCGGGGCTGGCTGTGACTCTATTCCGGCACAGTTGAAACGGGGTTGCGGGCCAGACGCGGCACCGGCACTAAGGGTATTTCAACCAGCTGCCGATTGCAGCCTTCTGCGGGCCTCCGCCTCACCGATCAAGGGTAGCAGTTCGCCCATATCGGGGCCGTGATCCATGCCGGTTAACGCCTGCCGCAACGGCAGAAACAACGCCCGGCCCTTGCGCTGCGTGGCTTGCTTCAGCGCCGTGGTGAGCGCGGCCCAGGGGTTTTCGTCCCACGTCAGCAGCCGTGCGGCGTCGGCCAGAAAGGCTTTGTCCTCTGGTGTGAAATCTCCTTGGGTGATCGGGCCAGTCACCAGCCGCCACCATTCGCCCACCTCATCGACATGCGCCAGATTGGGCCGGATCGCATGCCACCCAGCCTCGTCCATGCCCTGCGGAAGCCGATGCTGAACCGCCGTATAGGGCAGTTGGTGGACGATCGCTGCGTTGAGACGATCGAGGTCTTCGTCGTCAAACTTGGCGGGCGCGCGGCCAAAGGTCGACAGGTCGAAACCGGCAATCAGCGCAGCCCGATCGGCAATGGGTTCAACCGGCTGCGACGTGCCGAGCCGCGCCAGCAATGCGATGATCGCTTCGGGTTCAATCCCGCGTTCGCGAAAGGCATCGCAGCCAAGCGAGCCGAGACGCTTCGACAACTTGCCTTCACGCCCCACCAGCAGCGCTTCATGCGCGAATTCCGGAACGCATTTTGCTGCACCATTTGCTGCAGCAAAGCCCGCAGCAATAAGTGCGGTAAATATCTGAATTTGCACTGCAGTATTGGAAACGTGGTCTTCGCCGCGCAGCACCTGCATAACGCCCATATCAATGTCGTCGACCGCGCTTGGCATCATATAGAGCCACGAACCATCGGCGCGGCGTATGACCGGATCGGATAGCTGCGCCGCATCGAACTTTTGCGGCCCGCGAATGGCATCATCCCATGCGATCGGCTCGGCGTGGTCGAGCAGGAAACGCCAGTGGGGGGCGATGCCTTCGGCGTGTTTGGCGGCGCGCTCATCGTCGGACAAATCCAGCGCGGCGCGATCATAGATCGGTGGCAACCCGCGTCCCAGCGCGATCTTGCGTTTCACTTCCAGTTCCTGCGCGCTTTCATAGCAGGCGTAGATCCGCCCGGCGGCCTGCAAAGCGGCAAAGGCTGCCTCGTAACGGTCTAACCGCAAGGATTGGCGCTCTTCGCGGTCCCAGTCGAGGCCTAGCCACGCCAGATCCGCGCGGATGGCGTCGACATAATCCTCCCGGCTGCGGGCAGCGTCGGTGTCGTCGATCCGCAAGATGAAGGTGCCCGACGATTGGCGCGCCAGCATCCAGTTATGCAGCGCGGTGCGGATATTGCCGACATGCAGGCGGCCAGTGGGCGACGGGGCGAAACGGGTGGTGGTGGGTGCAGTGGTCATGGCCGAAAGCGGTAAAGCGCACACCGCCCGCCCGCAAGCGTTCACACCATTCGCATCTCCGCCGCGACCAGCGCTAGCGCGCCTTCCCACAGGCGATGCATCCGGTCGGCCCGGATCAATCCCGTCAGCGCAGCTTCAAAGCCCACGCGGTCGCCCGCAGCAGCCGCATCCACAAACGCGCCAATGGTCGCCTCATCATGGCTGAGCAAGCCGCAGCAGAAACGCGAGGCCTGGATGTTTTCCGGCCAACTCGCAGCGATTTCCTGCGCCAGCATCAGCGCCTTTGCCGCCACGTCGACCCCCTGCAGGCGGATTGCCAATTCGGGCACCGGATCGCGCCCGATCCGATCGTGCAGCGCGATCAACCGCAATGCGTGGATGAAGCGGCTCGCAATCGGCCCCAGCGCGTCGGCCCGCGGTGGCTGCGCCAAAGCGGCAATGATGGTGCGCGCGGTGGCGGTGGGGGTGTGGGGCCGGGACATGGAGCCTCGCTTGTGCTACGTGTGAATTGATGACCGCATAGCTAGCTTAATTGCGAGTGCGTTGCAATAGCATTATATGCCCTGAGCGCGGCCCGCTGCGCACATTGGCAAAGATACTGGCAAAGAAAAGCCCCGCCGGAGCATTGGCTCCAGCGGGGCAATTCATGGATCGCAATAACGCTGGGGTGGATTACTCCTCGCCAGCGTCCTCGATATCCGATGCGGGGGCCGCACCGGCCATCGCCGCCATCGCTGCCTTCATCTTCTCTTCCGAGCCAACTGCGTCCGCTGCGGGTTCAGCTTCGCGCTGGCCGCTGGCGGCGAGCGCATCCTGCTGCTTTTTCCACGCAGCCTTCAGCGCAGCGTCGCGGCTGTTGGCGGTCACGCGCAACCTGTTCATGCCCGCGCCGGTACCGGCGGGGATGAGGCGGCCAACGATGACGTTTTCCTTCAGCCCGACCAGCGTGTCCTTCTTCCCTTCAACCGCCGCCTGCGTCAGCACACGGGTGGTTTCCTGGAACGAGGCCGCCGAGATGAAGCTGCGGGTCTGCAGACTTGCCTTGGTGATCCCGAGCAGGATCGGCACCCCTTCAGCGGGCTGCTTACCCTTGCCCAGCTTGGCATTATATTCCAGCATTTCCGCCAGATCGAGCTGTTCACCCGGCAGCAGGGTGGTATCGCCGCCATTGGTGATTTCAACCTTTTGCAGCATCTGGCGAACGATCACCTCGATGTGCTTGTCGTTGATCTTCACGCCCTGAAGCCGGTACACTTCCTGGATTTCGTCGACCATGTATTCGGACAAGGCCTCGACACCCATCACCTCAAGGATATCATGCGGGTTGGGCGATCCGGAAACAAGGGTGTCCCCCTTCTTCACGTAGTCGCCTTCCTGCACATCAATCACCTTGGTCTTGGCGATCAGGTATTCCACTGGATCCCCTTCCTCGGGGATGATTGCGATCTTGCGTTTCGCCTTGTATTCACGGACGAATTCGATCCGGCCGGAAATCTTGGCGATCACCGAAACGTCCTTGGGCATACGCGCTTCGAACAGTTCGGCCACACGCGGCAGACCGCCGGTGATGTCGCGGGTCTTGGCGGCTTCGCGGCTGGCGCGGGCGACGATGTCGCCGGCTTCAACCGTCTGGCCATCCTCGACCGAAAGCGTGGTGCCCGGAGCCAGCATATAACGCGCCGCTTCGGTCTCGCCCTCGCCTTCGGCAAGCAAGGTCATACGCGGACGCAGGTCTTCCTTCTTCTTGCGTCCCGTAGCGCGGTTTTCTGTCACCACGCGCTGGGCAATGCCGGTGGCATCATCAAGCTGTTCTTCGAGCGTGATGCCTTCGATCAAGTCCTGATACTTCACCACGCCCGATTGTTCGGTGATGATCGGCAGGGTGAACGGATCCCACTCGGCAATCCGATCACCGATCTTCACATGGTCGCCATGCTTGAACATCAGCACCGTACCATAGGGCACCTTGTGCATCTCGCGCTCGCGCCCTTCGGCATCGATCACCGCGATTTCACCATTGCGGGCCAAGCTGAGGATGCGGCCGCGTTTGTCGCTGATGGTCGGCATGTCACGGAATTCGACGCGGCCTTCCGAAATCGCCTCAAGATGGCTGGTTTCGTTGATCTGCGCCGCGCCGCCGATGTGGAACGTCCGCATCGTCAGCTGCGTGCCGGGTTCACCGATCGATTGCGCCGCGATAACACCGACGGCTTCACCGATATTGACCGGGGTGCCGCGGGCAAGGTCACGGCCATAACAGCTCGCGCACACGCCCTGTTCTGCCTGGCACACCAGCGGAGAACGGATCTTCGCCGACTGAACTTCAGCCGCCTCGATATCCACCACCATTGCTTCGTCAAGCAGGGTGCCTGACTTGACGATGACTTCGCCGGTTGCAGCGTTGAGGACATCTTCCGCCACGGTGCGGCCCAGAATGCGCTCACCCAGCGACGCGATCACGCTGCCGCCCTGCACGATAGCGCGCATTTCGAGCGCGTTTTCGGTCTTGCAGTCTTCTTCGGTGATGACGCAATCCTGCGACACATCGACCAGACGGCGGGTGAGGTAGCCCGAGTTCGCCGTCTTCAACGCCGTATCCGCGAGGCCCTTGCGCGCGCCGTGGGTGGAGTTGAAGTATTCAAGAACGGTCAGACCTTCCTTGAAGTTCGAAATGATCGGGGTTTCGATGATCTCGCCCGAAGGCTTGGCCATCAGCCCGCGCATCCCGGCCAGCTGCTTCATCTGCGCCGGCGAACCACGCGCGCCGGAGTGGCTCATCATGTAGATCGAGTTGATCTGCGCTTCCTTGCCGTCCGCGTCGATCGGGGTTGCCTTGATCTCGGCCATCATCGCGTCGGCAACCATGTCACCGCACTTCGACCAGGCGTCGATAACCTTGTTGTATTTTTCCTGCTGGGTGATCAGACCGTCCTGATATTGCTGTTCATACCCAGCCACCAGTTCCTTGGTCTCATCCACCATCTTCACCTTGGCGTCGGGGATGATCATGTCATCCTTGCCAAAGCTGATCCCGGCCTTGAACGCGTAGCGGAAGCCGAGGCTCATGATCGCGTCGGCGAACAGCACCGTGTCCTTCTGGCCGGTGTGGCGATACACCTGATCGATCACGTCGGCGATTTCCCGCTTGGTCAGCAGGCGGTTGATGATGTCGAACGGCACCTTGTGGTTTTGGGGCAGACATTCGCCAATCAGCATCCGGCCCGGCGTCGTTTCAAACCGCTGCATCGCCACCTTGCCATGTTCATCGGCCTGCGGAACGCGGGCGATGATCTTGGTGTGGAGCGTGACCGCCTTGGTTTCCAGCGCCTGATGCACTTCGGCCATGTCGGAGAAACGCTGGAGCCGCTCGACCTTGGTGCCATCGGCGTTTTCGAGGTATTCAGGGTGCTTTTCCTGCCGCTCCATCGAAAGGTAGTAGATCCCCAGAACCATGTCCTGCGACGGCACGATGATCGGCTTGCCGTTGGCGGGCGAAAGGATGTTGTTCGTGCTCATCATCAGCACGCGCGCTTCCAGCTGGGCTTCGAGCGAAAGCGGCACGTGGACGGCCATCTGGTCGCCGTCAAAGTCGGCGTTGAAGGCTGCACACACTAGCGGGTGCAACTGGATCGCCTTGCCTTCGATCAGCACGGGTTCAAACGCCTGGATGCCCAAGCGGTGCAGCGTCGGCGCACGGTTGAGCATGACGGGGTGTTCGCGGATCACTTCGTCAAGGATGTCCCAGACTTCCTTGCGTTCCTTTTCGACCCACTTCTTGGCCTGCTTCAAGGTCATCGACAGGCCCTTGGCATCGAGCCGCGCGTAGATGAACGGCTTGAACAGTTCGAGCGCCATCTTCTTGGGCAAGCCGCACTGGTGCAGCTTCAGTTCCGGCCCGGTAACGATCACCGAACGGCCCGAATAATCGACACGCTTACCAAGCAGGTTCTGGCGGAAGCGGCCCTGCTTGCCCTTGAGCATATCAGACAGCGATTTCAGCGGGCGCTTGTTGGTGCCGGTGATGACGCGGCCACGGCGGCCATTGTCGAACAGCGCATCGACCGCTTCCTGCAACATCCGCTTTTCATTGCGCACGATGATGTCCGGCGCGCGCAGTTCAATCAGGCGCTTCAGACGGTTGTTGCGGTTGATGACGCGGCGATAGAGGTCATTGAGATCCGAGGTCGCAAAGCGGCCGCCATCCAGCGGCACCAGCGGGCGCAGTTCGGGCGGGATGACCGGGATCACTTCCAAGATCATCCATTCGGGGCGGTTGCCCGAATCGATGAAGCTTTCGACCACTTTCAGCCGCTTGATGATCTTCTTGGGCTTGAGCAGCGACTTGGTGGTGGCGAGCTCCTCCATCAACGCATCACGCTCGGCCTCAAGGTCGAGCTGGATCAGCATGGTGCGCACGGCTTCCGCGCCGATATCGGCGGTGAAGGCGTCTTCGCCATATTCGTCCTGCGCTTCGAGCAGTTCGTCTTCGGTCATCAGCTGGAATTTCTCCAGCGGGGTGAGGCCCGGTTCGGTGACGATGTAGCTTTCGAAATAGAGCACGCGCTCAAGCTGCTTCAACTGCATGTCGAGCAGCAGGCCGATGCGGCTCGGCAGCGATTTCAGGAACCAGATATGCGCAACCGGCGCGGCCAGTTCGATGTGGCCCATGCGTTCGCGGCGCACCTTGGTCACGGTGACTTCAACGCCGCACTTTTCGCAAACGACGCCCTTGTACTTCATGCGCTTGTACTTGCCGCACAGGCATTCGTAATCCTTCACGGGGCCGAAGATGCGCGCGCAGAACAACCCGTCACGTTCGGGCTTGAACGTGCGGTAGTTGATGGTTTCGGGCTTCTTGATCTCACCATAGGACCACGAGCGAATCCGCTCGGGGCTGGCGATGCCGATCTGGATCTGGTCAAAGGTTTCAGGCTTGGCCAGCTGGTTGGAGAATTTGCTAAGATCGTTCATGACTGTGTTCCCTTAGGGGGATAAAACTCGAAGGCGGATGGCGCGGGGCCGAAGGGGCGGGGGCAAAACCCCCGCGCCCTATTCCGCTGCAATCGCGCTGTAATCGGTCTGGTCGGCGTCATCTTCGTCGAGGATCGACTTCAGTTCGACGTTCAGACCCAGCGAGCGCATTTCCTTCACGAGAACGTTGAAGCTCTCGGGAATGCCGGCCTCGAAGGTATCGTCACCCTTGACGATCGCTTCGTAAACCTTGGTGCGCCCGACCACGTCATCGGACTTCACCGTCAGCATTTCCTGCAAGGTATAGGCCGCGCCGTAGGCTTGCAGCGCCCAGACTTCCATTTCGCCGAAGCGCTGGCCGCCGAACTGCGCCTTGCCGCCCAGCGGCTGCTGGGTGACGAGGCTGTAGGGCCCGATCGAACGCGCGTGGATCTTGTCGTCGACCAAGTGGTGCAGTTTGAGCATATAGATGATGCCCACCGTCACCTTGCGGTCAAACGCATCGCCCGTGCGGCCATCATACAGCACCGACTGGCCCGAGGAATCGATCCCGGCCTTGATCAGCATTTCCGACACGTCGGGTTCACGCGCGCCGTCAAACACCGGCGTTCCCATCGGCACGCCTGCGGAAACATTGGTGGCGAGTTCGACAATGCTGGCGGTCGAACGGCTTTCGAGGTCTTCGAAATATTGTTCGCCGTAAACATCCTTCAACCGTTCCATCACGGCTTCGGGCGGTTTCACATTGGCATAGTCTTCGGCCGCGTGGGGATTGGCGCGTTTCCACTCTTCGAGCTTGTCCGCGATATCCATGCCGAGCGCCCGCGCGGCAAAGCCGAGATGGGTTTCAAAGATCTGCCCGACATTCATGCGCGATGGCACGCCCAGCGGATTGAGCACGATATCAACCGGCGTCCCATCGGCGAGGAACGGCATATCCTCGACCGGCAGGATGCGGCTGACCACGCCCTTGTTGCCGTGGCGCCCGGCCATCTTATCGCCGGGCTGCATCTTGCGTTTGATCGCCACGAACACCTTGACCATCTTGAGCACGCCCGGTGCCAGATCATCGCCGCGTTCCAGCTTTTCCTTGCGGTCGGCAAACTTGGCATCGATCAGCGCGGCAGCTTCGTCGTACTGCGCTTTGATCGCTTCGATCTGTGACTGGCGGCCATCATCGGCCACTGCGAATTTGAACCATTCGTAGCGGTCGATCTGGTCGAGCATCTCTGCGGTGATCTCGGCGCCTTTCTTGATGCCTTTGGGCGCGGCGCTTGCCACCTGACCCAGCAGCATGTCGTGCAGGCGATTATAGGTCGCGCGGTTGAGGATGTTGCGTTCATCCGCGCAATCCTTGCGCAGATGTTCGATTTCCTCGTTCTGGATCGCACGGGTACGATCATCGATTTCGATCCCGTGGCGGTTGAACACCCGAACTTCCACGATCGTGCCCGCCACGCCCGGCGGCAGCCGCAGCGATGTATCGCGCACGTCAGACGCCTTTTCACCGAAGATGGCGCGCAGCAGCTTTTCTTCCGGCGTCATCGGGCTTTCACCCTTGGGCGTGATCTTGCCGACCAGAATATCGCCCGGATGCACTTCTGCCCCGACATAGACGATCCCGGCTTCGTCGAGGTTGCGCAGCGCTTCCTCACCGACATTGGGAATGTCGCGGGTGATGTCTTCCGGCCCCAGTTTGGTATCGCGGGCCATGACTTCGAATTCCTCGATATGGATCGAGGTGAACACGTCATCTTTCACGATCCGTTCCGAAAGCAGGATCGAATCTTCGTAGTTGTAGCCATTCCACGGCATGAACGCGACGAGGCTGTTGCGCCCCAGCGCCAGTTCACCCAGATCGGTCGACGGGCCATCGGCGATAATATCGCCCTGCTCGATCACTTCACCCACCTTCACCAGCGGCCGCTGATTGATGCAGGTGTTCTGGTTCGACCGCTGGAACTTTTGCAGCGTGTAGATGTCGACGCCCGATTGACCCGGCTCGACATCGCCGATCGCGCGGATCACGATGCGGGTGGCGTCGACCTGATCGACGATCCCGCCGCGCTTGGCTGCAATCGCCGCGCCCGAATCGCGCGCCACGGTTTCTTCCATCCCGGTGCCGACCCACGGGGCTTCGGCCTTGACCAGCGGCACCGCCTGGCGCTGCATGTTCGATCCCATCAACGCGCGGTTGGCGTCATCGTTTTCCAGGAACGGGATCAGCGATGCAGCCACCGAAACCAGCTGTTTCGGGGACACATCCATCAGCGTAACGTGTTCACGCGGCGCCATCAGGTTGTCGCCATTGTGACGCGCGGAAACCAGTTCTTCGACAAAGCTGCCGTCGTCGTTCAGTTCGGCGGAAGCCTGCGCAACCGTGTGCTTCTGCTCCTCCATCGCGGAGAGGTAGATCACGTCGGCGGTCACCTTGCCGTCGATCACCTTGCGATAAGGGGTTTCGATGAAGCCGTATTTGTTGACTCGGCTGAACGAAGCCAGCGAGTTGATCAGACCGATGTTCGGGCCTTCGGGCGTTTCAATCGGGCAGATCCGGCCATAATGGGTCGGGTGAACGTCGCGCACTTCAAAACCTGCGCGTTCGCGGGTCAAACCGCCCGGGCCCAAAGCCGAAACGCGGCGTTTGTGGGTGACTTCGCCCAGCGGGTTGGTCTGATCCATGAACTGCGACAGCTGTGATGAGCCGAAGAATTCACGCACCGCGGCCACGGCGGGCTTGGCGTTGATCAGGTCATTGGGCATCACGGTCGAGACATCGACCGACGACATCCGTTCCTTGACCGCGCGCTCCATGCGTAGCAGGCCGACGCGGTACTGGTTTTCCAGCAACTCGCCCACCGAACGCACCCGGCGGTTGCCGAGGTTGTCGATATCATCGACGTCGCCCTTGCCGTCTTTCAGGCCGACCAGTTCCTTGACCACCGCCAGGATATCTTCCTTGCGCAGCGTGGTCACGGTGTCTTCGGCATCAAGCCCAAGCCGCATGTTGAGTTTGACGCGGCCCACAGCCGACAGGTCATAGCGTTCGGCATCGAAGAACAGGCCTTCGAACAATGCCTCGGCAGTTTCCTTCGTCGGCGGTTCGCCCGGACGCATCACCTTGTAGATCGATTCGAGGCCCTCATCACGGTTTTCGGCCTTGTCGACCTTGAGCGTGTTGCGGATCCACGGGCCGGTGTTGATTTCATCGATGTCGAGCAGTTCGAGCCGGTCAATCCCGGCCTTGTCGAAAGCCTCGACATGTTCGAGCGTCAATTCGTCACCGGCTTCGATATAGATGCGGCCCGTGCCTTCATCGATGATGTCGCGCGCGGCATAGCGGCTGACGACTTCCTCGGTCGGCAACAGCAGATCAGCGAGGCCATCCTTGGCCGCCTTGTTGGCAGCGCGCGGGGAAATCTTCTGCCCGGCGGGGAACACTTCTTCGCCGGTGGCGGCGTCGATCAGCGGGAAGGTCGGCTTGGACCCGCGCCATTGTTCGGCCACGAACGGGATCTTCCACCCGTCTTTCGCGCGGTCCCAAACGACCGTGTCATAGAAATGCTGCAGGATGTCTTCGGCATCAAGGCCGAGCGCATAAAGCAGCGCGGTGACCGGCAGCTTGCGCTTGCGGTCGATGCGGACGTTGACGATGTCCTTGGCGTCGAATTCGAAATCGAGCCACGACCCGCGATAGGGGATCACGCGGGCAGCAAACAGCAGCTTGCCCGACGAATGGGTTTTGCCGCGATCATGATCGAACAGCACGCCCGGCGAACGGTGCATCTGCGATACGATCACGCGTTCGGTGCCGTTGACGATAAAGGTGCCGTTATCGGTCATGAGCGGCATGTCGCCCATGTAAACGTCCTGCTCCTTGATATCGAGCACCGAGCGGGTTTCGGTTTCCTGATCCACTTCGAACACGATCAGGCGCAGCGTCACCTTCATCGGCGCGGCATAGGTGATCCCGCGCTGACGGCATTCGGTGGTGTCGTATTTGGGTTCTTCGAGTTCGTAATGCACGAAATCAAGCTCGGCAGTGCCGGCGAAATCGCGGATCGGGAACACGGAACGCAGGGTCTTTTCGAGGCCGGAGACATAGCCCGTCGCCTTGTCAGACCGCAGGAACTGTTCGTAGCTTTCGCGCTGCACCTCGATCAGGTTCGGCATCTGCACGACTTCGTGGATGTCGCCGAAAATCTTGCGGATGCGCTTTTTCGCGGTGCCCTCGGCCTTGCGGCTGCGGGTGACGGGCGTCTTCGCCTTGGTTGCCATGGAGGAGATGTGCCTCTTTGATTGGGCCGCGCGAAGCTTATCCGCGCGGACAGGAAAATATCGTGTCGTTCCGCGCGAATGGGTGCCGATTGCGACGCGCAAGCGCTGCGTGCCCTGCACCACTCTTGGAAGAATGATACTGGCAGCAGCCGTTCAACATGCGTCGCGAAAATGGCGTGTCGCCGCTTCCATTCCCAGACCGATACCCGCGCATGAATCAGTCCTGCTCGAAGCGAGCGAGAAAGCGCCATGTAGGATTACCCCCCGCGCCTGTCAACGCTGCGCGGGAATGATCGCGCCGAGTTTGACGGGTTTACCGAAAAACAACGCCTGAAATATCGTTTTTCAATATTATTGATTGACGATAAGCCGCGAATCGGGTTAGAGGGATTTTATCGACATACGATGTGAACATTAAAGGAAATCGATATGAACCATGTTTTCAATCACACGCTTGCTGTTGTTGCCGCCTGCGTCCTCGCCTTTGGATCAATCGGTGCAATCGTTGCCGTGCCCCCTATGCAGACTCACGTCCCGCACGCCGCTTTTGAAATCGCATGATTGACCCACTCCAACCGGGGATAATGACCATGGGCAACCACCGCTACCAACCCAACGACCCTTTGCTGATCATCGCCAAGGCAATTATCTGGCTGATCGTTGGGGTGCTGGCCTTTGCCGGGATCATCGTTGTGATCTGCATTCCCGGCGTTTTAATCTTCGGCGCCGAATTCGTGGATGCGCCCGAGATCGCACCGCTTACAGTCGACATACGGGCACTGATCGCGCTGCTGCTCGCGGGTGTGGCAGCCCTGTTGTATCTCGCGTGGCGCTTCTTCCAATCCATGCTGGCAATCGTCCGCAGTGTTGGCGAAGGCGACCCGTTCATACCCGCCAATGCTGATCGGCTGACAGCGATGGGCTGGATCATGCTGGCCATCAATATTGCCGCCATCCCGCTTGCGATTCTTGGCACCTATATTGCCAGCATTGCCGGGGAAGATGCGATTTCGGTGGACGCAGGTGTTGATTTTGGCGGCATCGTTCTCGTCCTCACGCTGTTCATCCTCGCCCGCGTCTTCCGCCACGGCACTGCAATGCGCGCCGATCTGGAGGGAACCGTCTGATGCCCCCGATCAACGATGACATCGAAGGAACCCGGATCATGGTGAAACTCGACGACCTGCTTCACGCGCGCCGCATGACCCTGACAGATCTGGCCGAACGCGTGGGCCTGACGCTCGCCAACCTCTCGATCCTCAAGACCGGCAAGGCCAAGGCGATCCGTTTTTCCACCCTCGCTGCGATCTGCCGCGAACTGGAATGCCAGCCGGGCGATCTTCTCGCCTATGAAGGGGAGTAGCGAAACCATGTGAGTCCCCGCGAAGGCGGGGATCTCGGACGGGATGGCGCTACATCGACTGAGACCCCCGCCTGCGCGGGGGCTCACACGTTGGAGATCGGGCTCTCACGCTTTTGATTGACTCTGCGCCCCCCGTCGCTAATGGCCCTGCCGACCCTTTCGGGGGTCATCCGTCCGAGACAGTTGGTGAAGGCAATTGAGCCTTCTTAATTTCCAGCCTAGACGGGGAAACGAGATTCCGGCGATTTTGCGCAAGCAATCGCCCGCGTGCTGGCCATGATGCTGGCGCACACCCTCCTTCCCTTTCGACGGACTCGCCCGTGTTCGGAGCCTCGGCTCCGCGTGCGGACAAACGTAGCCGATCGTCCGGGAGCCATCCCGAACGGTCAAATGTGAAGGAGTATGGCATGGATCGTTCGCAGAAAGCCGACGCGGTTGCCCAGCTCAATGCGGTCTTCAACGAGGTCAGCGTGGTGGTCGTCACCCGCAATCTCGGCATGACGGTGGCTCAGTCCACCGACTTGCGCACGAAGATGCGCGATGCTGGTGCATCCTATAAGGTTGCGAAGAATCGTCTCGCCAAGCTCGCCCTTGAAAACACCGACTATGTCGGGCTGGATGATATGTTCACCGGCCCGGTCGGGCTGGCCTGGTCGAAAGACCCGGTCGCGGCTGCAAAGGCCGCTGTCGATTTCGCCAAGACGAACGACAAGCTTGAAATCGTCGGCGGTTCGATGGGTTCGGTGGTGCTCGATGAAGCCGGGATCAGGGCGCTTGCCTCGATGCCGAGCCTCGACGAGCTGCGCGCCAAGCTCATCGGTCTGGTCAACGCCCCGGCGACGAAAATCGCTCAGGTCGTTACCGCGCCCGCCGCGAAGGTCGCCCGTGTTTTCGCCGCCTATGCGGACAAGGCAGCCTAAGAGACGTTTTTCGTCAGACGACACAATCTTGGGGTTATGGACATGGTGTCCGGCCCCGCCAAAATTTGGAGTGAACCATCATGGCTGATATTGCCAAGCTTGTAGAAGAACTTTCGAAGCTGACCGTGCTTGAGGCAGCTGATCTTGCCAAGGCGCTCGAAGAAGCATGGGGCGTTAGCGCCGCTGCTGCGGTTGCGGTTGCCGCCGGCCCGGCCGCTGCTGCCGAAGCTGTCGAAGAGCAGACCGAATTCGATGTTATCCTGACCGGCGACGGCGGGAAGAAGATTCAGGTCATCAAGGAAGTCCGCGCCATCACTGGTCTGGGCCTGACCGAAGCCAAGACCCTTGTGGAATCGGCTCCGAAGGCGATCAAGGAAGGCATCAACAAGGCCGAAGCCGAAGAGATCAAGAAGAAGATCGAAGAAGCCGGCGGCACTGTCGAGCTCAAGTAAGCTTTCGCTTAAGTTTTGCGGGTGTCTTGAAGCACTCGCAGATGGGAGGGCGGCGCCAGCGATGGTGCCGCCCTTTTTGCATCTCCACCGGCCTTTTCCGCCCTGCGCCCGCTTTGGTGCTTTCCCCGAATCGCGGCTGCGCCTATCGGGGCCGGCTGCCTTTCGGCGGGCACCGGAACGATCATGCAACAGGCCATACCCCTCAACACGCCCACCTGGGGCCAGGAACTGCGCGCCACGCTGGGGCTGGCGGGGCCGTTGGCGGCTGCCAATCTGCTGCAAATGCTGACCTATGCGGTCGACGTGATCTTCATCGCCCGGCTGGGTGAGGAGGAACTGGCTGGATCGGCGCTGGCGGTGTCGCTGTTCGGGCTGGTGCTGTGGGCGCTGACCGGATTGATCGGTGCAGTCGCGCCGCTGATTGCCGAATCGGTCGGCGCACGCGCGCCTGCACTGCGCCCGGTGCGGCGCTCGGTGCGGATGGCATTATGGCTTGCGGTGATCGCCGGGATTGGCGGGATGGGGCTGTGCCTGCTGCTTGATCCGATCATGCGTGTGTCGGGCCAGCAGGCGGGCATTATGGCGCTCGCCAACCAGTATAATAACGTGGTCGTGTTTTCGATGGTGCCGATGCTGCTGGCGGCGGTGCTGCGCAATTTCGTGTCGGCGCTGGGCCGCCCGATCTTTGCCACCGCGATCACCGGGCTAGGCATTTTCGTCAACGCGCTGGCCAATTACGCCTTTATTTACGGCAACCTCGGCGCGCCGGAAATGGGGCTGGCCGGGGCCGCCGTGGCCACGATCATCACCGCGTTCTTCACGCTGGGCACCTATATTGCCGCGATCCGGTTTGACCGGCGGCTGCACCGCTATCACGTGTTGGGCAGGATCTGGTCGCCCGATTGGGCGCGGCTGAAGCAGATTGTCCGGATCGGCACCCCGATTGCACTGACGATCACCGCCGAGGCAGGCATTTTCGGGGCGGCAGCGTTTCTGATGGGGCGGTTCGGCGCGGCAGAACTGGCGGGGCATACCGTGGCGTTGCAACTGGCGGCGATGGCGTTTCAGGTGCCGTTCGGGGTCGGACAGGCCGCGGCCATCCGGGTCGGCTATTTCTATGGTGCGCGCGATCCGGTGGGCGTGGCGCGGGCTGGCTGGGTGGCGCTGGGGATCGGCACGGGGTTCATGGTGTTGACCGCGGGCGCGATGGTTGCATTCCCCGAATTGCTGCTGACGATCTATGTCGATCCCGCCGCGCCGGCCAATGCCGCGCTGGTTGGTTTCGCGCTGCAATACCTGGTGCTGGCGGCGATATTCCAGCTGGCGGACGGGGTGCAGGCGGTGGCGGCTGGCGCGCTCAGGGGATTGCAGGACACCCGCGTGCCGATGTGGATCGCGATCTTCAGCTATTGGGTGCCGGGCATCGGCATGTCGGTCGGCCTCGGCTTTTTCACGCCACTGCAAGGCACCGGCGTGTGGATCGGGCTGGCCACCGGGCTGTTCTTTGCCGCCGCGCTGCTGATCTGGCGCTGGTATCGGCGCGAAGCGCTGGGCCTGACCGCGCGTTAAGCACTCGCGACGATGGTTCGCACTTCGCGCTGCGGGAAGGGAATGGTGATTCCCACTTCGCCAAAGCGGGTCTTGGCCGCCTCGGTCAACGCCCATGACAGCGCGAGGTAATCATCGGTCGCGCACCACACCCGCAGCCCGATCGTGACCGCGCTATCGGCCAAGGCGGATACAAACGCCACCGGTTCGGGATCATCCAACACCCGGTCATCGGCCGCCGCCAGTGCCAGCAATTCCGCGCGCGCCTGTTCGATATTGTCT
The DNA here is from genome assembly GCF_040547625.1 of Porphyrobacter sp. MBR-155. Classification (NCBI taxonomy): domain Bacteria; kingdom Pseudomonadati; phylum Pseudomonadota; class Alphaproteobacteria; order Sphingomonadales; family Erythrobacteraceae; genus Porphyrobacter; species Porphyrobacter sp. MBR-155. Next base: position 20,147 of record NZ_JBEPQB010000010.1, read on the forward strand.
GAATAGCCAATGCCGATCAGCAGTTCGAACCGGCGGGTCGGCATCCGGGTAAAGTTGACGATCGGCTTGTTCCACAATTCATTGTTGGGAACCATTACATACAGCCCGTCATACTGGAGGATTTCGGTGGTAAACAGGCCAATCGCCTGAACCGTGCCGGTGACGGTGCCCGCACTAATCGCCTCCCCCACCCGGAACGGGCGCTGGATCAGGATCATCACCCCCGCCGCGACATTGCTGAGCGTGCCTTGCAGCGCGAGGCCGACCGCCAGTGCCAGACCGCCAAGCGCGGCGATGATGCTGGTGGTTCTCACCCCGAACTGGGTCAGCACCGTGACGGCCACCACCACCCACAGCACATATTTGATGATGTTGCTGAGGAATTTGGCGACCGTCGGCTCGATCCGGTCGGATCGGGTCAGCGCGCGGTCAGCCGCCTTTGACAGCAACCGGGCAAGGATCACCCCGATCACCAATACCGCAATTGCCCCGGCTAATTGCGGGATGCTTTCGCGCAGCCAGACCAGCGCCTGCGCGGCGATATCAAACTCGTTTGCGAGTTTCGCGTTGAGATTGGCGAGCTTCGGACTGGTCATCGGGGGAATGGCTCCATCGGATGGGCCGCGCCTGTGCGCGGGATCGGTCGGGTTGCGGTGCCAGATAAACGACCGGGCCAGCCCTGACCACCCCACGCGCCAAATCAGCTGCACAATCATCTGCGCAGTGAATTTTTTTGCGGTTCAGCCCTTGATTCATTCGCAGCCCACGACCAAATGTGCCCCGTTGGCACTCTCAAGCGGAGAGTGCCAAGACACCTCATTCATTCAAGGAAAGGTCATCATCATGGCATTTCGTCCGCTGCACGACCGCGTTGTGGTCCGTCGCATCGAAGCCGACCAGAAGACCGCTGGCGGCATCATCATCCCCGATAGCGCTCAGGAAAAGCCGAGCGAAGGCGAAATCGTCGCCGTTGGCGACGGCGCCCGTGACGAAGACGGCGACCGCATCCCGATGGATGTCAAGGCCGGCGACCGCGTGTTGTTCGGCAAGTGGTCGGGCACCGAAGTCAAGATCGACGGGGAAGACCTGCTGATCATGAAGGAAAGCGACATCATGGGGATCATCGGCTGATCCCACAAGCTTTTCCTTTCCAAACAACCAATTTCAGGAGAAACAATCATGGCTGCCAAGGACGTAAAGTTCGGCCGCGAAGCCCGCGAAGGCATTCTGCGCGGCGTCGATATCCTCGCCAATGCCGTCAAGGTCACGCTCGGCCCCAAGGGGCGCCACGTCGTGATCGACAAGAGCTTCGGCGCACCGCGCATCACCAAGGACGGCGTCACCGTCGCCAAGGAAATCGAACTTAAGGACAAGTTCGAAAACATGGGCGCACAGATGCTGCGCGAAGTCGCCAGCAAGGCCAATGATACGGCTGGCGATGGCACCACCACCGCCACCGTGCTCGCTCAGGCGATTGTCACCGAAGGCATGAAGTCGGTCGCCGCCGGCATGAACCCGATGGATCTGAAGCGCGGCATTGATCTGGCCGTCACCAAGGTGGTCGAAAACCTCAAGAGCCGTTCGAAGGACGTGTCAGGTTCCTCCGAAATCGCGCAGGTCGGGATCATTTCGGCCAATGGCGACGTGGAAGTGGGCGAAAAAATCGCTCAGGCCATGGAAAAGGTCGGCAAGGAAGGCGTGATCACCGTCGAGGAAGCCAAAGGCCTCGAATTTGAACTCGATGTCGTCGAAGGCATGCAGTTTGATCGCGGCTACCTGTCGCCCTACTTCATCACCAACCCCGACAAGATGACCGTGGAACTGGAAAATCCCTATATCCTGATCCACGAAAAGAAGCTGTCGAACCTGCAGTCGATGCTGCCGATCCTTGAAGCTGTGGTGCAGTCGGGCCGTCCGCTGCTGATCATCGCCGAAGATATCGAAGGCGAAGCGCTGGCGACCCTGGTGGTCAACAAGCTGCGCGGCGGGCTGAAGGTTGCGGCGGTCAAGGCCCCCGGCTTTGGCGATCGTCGCAAGGCGATGCTGCAGGACATCGCGATCCTGACCAAGGGCGAGATGATTTCCGAAGACCTCGGCATCAAGCTCGAAAACGTCACTGTCGGGATGTTGGGTGAAGCCAAGAAGGTTTCGATCGACAAGGACAACACCACCATCGTCGATGGCGCCGGCGCAGCTGACGACATCAAGGCGCGCGTGGCTGAAATCCGCACCCAGATCGACAACACCACCAGCGATTACGACCGCGAAAAGCTGCAGGAACGGCTTGCCAAGCTGGCTGGCGGCGTGGCCGTGATCAAGGTTGGCGGCGCATCCGAAGTCGAAGTGAAGGAACGCAAGGACCGCGTTGATGACGCGCTCCACGCGACCCGCGCTGCGGTCGAAGAAGGCATCGTTCCGGGCGGCGGCACCGCGCTGCTTTACGCCACCAAAGCCCTGGAAGGGATGAAGGGCGCGAACGAAGACCAGACCCGCGGCATCGACATCATCCGCAAGGCGATCACCACCCCGATCAAGCAGATCGCCCAGAACGCCGGCCATGATGGCGCGGTGGTTGCGGGCAACCTGCTGCGCGAAGATGACGAAACCCAAGGGTTCAACGCGGCGACCGACACCTATGAGAACCTCGTCGCCTCGGGCGTGATCGATCCGACCAAGGTGGTTCGCGTGGCGTTGCAGGATGCGGCCTCGGTCGCTGGCCTGCTGATCACCACCGAAGCGGCAATCGTGGAACGCCCGGAAGACAAGTCGTCCGCACCTGCGATGCCTGACATGGGCGGCATGGGCGGCATGGGTTTCTAAGCTCTCGCGCTGGTGACTTCCCGGAGGCGGTATCGCCTTCCGGCAGAAACGGATAAGCCCCGGAGGTTCGCGCCTCCGGGGTTTTTCTGTTATCGCTTTCGGCAGTCGGGGCGAACCCCGGCACTGGCCGAAGAAAGGGGAATTATGAAGCTTGCACACAAAGCCCACGTCGCCTTGCTTGATGGTGAGAATTTTTCACTGTTGCGCAACGACGGGCAAATTTTTGAACCAAGGCTGGTGCCCGAAGCGCGGCCCGAACTGGTGCCGACCAATTTCAGCGCCGGGGTGCGCCATCAGGATCAACTCGGCAAACTGCTGGGCCGCACGCAGCTGGATGAACTGGCGCACGGGGCCGCGGCTGCCGAATGGCTCAACGCCAAGGCGATTGCCGGTGAGATTGAGGCGCTGCTGATCATCGCTGACCCCAAAACGCTGGGCGAAATGCGCCACCATTACCATGCCGAGCTTGAAAAACGGCTGGTCGGGGAAATCGACAAATCTTTCGCAGGCCGCCCGATCGAGGAAATTCAGCAGGCCATCATCGCCGCCTGAAACGGCGGGCGATGATGATTGCCTCCGGCGCGCGAACCCCTCACCCGCCCTTGCGGCTGGCCTCGGCGGCTTCGATCACCGCTGCATCCCACGTCACCCGTGTCTGGGTTTGCGGGTTGAAGCGGCCGCCTTCGTAGATGGCCGCCTTGGCCGCCGCGATTTCCGCCTCGGTCAGGTGTTCGCTCGGCTGAAGCGCAAACACGTCGATCCCGCGCGTGATCTCGGTGCCGTAGATATGGCCGTTATACCAGTAGGTTGACCAGTATCCGCCCAGCACCAACTGCTTGGTATCAATCGGGCCGCGATCGAAATAGGCAATTTCCTTGGGGCTCGCGCTGTCGGTAAAGTCCATCACCGAAAGGCCGCCCTGATACCACGCCTGCACAAACAGATCGCGGCCCGGCACCGGGATGATCGATCCGTTATGCGCAACGCAGTTTTCCATGTCGGTCTGCGGCGCAGGCATTTTATAGTGCGCGCGGAACACCAGCTTGCCATCGACGATATCGTAGATCGCATTGGCGCCCCAGGTCTTGGGATCGGATGCCTTGCAGCGCGGCCGCCCGCCGCCGCCCCATTCATCGGTGAAGATCACCTTGGTGCCATCATTGTTGAAGGTGGCCGAATGCCAATAGGCAAAGGTGGTGTCAGTTACCGCGTCGATCCGCTTGGGGTTCACAGGATCGCTGATGTCGAACAGGATGCCGTTGCCCGAACACGCGCCCGCCGCCAGCTTCAGCGCGGGGAACACCGTGATGTCGTGACAGTGGTTGGTCTGCGCGGTGCGCTGTGTGCCGTCGCCATGATCGCCGCCGCGCCACAACCCGGCGATTTCGCCCGATTCGGTATCGGCAAACACGCGCGGGCTTTTGATGATCCGGGCTGCCGCGGGATTGGCCACCGGAATCTCGATCACGTCGACCGAAAACAGCGCGGTGCGGGTGTCGCCCGGAATCCCGCCGATGCACCCGGCCAGCTCTTCCTCCTCACGCACCCCAGCGGTGCCGGAGTTATAGACGATCAGCCGCGTGTCATCGGCGCTAACGATTGAATGCGTGTGGCTGCCCCGGCAGGTCTGCACCCCGCCGACCTGCACCGGACGGGTGAGGTCAGAAATATCGAAGATGCGCAGCCCCCGGAACCTTTCGGTGCTGACCTTGCCCGGCGCGCCTTGCAGCCCGCAATCGATGCGCCCGCGGGTCTGTTCGACACTCATCACCAGCAGGTTGCCAGCCACCGAGACATCGCCCTGCCCGCCGGGGCACACGACACTGCTCATCAGATTGGGCACGCCGTCATCGCCCAATTTGTAGATGTTGAACCCGTGGTAAGAGCCTGCGACCATCACATCGCCAAAAAACGCGATGTCGGTGTTGGCGAAGTTGAGCAGCGGCGAACGTTCGGCAAATTCGGTCAGGCTGTCCTCTTCGGCCCGTTCAGCCGGTGCGGGCGGTACGGCATCTGCGGCGGCTTGATCGGGTGCAGGGATGGCATCGGCAGCCGCTTGACCGGGCGCGGCGGCGGGTTCGGCCGGTTCAGGTGCGGCCTTGCCTCCGTCCTGCTTGTCTTTATCTGCTTTTTGCTTGTCCTTTCTGGGGGCAGCCAGCGGGCGCAGATCGGCTGGGTTGGCAGGATCAAAGAACCCGGCGGGCTTGGCAAGGCTGGCCAGTTTGGTGAGGTTCAGGATCGCCTCACCGGCATTATCGAACCCGGCAGCAAGCCCTGAACGCGGGTCTGCCGACAAGCCGGCCAGCAGCTTGTCCATCCGCGCGATCTCGCCGGTCTGTTCGTTTTCGATATCGCTGATGAAGCGGAACAATACCGGGTCAACCGCAGTGCCATCTTCATCGAGCAGCTTTTCCACCATCTCCACCGCGCCTTCGTGGTGAGCGATCATCAGGGTGAGGAATTGCCGGTCAAAATCCACGCCCTTGGCCGCGGCCAGCGCCTGCATCTGTTCGGGGGAGGCCATGCCTGCCATGGTCGCGTGGGCGTGGTGGGCGTTGTGCCCCTGCAACATCGGGTCTTCGGCGGGCTGGCCGCGTTCAGCCAGCCAGCCTTTCATGAAGGCGATTTCGTCAGCCTGGCTCGATTCGATCCGTCCGGCAATCGCCACCAGGTCTTCGGTATTGGTGCGATCCTTGACCAGCACCGCCATATCGACCGCCTGCTGATGGTGCACGATCATGTGCTGCATGAAGGTAACGTCAGCCGGTGCGTAACCCGCCGTCACCAGCCGGGTCGCCTGTTCGGCGGTGAGCGTCTGGCTCGCCTGCCCCGGCGCACCGGGCTGCACGATCGGGGCACTTTGCGCAAAGGCGATGCCCGAGGCAGACAGCATCAGTGCGGAAAGAGCAGCGCGGGTGGCGCGCAGCGAGGCGGTGTTGGTCATAATGTCCCCTTGGTTGAAAGCCTTGCCGCCAGACTGCCGGGATCACCGGTGCAGTCAAGTCCAGGCCCGCACCGGCAAGCCCCCATTCGACGAACCTGCCACTGCGGTCGAGGAGCGGCGAATCGCGCCTGCGCGCTGCCCTGTCGCGACCTGCGCACCATTCACCGCACTGGTTAACATGAGGCCTTGTCGCGGCGAATCGGGCATGACTAGTATGGTTTATTAATCCGTCATAAACCCTGCCGGAGTAGCTTATCCCTATGGCACGCTCTCGTATCCTTGCTCTCGCCACTGGTTTTGCCGCTGCTTTTGCGGCCTTGGCAATGCCGGCCGCCGCGCGCGCTGACGAACTTCAGGCCAGTTTCGACACCGCGTTTGGCACGCAAATGCGCGAGCCGCAGAGCTTTGAGGCGATCTATGCCTCCAGCTTTGAACAACGCATCGCCGAACTTGCAAACGCCGACCAGGGCCGCATTGGCGTTGCCGCAATTGACCTTGCCACTGGCGAGGAAATCATGGTGCTGGGCGACCAATTGTTCCCGTTGGCATCGACCAGCAAGATCGCGATTGGCGCGGCCTATCTCGAAATGGTCGAACAAGGGCGCTATTCGCTGACTTCGGAATTTCCGCTGATGATGGCGGTGCGTTCGGCCAAATATTCCTCGCCCAAGGCTCCGGTGCGCGAAGGGCAATATATGCCCGCAATCGACCTGATCGAGATCATGATAACCCGGTCGAGCAATCCGGCGACCGATGCGATGCTGGCCGCGATCGGCGGGCCGGCTGTGGTCAATGACTGGATGCGGCGGCAGGGCATCAATGATTTCAGCATCAACCGCGATATCGCGACCTTGGTGCGCGATGATGGCGAATATGATCCCGCCAACCACATCGACCCGCGCGATGCCGCCACGCCGCGCGCGATGGTGCGCCTGCTGGCGGGCCTGTATCGCGGGGAGTTCCTGTCCGACCAAAGCCGTCAGGTCTTGCTTGGCGCGATGAGCCGCACCATTACCGGCAAGCGCCGCATTCCGGCGCACATCCCGCTCGAAGCGCGGGTGAGCCACAAGACCGGATCCTTGAACAACACGTCGAGCGATATCGGCATCATCGAAACCCCCGATGGCCGCGCGATTGCAGTGGCGATCTATGTGACGGGGCAGGGAACCAGGCTGGCCCGCGAGCAGCGCATCGCAGCGATTGCCCGCGCGCTGTATGATGGTTTTGCAGTGCGCGCGCAGCAGAACCCGACCAAGAACTGGACCGCCGCCCCCTATTCAACCGGGGGCTGATCCTCGGTTCAATTCATGACAGGCAGCAAAAAGGGCGGCGCCTTTCGGCACCGCCCTTCTGTATGACCGCCACCGCAAAAGCGGTGCGGATCATATCCGATTACTCGGCAGCAGCAGTCGCAGCTTCGGCGGTCGCGGCAGCGGCATCAGCAGCTTCGGTCGCGGCGTCGGCGGTTGCTTCAGCAGCTTCGGCAGTCGCGTCGGCAGCGCCTTCGACGGCTTCAACAGCGGCGTCGGCGTTGGCTTCGGCGTCAGCAGCCATCGCGTCGGCAGCTTCTTCGGTTTCGGTGGCGGTTTCGCCGCTGCAAGCAGCAAGGCCGAGGGCCGAGGTGGCGATCGCGGCAGCAAGAATGATCTTACGCATAATATGAATTCCTTCTTCAGCGAATGTCACGCACCCCGCTTGGGATTGCGTCGAACCCGGCGACTGAACTCCGGTTCACCGCTGCAAATAATGGCAAGATTGCGGCAGCGCAAGCGAATTAAGGCACCGCCGCCCAAATTTCGCCGTTTTCCTGCCACAATTTAACGCCCCGCCACCTGCGATCCCCCTCTACCCGCGCGCTTTGCCGGGTGCTAGCAGGCGGCATGGCCGAACCTTCCAAACAGCACCTCTATCTCGTCGATGGATCATCCTATATCTTCCGGGCCTATCACCGGCTGCCCCCGCTCACCAATCCGCACGGCACGCCGGTCGGCGCGGTCTATGGCTACACCACCATGCTGTGGAAGCTCGCCGCCGATCTTGATGCGGCCGACGGGCCGACCCACCTTGCGGTGATCCTTGACGCAGGATCAATCAGTTTCCGCAACGGAATCTACGCCGAATACAAGGCCAACCGCCCCCCTGCGCCCGAAGACCTGGTGCCGCAATTCCCGCTGATCCGCGATGCCACCCGCGCCTTCAGCCTGCCTTGCATCGAGGAAGCAGGGCTGGAGGCCGACGATCTGATCGCCTCCTACGCGCGCGAGGCGCAGCGCATGGGATGGGACGTGACCATCGTTTCATCCGACAAGGATCTGATGCAATTGGTGGGCGAGGTTGATGGGCCGCACGGCCCCGCCCGGATCGATATGCTCGATACGATGAAGAACCAGCGCATCTATCTCGATGAAGTCGAAGAGAAATTCGGCGTCCCGCCCGAACTGGTGGGCGATGTGCTGGCGTTGATGGGGGACACGGCTGACAATGTGCCGGGCATTTTCGGGGTTGGGCCAAAAACCGCGAGCAAGCTGATCGCTGAACACGGCTCGCTCACCGCGGCGCTGGATGCGGCGTCCGACATGAAGCCATCGAAGCTCAAAGACCGCCTGATCGAAAGCCGCAGCGATGCCGAACTGAGCAAGGTGCTGGTAACGCTGAAAGAAGATTGCGCGCTGCCGCAGCCGATTGCGGAAATGAAGCTTGGCCCCGTCCCGCCCGCCCCGCTGGCGGCTTTCCTTGAACAGCACGGCTTCACCTCGCTGCTGCGGCGGCTGGATGCAGGGCGCGGCAGCCCGTCGCGCACCACCGATTTGAACCCGCCCAAACCCGATACGCCGGGAGCAAACGGGGACGGCGCCAATGGCAGCGCCAACCGCCAGCCGCTGCCCGATATGCCCCCCGTCGATCACAGCGCCTATGAAACGGTGCAGACGATCGAGCGGCTGGAAGCATGGATCGAGCGCGCCTTCGCTGCACGGGTGGTGGCGGTTGATACCGAAACCACCTCGCTCGATGCGATGCGCGCCGATCTGGTCGGGGTCAGCCTTGCGCTTGGCCCCAATGACGCGTGCTACATCCCGCTCGCGCACCATAATATCGAGGGGGGCGGGGACGATATGTTCGCGCAAAAGCCGCAGCAGGTGGGCATGGCCGCCGCGCTCGCCGCGCTAGGGCCGCTGCTGGAGGATGCAGCCGTCCTCAAGGTGTTCCAGAACGGCAAGTATGATCTCAACATCTTCGCGCGTCAGGGGATCAATGTCGCCCCGATTGACGATACGATGGTGATCAGTTTTGCGCTGGATGCCGGACGCGGGGAGGAAGGCATGGGCGGCGGCCATGGGATGGACGAGCTCAGCCAGCGCCACCTCGGCCATACCCCGATTGCGTTCAAGGACGTGTGCGGCACCGGCAAGAAGGCGATCTTGTTCAGCGAAGTGCCGCTCGACCGCGCGACGCCTTATGCCGCCGAGGATGCCGACGTCACCCTGCGGCTATACCGCCACCTCAAACCGCGCCTCGCCATCGAAGGTGGCACGCGGGTCTATGAGCGGGTTGACCGCCCGCTGATCGCGGTGGTCGCCGCGATGGAGCGCGAAGGGATCCGGGTTGACCGCGCGCGGCTGGCAAAGCTGTCAGAGGAATTTGCGGTCGAGATTGCCCGGCTCGAAGGGGAAATCCATAGCCTTGCCGGGCAGGAATTCACCGTCGGCAGCCCGAAGCAGTTGGGCGATATCCTGTTCGACAAATTGGGGCACAAGGGCGGGAAGAAGGGCAAGAGCGGACAATATTCGACCGATGTCTCGGTGCTGGAAAAGCTCGCCGGGGAAGGCGCGCCGATTGCCCGCAAAGTGCTCGAATGGCGGCAGTTGGCGAAGCTGAAATCGACCTATACTGATGCGCTGCAAGCCGCGATAAATCCGGCGACCGGGCGTGTTCACACCAGCTACAGCCTGGTCGGCGCGCAGACCGGGCGGCTGTCGTCGACCGATCCCAACTTGCAGAATATCCCGATCCGCACCGCGATTGGCCGCCAGATTCGTGAAGCCTTTGTGCCCGAACCGGGCAATGTCCTGCTGGCCGCCGACTATTCGCAGATCGAATTGCGGCTGGCCGCGCATATGGCCGGGGTCGACACGCTGAAGGCGGCATTCGCGGCGGGTGAGGACATCCACGCCCGCACCGCCACCGAAATGTTCGGCGAAGTCACCCGCGACACCCGCGCGCGGGCAAAAACTATAAATTTTGCAATACTTTACGGAATTTCACGCTGGGGCTTGGCGGGGCGGCTGGAGGTTACGCCCGAAGAAGCGCAGGCGATGATCGACACCTATTTCCAGCGTTTCCCCGGCATCCAGCGCTACATCCACGAAACGCTCGAAACCGTGCGGGCCAAGGGTTATTCCGAGACATTGTTCGGGCGCAAAACGTGGTTCCCGCGGATCAATTCCAAGAACCAGGCCGAACGTCAGGGGAGCGAGCGCGCCGCGATCAATGCCCCGATCCAGGGCACCAGCGCCGACATCATCAAGCGCGCAATGGCGCGGATGCTGCCCGCGCTGGGCGATGCGGGCCTCCACGATGTGCGGATGCTGTTGCAGGTGCACGACGAATTGGTGTTCGAACTGCCAGAGGACCGCGTCGAAGCCGCCACCCCGATCATCCGCCGCGTGATGGCCGAAGCCGCGCTGCCAGCCGTCGAACTCACCGTGCCGCTGGGGGTCGATATCGGCACGGGCCGATCATGGGACGCGGCGCATTAGGGCAGGCTAGACCCCCTTTAGACCCCCCTTAGACACTTCCAGACAGCGCGATTGCGGTGCTCGCAGCAATGTTTCACGTGAAACATTTGCGGAACTTTGGAGTGTGCCCGATCCTCTAACCCAGCCCGCTCAATCGTGCTTTTTCTCCCGCGTCGGGGTCAGCATATCCGGCGCGATGAAGCCGATCGGGTGAACTTCCGCCGCGCGCTTTTTCAGCTCGCCGCGCATATTCTTGTATTCAGCCTCCATCGCCTCGGTCACGGTGGCGCGCGAATCCTTTAAAGCCTCGTCGAAATCGAGCGCGCTGACCGCGTCCACTTCGCCGCCCACACGGCGCAGCGCGGACAGGCCGGCGCGTCGCACCACATCTTCAAGATCGGCCCCGGTATAGCGTTCGGTCTTTCCCGCCAGCGCGGCCAGATCAACGTCCGCCGCCAGCGGCATTTTGGCGGTGTGAATGCCAAGGATGTGCTCACGTCCCGGCTTGTCAGGGGTGCCGACGTAAACCAGTTCGTCAAACCGGCCGGGCCGCAGCAACGCCGGATCGACCAGCGCCGGACGATTGGTCGCGCCGATCACGATCACCGATTGCAGTTCCTCCAGCCCGTCCATTTCGGCCAGAATGGTGTTGACCACGCGGCCCGTCACCTGCGGTTCGCCCTGCCCGCTGCCGCGCGCGGGAACCAGTGAATCGATCTCGTCGATGAACAGCACACACGGCGCAACCGACCGGGCACGGGCGAACAGTCGGGCGATTTGCTGTTCGCTTTCGCCATACCATTTCGACAGCAGGTCAGAACTTTTCATCGAGATGAAATTGGCCTCAGCCTCCTTCGCCACCGCCTTGGCCAGCAGGGTTTTGCCAGTGCCCGGCGGGCCGTAGAGCAGGAAGCCCTTGGCCGGACGAATGCCCAGACGCCGGAACGCTTCGGGGTTTTTCAGCGGCAGTTCGATCCCCTCTTTCAGCTTGTCGATGGCATCATCCACGCCGCCGATATCGCTCCAGCTGACATTGGGCATCTGCACCATCACCTCGCGCATGGCCGATGGCTGCACGCGCTTGAGCGCGGCGAGGAAATCGTCGCGGGTCACGCACAGGTCTTCGAGCACTTCGGGGGGGATCGTGCGTTCATCCAGATCCAGCCGGGGCATGATCCGCCGCACCGCCTCAATCGCCGCCTCACGCGCCAGCGCGGCGATATCCGCGCCGACAAAGCCGTGAGTGACGCGGGCAAGTTCTTTCAGATCAACCGCCGCCTCCAACGGCATCCCGCGGGTGTGAATGCTGAGAATCTCGCGCCGCCCGCGTTCATCAGGCACGCCGATCACAATCTCGCGGTCAAACCGGCCCGGCCGCCGCAATGCCTCGTCAATCGCGTCGGGCCGATTGGTGGCTGCGATCACCACCAGATTGGCGCGCTTTTCCAGCCCGTCCATCAGCGTCAGCAACTGCGCCACCAGACGCTTTTCGGCCTCCCCCGGCACCTGCGTGCGTTTGGGCGCGATCGAATCGATTTCGTCGATGAAGATGATCGCGGGCGCCGCGCGGGCAGCCTCCTCGAACACTTCGCGCAGGCGCTTTTCGCTTTCGCCATAGGCGGAACCCATGATTTCCGGGCCGTTGATGGTGAAGAATTCGGCATCCGATTCGTTCGCGACCGCCTGCGCCAACCGGGTCTTGCCGGTACCCGGCGGGCCGTGGAGCAGCACGCCCTTGGGCGGTTCGACGCCGAGGCGGATGAACAATTCCGGATAGCGCAGCGGCAATTCCACCATTTCGCGCAAGGCGTTAATGGTATCGTCCATCCCGCCGACATCATCGTAATTGACCGCCGCCCGGCCATCGCGCGGTTCTTCGAATTCGGCGCGCAGTTCGACCTCGGTGTTCTCGTCAATATGGACGATGCCCTTGGGGCTGGTCGCGGCGACGGTGAGGCGAATCTGGGTCAAGGCATAGGCTGGAGCGCGCAAGAGCTGGCGAACATCGGGCGGCATATTCTGCACCGGCTGCTGCCCGGTGGTCGCCACCAGATCACCGGCCACCAGCGGGCGGCGGAAGAAATTACGCTTCAACGCCTGGGTCGGCCCCTGCAGCCGCATTTCACGCTGGGCAGGCGCAAATACCACGCGGGTGGCTGGGCGCGATTCGGCTTTGGCGATGTCAACGTGCTCACCCGATCCCGCCTCGGCATTGCCGCGCTGCAACCCGTCGAGCCGCACCACATCGAGCGCGTCATCTTCCGGATAGGCGGCCATGGCGATCGCGGCAGTGGCGCGCTTGCCGGTGATTTCGACCACATCGCCCTCGGTAATCCCGAGCTTCTGGAACGCCGATCGCGGCATACGGGCAATGCCCTGCCCCGATTCTTCCTGTCGCGCAGGAGCAACCTGCAACCTTACGTTGCGGGTCGGAGCGGCGGTTTCGGCATCGGCCATGAAGGAATCCCTGTGCAGCTGGCGGTCTTGGGTCGAAACCAATAGCTAGGAACAAGGAAAGGCGAATGCAATCAGCAGGCGGCGCAGCGTGTCCGGCACGCCTGGCGATTTGTGCCGGGCAAAAAAAGCCCGGCACGGGGCCGGGCTTTGAAAGTTTTGGGAGAGGATGCCTGAAAGGCACTTCGCATATGCAGCAGGCATGGCTGTTGTGCAAGTGCGAAAGCCTCATTGATAGTTGCATACGACGCAACGAATGAGGAAATCGCAGGGTTTCTATACGAAAGGGCGCACATAACTGCTTGCAATGAAAGCAGTTGCCTAATTATTCAGCAATTGAATGGCAAAATCGCGTGCTGCATCGCAACATGAATATAAATTCACCTTTGGCGATCGCATGGGCGTGACAGCGCGCTTCGAAGCCTCTAATCATCCTATGTGACATTCCGCAGACGGCCTGTGCGTGCCGATTGAGTGAGCGAGCAAACCAGTTCGATGACCAAAATCTACTCCGATGCCGCCAGTGCGCTTGCAGGCGTCCTGAAAAACGACATGCTGATCGCCGCAGGGGGCTTTGGCCTATGCGGCATTCCCGAAAGATTGCTCGACGCGATCCGCGATAGCGGGGTGACTGGCCTCACCTTTGCCAGCAACAATGCCGGGATCGACAATCAAGGCATCGGCAAACTGCTGCGCACCCGGCAGGTGGCCAAGATGATCAGTTCCTATGTCGGCGAAAACAAAGAGTTTGAACGGCAATATCTGGCGGGTGAGCTTGCAGTTGAATTCTGTCCTCAAGGCACACTGGCCGAACGGATGCGCGCAGGCGGCGCGGGCATTCCCGGATTCTACACCCGCACCGGGGTCGGCACCGAAGTCGCCGAGGGCAAGGAACACAAGGACTTCCCCGACCGTGACGGAGTGATGCAGACCTATATCCTTGAACACGGCATCTTCGCCGACCTCGCCATCGTCAAGGCGTGGAAAGCCGATGAAACCGGCAACCTCATCTTCCGCAAGACCGCGCGCAATTTCAACCTGCCCGCGGCCACCTGCGGCAAGGTGTGCGTTGCCGAGGTCGAGGAAATCGTTCCCGCAGGCGCGCTTGATCCCGATCAGATCCACCTTGCCGGGGTGTTCGTGAACCGCATCGTGATGGGCGCGCCCTATGACAAGCAGATCGAATTCCTGACCACACGCGAAAGGGAGGTTGCGGCATGAGCTGGACCCGTGACCAGATGGCAGCGCGCGCCGCGCGCGAATTGCAGGATGGCTATTACGTCAACCTTGGCATCGGCATCCCGACGCTGGTCGCCAATCACATCCCCGAAGGGATGATGGTGACGCTGCAAAGCGAGAACGGGATGCTCGGCATCGGGCCGTTCCCTTATGAAGACGAGGTTGACGCTGACCTGATCAACGCCGGCAAGCAGACCATCAGTGAACTGCCGCACAGCGCCTATTTCGACAGCGCCACCAGCTTTGCGATGATCCGCGGCGGGCATATTGATCTGACCGTGCTGGGCGCGATGGAAGTGGCGGAGAACGGCGACATCGCCAACTGGATGATCCCCGGCAAGATGATCAAGGGCATGGGCGGGGCGATGGATCTGGTCGCGGGCGTCAAGAAGATCATCGTAGTGATGGATCACACCGCCAAGGACGGCAGCCCCAAATTCATCCCCGCCTGCACCTTGCCGCTGACCGGCACGGGGGTGGTGGACATGGTGATCACCAATCTGGCGGTGTTCCAGCGGCCCGACCACGCCTCACCCTTTCGCCTGATCGAAATGGCCCCCGGCGTGACCGAAGCTGACATCGCCGCCTCCACCACCGCGCATTACGCGGTGTGATGCGGCGTGGAATCGCGTTTGTCGGCCTGGCATTGCTGTTGGTGATCGGCGGCATCCTCGCCTTCACTTCGCCCCCACGGCTGCTGTCGGCCTATGACTGGGCGATGGGCGGCGGCGCGGGCGCGCGGCAGGTGGTCGAAGGCGTGCCTTTCGGCAACCACGGGCAGACGCTCGACATCTGGGCACCGGACACCGCAGTCAAAAGCAAGCTGCCGGTGGTGATCTTCTGGTACGGCGGCGGCTGGGCCAAGGGTGACCGCGCCGCCTATGCTTTTGCCGGGCGTGCACTGGCAAAACAGGGCTTCCTCGTCGTCATCCCCGATTACCGCAAGGTGCCGCAGGTGCGCTTTCCCGCCTTCCTCGAAGACGGGGCCGAGGCGGTCGCGTGGACGCGCGACAATATCGCCGCGCAGGGCGGCGACCCGACGCGGATCGCGTTCATGGGCCATTCGGCGGGGGCCTATGTCGCGGTGATGCTGGCACTGGACACGCAGCGGCTGACAGCGGCGGGGGTTGATCCTGCCATCACCAAGGCGGCGGTTGGGCTGTCTGGCCCCTATGATTTCCACCCCTTCACCAGCAAGCGTTCGATCGATGCGATGGGGCAATGGCCGCGCCCGGCTGAAACGCAGCCGATTGCCTATGCCCGCACAGATGCCCCGCCGCTGCTGCTGGCGACGTCGCAGGGCGATACCACGGTGCGCGCGAAGAATGCCAACAACCTCGCGGCGAAATTGCGCGAGTTGGGTGCGCCGGTCGAGGTGAAGAACTACGGCCCGTTGTCCCACGAGGAGGTGGTGATGGCGCTGTCCACACCCTACCGCGCCAAGGCACCCGTGCTGGCCGATAGCGTGGCTTTCCTGCGCGCGCATCTGGCGGCAGGCGGGGATTGACGCGATGTGGCTCGACCAGCCCCGCAACCCCGATGCGCCGCTTGCGGGGCTCAAGGTGGTGGAACTGGCGCGGGTGCTGGCGGGGCCGTTTGCGGGACAGATCCTCGCTGATCTGGGCGCGGATGTGATCAAGGTGGAAAGCCCGGAAGGCGATGGCACCCGGCTGTGGGGGCCGCCTTGGGTAGAGCGCACCGATGCGCAGGGGCGGGTCCACCGCGAGGCCGCCTATTACCACGCCTGCAATCGCGGCAAACGCTCGATCATCGCCGATTTCGCGGATGCAGGCGATCTTGCGCGGGTCAAGGCGCTGATCGCCGGGGCCGACGTGGTGATCGAAAACTTCAAGACCGGCAGCCTCGCCAAGTTCGGCCTCGATTACGCGAGCGTTGCGGGCGGCAATCCCGGCCTCGTCTATTGTTCGATCACCGGCTTCGGCCAAACCGGGCCGCGCGCGCACGAAGCGGGCTATGATTTCGTCGCGCAGGGGATGAGCGGGCTGATGTCGCTGACTGGGGAGCCGCACGGCCATCCGGTCAAGATGGGCATCTCGATATCTGACATCACCACCGGCATCTGGGCAGCCAACGGCATTCAGGCGGCGCTATTGATGCGGGCGCGGACAGGACGCGGACAACAGGTCGACATGAGCCTGATGGATTGTTCGGTCGGGCTACTCGCCAATCAGGCGACCTATCTGTTCACCACCGGCGAAAACCCCCCGCGGATGGGCAATGCCCACGCGCAGGTCGCGCCTTACGGGGTGTTTGCGGTGGCCGATGGCCACGTGATCCTTGCGCCCGCCAATGACGGCTTGTTCCACAAGCTGATGGCGGTGCTGGGGCTGGCCCATCTGTCCGCCGATCCGCGCTTTGCCACCAATGGTGATCGCACCGCCAATGCCGCAGCGCTCGATACCGAAATCGCGGCGGCGGCAGCGGGGTGGACCAAGCAAGGCCTGCTCGATGCCTGCCATGCTGCGGGCGTTCCTGCGGGGCCGATCAATCGCTTGGACGAGGTGTTTGCCGATCCTCAGGTGATCGCGCGCGGGATGCGGGTGGAGCTTGGTGGGATGGCGGGGGTGCGCAGCCCGTTCACCTTTTCCGATGCCGAACTGGCGCTCGATCGGCCTTCCCCGACCCATGGTGAGGATGGCTAAGATAGCGTCTTCGCCGCGCCGCGCCATAACCGTTCAAACGGGCCTTGCCCCCATCGTGCGAGCCACAGCGGCGACCACGCCAGCATCGCCGCAATCGGCACGAAACTGAGCGTGAAAGCCTGCGCGCGGGTAACTTCGCCAAACAGCCCCAGCCCCCACGGGGCGAAGATCGCGGCGAGCACCACGCTGGTCATCAGGTAATTGGTCAGCGACAACCTGCCCACCGCCGCCAGCCGGCGGGTGAACGCGTTGTCGCGCGCCAGAAACGCCATCGCCAGCGCCGCATAGGTCAGCCCCAGCAGCATATCGAACGGAGCCGACAGCACCAGCGCTACCGGCCCGACCAGCGCCGCCGGAAAGCCCTGTGCCACCAGCCACCCCGCCAAACCCAGCAGCCCCGGCAGCGCCGCTAGCGCGGCTATTCCCGCCACGCGTTGCAGCCGGAAGGTGCGCCATTCGCCCCGCAGCATCCCCGCCTTCCACAGCCCCATGCCCAGCGCAATGGCGGCAAGGTTGATCGGGATTGAGGCCATGATGGTCGCCAATTGCGCCGGGATTCCCAGACCCCGCCGGACGATCCGTTCGCCCAGCCCCTCGCGCCCTTGTTCCAGCAGCATCGCCATCGCCGCCGGATCGCGGCCAAATTGCCGCTCCGCCCACAGCAGCGCGTCTGTGCCCCAATGTTTCACGTGAAAATCGACCAAGGGGGTACCAAGCGCGGTCAAGCCCAGGGCAAGGTGCACCGTAAGCAGACCGAGCGCGACCGCCACCAGTGCCCGCGCCGACAATCCGGCCAGCAGCGGCAGCGCAAGCCCCGCGATCGCATAGGCACGCAGCACATCATTGCTGGCCAGCAGCGTCGCGTGGATCAGCCCGATCGCAAACAGCACCGCCATGCGAGCATAATGCGCTCGCCACATACGCCCCGCGCCGCTCGCCCCGCCGCGTTCCAGCAGGATCAGGCAACCCACGCCAAACAGCATCGCGAATAGCGTGCGGAACTTGTCCTCGATGAACACGAAGCTGCCCAGCCACACCCAGTAATCGACTGGGCTGGCCGCGCCGTAGGACAGCAGATTATAATAGGCCGGCCCCGGCAGCGCGAAGGCGAGGACGTTCATCCACACGATCCCGATCACCGCAATCCCGCGCAGCGCATCAAGCGCAAGGATACGTTGAGCGGGCGGGCAAGCAGGGGGTGGGGCGGGCGTCACCATCGGTTTCGCCCTACCCGAAAAATCAGGCCAGCGCTGCCTTCAGATCATTGACCAGATCCAGCCGTTCCCACGGGAAGAAATCCCCTTCGGCCTTGCGCCCGAAATGGCCATAGGCGGCTGCGCGCTGATAGATCGGTTTATTGAGGCCCAGATGGGTGCGGATGCTGCGCGGGGTCAGCCCTCCCAACTTGGCAATGCTCAGCAGCGCTGCCTCGATCTTTTCATCGCCAACCGTGCCGGTTTCATGCGTGTCGACATAGAGCGACAATGGCTGCGACACACCGATGGCATAGGCAATCTGGATGGTGCAGCGCGTAGCAAGGCCCGCCGCCACGACGTTCTTGGCAAGATAGCGGGTGATGTAGGCCGCGCTGCGATCAACCTTGGTCGGGTCTTTGCCGCTGAACGCGCCGCCGCCATGCGGGGCCGCGCCGCCATAGGTATCAACGATGATCTTGCGTCCGGTCAGGCCTGCGTCGCCATCCGGCCCGCCAATTTCAAACGCCCCGGTCGGGTTGATGTAATAGACGGTTTCGCGCAGCAGCACCGGCGGAATGATCTCTGCAACGATGCGCTTTACGTAGCTTTCCAGCTCGCGATATTTGGCCGGGTCGGCATTGTCCCCGGTCAGGCAATAGCCCGGCTTGTGCTGGGTGGACACCACCACCGCGGTCGCCGCGACGGGGAGCGATTCTTCATAGCGCAGCGTCACCTGGCTTTTGGCATCGGGTTCAAGAAACGGGGCCGCGCCCGAATGGCGGTCGGCTGCCATGCGTTCGAGGATCTTGTGGCTGTAATACAGCGTGGCGGGCATCAGATCGGGGGTTTCATCGGTTGCGTAACCGAACATGATCCCCTGATCGCCCGCGCCTTCATCCTTGTTGTCGCCGGCATCCACGCCTTGCGCGATATGTGCCGACTGGCCGTGCAGCTTGTTTTCAAACCGCAGCGTTTCCCAGTGGAAACCATCCTGTTCGTAACCGATGCGCTTGACCGTGGCGCGCACGGTGGCTTCGATCTCTTCCTTGGCCCCCGGCACCCAATCGCCGTTTTCAAACACGCCCTTGCAGCGGATTTCCCCCGCGAGCACAACGCATTGCGTGGTGGTCAACGTTTCGCAGGCGACGCGTGCTTCGGGGTCTTTCGACAGCAGCAGATCGACGATTCCGTCGGAAATCTGGTCGGAAACCTTGTCCGGGTGGCCTTCGGAAACGCTTTCAGAGGTGAACAGATATTCGGTGCGCATGGATCCTCCGAGGGATTGAAAGTGCGGTGTCTGGCGGAAAACCGGCCCTTATGCAGATATAAGGAAACCTTTATGTCCGCCTGCTTGCCTGCTCGCCCTAGCCGCGCCGGTGGATGAGCGCAAGCAATCTTGGCATCCCCAGCCCCAGCAGCAGCAGGGACAGCGCCCAGCCCAGCGTCAGCCAATGCCCCGCGCGGGCGAACAGCGTCGGTGGAAGGGCGGTGGGGACGATACCTTCGAGCTTATCCGCCTTGCCCGGCCCAATCGCGCCGCGCACGATGCCATTGGCGTCGATCACCGCGCTGATCCCGGTGGTGGTGGAACGCAGCACAGGCAGCCCTTCCTCCAGCGCGCGCATCCGCGCCTGCGCCAGATGTTGCGGCGGGCCCCAAGTACCGAACCAGCCATCGTTCGAGGGATTGAAGATGTAATCGGGCCGGTTGGCAGCATCCACCACCGCGCCCGAAAACACGATTTCATAGCAGATCTGAATGCCCGCCTTGCCGTGCTCGCCCAGATTAAGCGTGCGCGGCCCCGGCCCCGGCGCATAATCTATCGTGCCCGCCACCAACCGTGACAGGCCCAGCGGTTCGAGCAAGGTGCGCAGCGGCAGATATTCGCCAAACGGCACCAGATGCGCCTTGGCATAGTGGTGCGCGATATCGCCTTCGCCGCCCAGCGCGATCACCGAATTGCGCGCGCTGACCGCCCCCAAACTGCCGTCCTTGCGCGCGGCAATGTCAAGATTGACGACGCCCGCCAGCAGCGTCGATTGCGGCCCGATCACCGCACCGATCCGCCGCCGCGCAAACTCCGGGTCGGCCCCGGCGGTCGTTTGGAAATAGTAGCGTTCGGGATAGCCATCCTCGAGGTAATCGGGGATCGCGCTTTCGGGCCACAGCACAATCCGCGACTGATCACGCCCCGGCATGGTGAGGTCTGCGAGGCGGACGAATTGTTCCTCGAACTTGCTCGCATCGTTGATTTCGGTCTGCTTGAGCAGCGGTTGCACGAGGGTGTAATTCAGGCCTTTGTTCGGCGGCGCGGCCTCGATTGCCGGAAAGTGCATCGACGTTGCAACAACCACAGCGCCCGCCCCTGCCACGACCCAGCGCCGCGCAATCAGCGCCCACAGCAACAGGCCCGCCAGCACGACAGTAAACCCGGACAGCGCATAGGTGCCCATCCACGGCAGCACCGCCGCCAGCCCCTGCGCTTTCCACTCGCCGAGCAGCATCAGCCCGGCCGGCGGCCACGGATAGCCGGTGAAGAACGTCCCCCGCGCCCATTCGGCCAGCACCCACGCACCTGCCAGCACCAGCGCAAAGGCAGGCAACGGCGCGCGCCGGGCCAGCAGATGCGCCGCCAGCGCGGCCAAGGCGGGATAGATCGCCAGATACATGCAAACAAGCGGCACCGCGACCCAGCCCAATGCCTCGGGCATCTTGGCCTGATGGGTAAAAGCGGTCGCGATCCAGTTATTGGCGAGCGTCAGGTGCGCCCAACCGAACCACCAGCCCAGCCACAGCGCCGCGCGCTTGGTGGGGGCGGTGTAAATCAGCCACACGAACCCCGCCAGCGCGGCAAGGCCCAGCGGCCACAGGTGCAGCGGCGGGTAAGCGCAGGCCGCGATCAACCCCAGCACAATCGCGGCGAGCGCGGGGCGACGCTGGATCAGCGCCGGGATTGCGGAAATCCGCGCATCCATTGTCCGGGTTTCCGCCACGGGGACGAACCGCACCCGCGATCAATCAGCCGACCGCTTCGAGCGTGCCGTCGCCATCACCAGAACCATTGCCCGAATCCTCGCCGCGGATCGACGGCGGGAGGATCGAGGAATCAATGCTCCCACGATCAGCATCAACCGGCGGGCGCGGCTTGCGGGCGCGGGGGGCGGGCTTTTCAGCACGCTTTTCGGCAGGCTTTTCGGCGCGTGGTTCGCTGCGTTCGGGACGCTCGGTGCGTTCGGCGCGGGCGCCGCGTTCCGGGCGGTCGCTACGCTCAGGCCGTTCGCTGCGGGCATCATCACGCGGTTTGCGCGGCTGGCGGCGCGCATTCTGCTGGCGCGGCTGCGATTCGCTGCGGCCGTCATCACGGTCATCGGACGCGGAGCTTTCGCCTTCCTGCCCCGATTCGCCTTCTTCAGCATCGGCGCGCGGCTGCCTGCTGTCATCGTTCTGCCGATCATGCGACGGGCGATCGCTGCGGCGGCCCCGGTCGAAATCGAAATCATCATCGCTGTATTCTTCGGCGGCTTCCCGCTCATCCGGGCGGCGTCCGCCGCGCACTTCATCCTGACGCGCCTTGTTATCGGCGATCACGCGGAAATAGTGGTCGGCAAATTGCAGATAATATTCCATCTGCACCCGGTCGCCATTGTGATGGGCGTCCTGCGCAAGCTTTTTGTACTTGTCGAGCATCTGCGGCGCATTGCCCCGCGCGCGGCTGTCAATCCGGTTGAGCTGACTGCCATTGCCACCCTGAGGGCGGTTGCCGCGTCCACGACGACGGTTATTCCGATTATTGTTATTCAAGGAAATTGTTCCTTAATCAGCGACCGGCTGCAAAAAATTCTTGCACGCGCGGTCAACAGACCCCTCGTCAAAGCGCGTCATCACCTTGGCTTGCCAAAAGATGCCGCGCGCTCCGTGCTGCCGTGGCCGGGGACAAGCCCAGACGGCCGATTCAAGCGAGTTTAGGAGCTTGGCTCAGCGATTTGCGCCCTTCGCACATCATCTGGCCTGTTTTTCCAATTAGCGATGCAAAAGCACTTTGCCAAGCCCTACAGCGCTTTTCCTCACCGAAGGGTGCTTACCAAAGGATTAGCGCGCGCGGTCGGCCAGCAAGGTCGCGGCGCAGTTCTACAGCAAACCCGGCCGTGGCAGCGATGGCGCTGACTGCCTCGGCCTGGCGTGCGCCGATTTCGAAAATCGCGATCCCGTCCGGCACAATCAGCTTGCCAAGCTGCGGGATCAGCGCGCGATAATCGTCAAGCCCCTGCGGCCCGGCGAACAGCGCGCTGGCGGGTTCATAATCGCGCACCTGCCGGTCAAGCGCGGCATCCGCCTCAACATAGGGCGGGTTGCACAGGACGAGATCGAAGGTACCCAGCCCATCCGCCCAGCCCCAGGCGTGCCAATCGCGCTGATGCCACGCGCTGTGATTCGCCAGCCCCAGCGCATCGGCATTACCCGCCGCCACCGCCAGCGCCGCGGCCGAGGCATCCACCCCCACGCCCTGCCAGCCCGCGCGGTTCGCCAGCAGCGCCAGCAGCAGCGCCCCCGATCCGGTGCCAAGGTCAAGCGCGCGGCCAGCCGTGCCCGCAACCTCCAGCGCGGCTGCGATCAGCGTCTCGCTATCCCCGCGCGGGATCAGGGTGGCGGGGGTGACGGTGAGCTCCAGCCCGTAAAACTCCGCAAGCCCGGTAATATAGGCGACCGGTTCGTGCGCAGCGCGCCGCTCGACCAGCGCGGCGAAACCGGCGGGCGCAGGGCTTTGCATCTCCCGTAGCAGCATGTCCGAGCGGCTGACCCCCAGCGCGTGGGCCATCAGCAATTCGGCATCAAGCCGCGCAGTGTCGCTGGCGGCGGCAAGCCGTTCGGCAGCGGCGCGGATGGCTTCGGAAACGGTCATTGCGCCCCGATTACTCGGCCAGCGCCGACAGCCGCTTGCCCTCGTCCTCGGCGATCAGCGCGGCGATCAGTTCGGCCAGCCCCGGCCCGGCGAGCACTTCTTCGAGCTTGTGCAGCGTCAGCCCGATGCGGTGATCGGTGACGCGGCCTTGCGGAAAATTATAGGTGCGGATGCGTTCGGAACGATCCCCGCTGCCGACCATCGCCTTGCGCGCCTCGGCCTCTGCGCCTTGGGTGGCTTCACGCTGCGCTTCAAACAGCCGCGCGCGCAGCACCTGCATCGCTTTTTCCTTGTTCTTGTGCTGGCTGCGACCATCCTGACAGGTCACTACCGTGCCGGTCGGCAGGTGGGTGATGCGGATGGCGGAATCGGTGGTGTTGACGTGCTGCCCACCCGAACCGCTGGCGCGGTAGGTATCGATTTTTAGATCACCCGGATCAATCGTGACATCAACCTCGTCGGGTTCAGGCAGCACCGCCACGGTCGCCGCGCTGGTGTGGATGCGCCCGCCGCTTTCGGTCACGGGCACGCGCTGCACCCGGTGCACCCCGCTTTCAAACTTCAGCTTGGCAAACACGCCGGTGCCGGTGATGTTGGCGATCACTTCCTTGAAGCCCCCGATTTCAGAGGCGTTGATGCTGACCGGCTCGATTTTCCAACCCTGCTCGTCGGCGTATTTTTCATACATCCGGTAGAGGTCGGCGGCGAACAGAGCGGCCTCATCGCCCCCCGTCCCGGCGCGGATTTCGAGCATCGCGGGCTTGGCATCGGCGGAATCGCGCGGCAGCAATTCGATGGCGAGGCGGCGTTCGAGATCGGGGAGTGTCGCCTTGAGCGCGGCGAGTTCCTCCTCCGCCATGGCCTTCATTTCGGGGTCGGCGAGCATGGCGTTGAGCCCCGCCATTTCCTCGCGCGCGGCTTTCACCTCGGCGGCGATTTTGGCGACGGTCTGGAGTTCGGCGTAATCGCGGCTGGCGCGGACAAAGGCCTCACCCTCCAGCGTGCCGGACGCCATGCGCGCTTCCAGCTCCGCAAAGCGGTGCGCGATCTGGTCAAGGCGTTCGGGAGGGATTTGCATGGTTGGCTTCTCTTACACGTCATGCTGAACTTGTTTCAGCATCCATTTTGCAATTTCGGGCCGCTGTGGAGGCGGCGCGATGGACCCTGAAACGAGTTCAGGGTGACGATGCGGGCTAAGAGAGCGCGAAGTTCATCGGTTTCTACTTCTTTCGTCATCCCGGACTTGATCCGGGATCCCGCTACTTCATGACCCGCCGCGAGATAAAAAGCGGGACCCCGGGTCAAGCCCGGGGCGACGATTGGGTTAGGAGCGGGTCAGCGTGAACGCAGTCGGAGGGAGGATAACGCGGCCCCAGTTATCTTCGCTTTGCACTTCAACATCTGGCGAAGAAAAGCCATTGTTCTCAAGCACAGTTAGCACATCGCCAAAGGTCCAAGCATCTACGCCGAATGCTCCACTTGATAATCTTAATGTGGCCCGATCTCTATCGGTATCCTGCCCAACCACTACAATCGCTGCCGAGACTTTCGCCGCTCGTTGGAACGCCTTGCTAAAGCTACCAGTGAAACATTCAATCGTAACGAAAGGCCTGTCGAAGCGAGCCCACTTTGCTTGGCGTAATAGGCTGGTAATTTCGTGTGCTAGACTTACCGATGCCGGGCTTTCGGGCACCAGAGCCACTCGCACAACCGAGTATTCTCGAGCCTTAACCTCAAATCCTTCACTAGCTTGGACCAGCATCGCCAGCCGCTCAATTCCTGCAGCCCAGCCAACTGCGGGCGTCGGCTTACCACCCAGCGATTCCATCAGCCCATCATAACGCCCGCCGCCCAGCACCGTGCTCTGGCTGCCCAAGGCCGCTGCTGAGGCGCTGCCCTCGTCGGGGATGAACTCAAACGCGGTGTGGCGGTAGTAATCGAGGCCCCGCACGAGGCTTTCGGCCCGCGCCCACTTCACCCCCGCCGCATCCAGTCCGCTGGTCACGGCGGCAAAGAACGCCTGCGCCTCGTCGGACAAAAACGCGTCGATCTTGGGCGCATCAGCCAGAAACGGTTTGTCGCGCGGGTCTTTGGAATCGAGAATCCGCAGCGGGTTCTTCTCCAGCCGTTCCTGCGATTCTTCGGACAGGTCGCCCTTCACCGCCCCGAAATAGTCGATCAAGGCCGCGCGCCATGCCTCGCGGCTGTTCGCATCGCCCAGCGTGTTGAGGTGGAGCGTCACATCGTGGATGCCCAGCTCTTTCAGCAGCTGATCCGCCATCGCCAGCAGCTCGACATCCGCCTGCGGCTCGCCCGCGCCGATCACTTCGGCGTCGATCTGGTGGAACTGGCGGTAGCGGCCCTTTTGCGGGCGTTCGTAACGGAACAAAGGCCCGTGGGTCGCCACCTTCAGCGGCGCATATTGCTGCCAGCCGTTGGTGAGGAAAGCGCGCGCGATCCCGGCGGTGAATTCGGGGCGGAGAGTCAGAGACTCTCCACCCCGGTCGTCGAAGGAATACATTTCTTTCGACACCACATCGGTGGTTTCGCCCAGCGAACGCGCGAACACCTCGGTCTTTTCGAACACCGGCATTTCCACCCGGCGGAACCGATAAAGCCGCCGCACGCGCTCGAATGTTTCAACCACAAAGGCGAAAGCCTCGGCATCGGGGCCGAAAATATCCTGGGTGCCTCTGATGGCTTGCGGGGTCTTTTTGCTCATAAGCGCGCGATTAAGCCCACGCGGGGTCTTTCGCAATCCTGCGCCACCGATTAAGGGGCGCGGCACAATTCAACCTCTCCGCCGCAAGCGAATACGCACGGCCCAAGCCAAAGAGACCACCATGCGCATCGACAAGATCCCCACCGGCAAGAACCCGCCCGAAGAACTCAACGTGATCATCGAAGTGCCCACCGGGGGCGAGCCGGTGAAATACGAGTTTGACAAGGAGAGCGGCGCGCTGTTCGTCGACCGCATCCTGCACACTCCGATGCGCTATCCGGCGAATTACGGGTTCGTGCCGCACACGTTGAGCCCCGATGGCGATCCGCTGGATGCGCTGGTGATTGCGCGTTCGCCCTTCATCCCCGGCTGCGTGGTGCGCGCGCGGCCCATCGGGGTGCTCAACCTCGAAGACGAACATGGCGGCGATGAAAAGCTGATCTGCGTGCCGGTGGACACGACCTTCCCCTATTATTCGGACGTGGCCGAAACCAAGGATCTGCCGTCGATCATCTTCCAGCAGATCGAACACTTCTTTACCCATTACAAGGACTTGGAAGCCGAAAAGTGGGTGCGCGTGGGCAAGTGGGGTGACGCCGCCGAAGCGCGTCAGGTCACGATCGAAGCGATCGAGCGGTATAAGAATTCCTGATGTTCGTGCGCCCGGCGGGGTGCACGGAAATCACAACCCCCCCAGCAACGCCTTGAAAATCACTGTCAGCACAAACGGCAGGCCAATCACCACCGCCCACAGCCCGATCACATCGCGGCGGAAGGCAGCGGCGTAGGCCATGTCAGCGGCCTGCGCATCATCAAGATTCAACCAGCGTTTTTCGAACCAGCGGCACACCGGGATGATACCCGCCACCAGCACGATCAGCGCCATATAGGGCATCAACCCCGATGTCCCTTCGGACAGTGCCTTTACAGTCACGAAAATCTGCAATCCGGTGTAAACCAGCAGGCCATAGGCGACATGATCGCTCATCGCCTTGCGCCAGTCCCGCACCCGGCCATTGCCCCTGACCTGCTCGGTTGCTTTGCCCATCATACCCGCTCCCCAACGGTTTGTTGTGATGGATGCAGTATCGCAAAGGCGGCGCACAGTTGCAAGCGGGTGCGCGGCGCGCGAAATCTTGTTGCCCGGCAGGCATCAGTGATTGCCCAAGCCGCGAGAATCGCACAGCCTTTCCCAGTCGACAGGGCAATTGTCGGCGATGATGCCGCAACTAAGCAAAAATCCTGCCAAACTGCTTGAAGCCCTTTCCAGCCGCTTCAAGACTGCTAAAGACCGCAGAGTATGAGCACGTCGACGCTATCCGAAGCGGGCAGCCCCGCTGAATCCGCCGCCGCCCCGATCCAACCGCTGGGCAGTGGGCTGGAGGTGATTTCGATCGCCAAAAGCTACGACAAGACGGCGGTGCTGACCGATATTTCGCTGCACGTGGCCAAGGGCGAAGTGCTCGGCCTGCTTGGCCCCAATGGCGCGGGCAAGACCACCTGTTTCTATTCGATCATGGGTCTGGTGAAGCCGGATTCGGGCCGCATCCTGATGGACGGCGAGGATGTGACCTGCCTGCCGATGTATCGCCGCGCGATTCTGGGGCTGGGCTATTTGCCGCAGGAAACCAGCATTTTCCGCGGGATGACGGTCGAACAGAACATCAATTGCGTGCTCGAACTGGTCGAGCCTGACGGCGCCACCCGCGCGGCTGAACTGGAACGCCTGCTCGACGAATTCGGCCTCACACGGCTGCGCGAATCGCCCGCGATGGCGCTTTCAGGCGGCGAGCGGCGGCGCTGCGAGATCGCCCGCGCACTGGCGGCCAAGCCTTCGATCATGCTGCTGGATGAACCCTTTGCCGGGATCGATCCGCTGTCGATCAGCGACATCCGCGAGCTGGTGCGCGACCTGAAATCGCGCGGCATCGGGGTGCTGATCACCGATCACAACGTGCGCGAAACGCTCGACATTGTTGACCGCGCCTGCATCATCTACGGCGGGCAGGTGCTGTTTTCCGGCAGCCCGCAGGAACTGGTCGCCGATGAGAACGTCCGGCGGCTCTATCTTGGCGAGAGCTTCACGCTCTAGGGCTGGCAGGCATGGCTCTCGGCCCTCGCCTTGATCTTCGGCAATCCCAATCGCTGGTGATGACGCCGCAATTGCAGCAGGCGATCAAGCTGTTGGCGGCCTCCAATCTCGAAATTGAAAGCTTCATTGCCGAGGCGCTTGAGGCCAACCCGTTGCTCGATACCACCACGCCCGAGCCGGATGAGCCAGAGCGCGGCGAAGTGGCGGCGGCGCTGCCCGAAGATGCGCCCGCCGACCAGTTGATCGCATTGGGCGGCGGCGAAGGCGATGCGCCGCTCGATCTCGCGTCGGTCGACCGTGATTGGGACACTGGCGACGGCACAGCTGCTTTGGCCCGCGATGCCGAATGGGGCGCAGCGGAGGCGGGAGGGGGCGATTTCGGCGATGCGCCAGACTGGGAGCAATTGCGCGCCGCCGAGGTAACGCTGGCCGACCATCTCGACGGACAAGTTGGCGCGCTCGCCTCCGATCCGCGCACCGCCCTGATCGCGCGCCATATCATCGGGCTGCTCGATGAGGCGGGCTATCTGGCTTCCGCGATTGACGAGATTGCCGATGATCTCGGCGTCACGCCTGACGAAGCTGAGGCCGCGCTGGCGCTGGTGCAATCGCTTGACCCCAGCGGCGTGGGCGCGCGCAATCTGGCCGAATGCATCGCGATACAGGCGCGCGAGGCGGATCGTTACGACCCGTGCATGGCGGCGCTGATCGCCAATCTCGATCTGGTCGCGCGCGGCGAGGTGGAACGGCTTAAACGCCTGTGCCGGGTGGATGACGAGGATTTCGCCGACATGCTGCGCGAATTGCGCAGTTACAACCCGCGCCCCGGCCTCGCCTTTGCATCATCCGTTACCAGCACCGTGGTGCCCGACATCCTGATTACCGCCAACAACGCGGGCGGATGGGACATCGCGCTGAACGAGGAAACCCTGCCCAAGCTGATCGTCAATCGCGGCTACTTTCTCGAACTCAATGCCGGGGTATCGGACAAGCAATCGCAAGGCTGGCTGAAAGAAAAGCTGGCCGATGCCCACTGGCTGATCCGCGCGCTTGACCAGCGGCAGAAAACCATCCTCAAAACCGCTGCCGAAATCGTGCGCCAGCAGGAAGGCTTCTTTCGCCGCGGTGTATCCGAACTGCGCCCGCTGACCTTGCGCGAAGTGGCCGAGAAGATCGACATGCACGAAAGCACGGTCAGCCGGGTGACGAGCAACAAATATCTCGCCTGCGCGCGCGGGACGTTTGAATTGAAATATTTCTTCACCAGCGGGGTCGGGTCAGCAGACGGCGAAGGCGCATCGTCCGCCGCGATCAAGGCGCGGATCAAGGCGCTGATCGATGACGAAACCGCCAAGAACATCCTGTCCGATCAACAACTGGCTGAAATGCTACAAAAAGAAGGCTTCGACCTCGCCCGGCGCACCGTGGCCAAATACCGCGAAGCGATCGGCCTGGGCTCCAGCGCCGAACGGCGGCGGGCGAAAAAGCTGGCGGGGGCGGGGTAACGGGGCGGTGCGCGCTGGCACTGTGTCTGCGCCGCACGGGCCTTGGTGTTATTCTTCGGCTTCGTTCTGGCTGAAATGCTAAACCATCCGGCGGCGCAGGATCGCGTGATAGAGCGCCAGCGCGGCTGCGCTCACCGCCACGGCCACGCCCATACCGATCAGTGATAGCCCGCCCAGCATCGTGCCGCCATTGGCAATGGTGCCAGCCACCAGCGCGGTCAGCACCCCGATGGCGATTTGCCGCAGGATCGCGCCCGGCGCTTCGGTGCGGGCAACGATCGAGGCCAGCCAGCCCAGAAACGCCCCCAAAAAGATCAGCACCAGCACTGCCATTGTAACACCTGCCCCGATCACCGCCGGGAGCGTGTCCCGGCTCTATATCAGCGCATCATTAGCCAGATAATCGCCGCGCTGCCAATCACGATCCGGTAATAGGCAAACGGCGCAAAACCGAAACGGCTGACATAGGTCACAAACGCGCGGATCACGACCATCGCGGTCAGAAACGCGGCGACAAAGCCGATGGCGATTTCGGCCCAACCGATCATCCCGCCGCCTGCCAGCAGTTTTTCCGGCTCTGACGCGATCTTGACCGTGGCCGCGCCCAGCATGGTCGGGATGGCGAGGAAAAAGCTGAACTCTGCCGCCGTTTTGCGGCCCACACCCATCGCCAGCGCGCCAAGGATGGTCGCGCCCGAACGGCTGGTGCCGGGGATCATCGCCAGACATTGCATGAAACCGATGCCGATTGCCTTGGCCAGCGGCACATCGGCCACCCCGCTATCGGTGCCGGGGCGCACCGCCTTTTCCAGCCCGATCATCGCCACCCCGCCAACCAGCAGCGCCCAGGCGACCACCAGCGGGCTTTCGAGCATCATGTCGATCTGGTCTTTCACCGCCAGCCCGATCACCGCGGCGGGCATGAACGCCACCAGCAGATTGCGCACAAACCGCACTGCCACCGGCTCCCACCGCAGCAGGCCGATCAGCATTCCCCAAAGATAGCGGAAATAGGTGACGACCACCGCCAGAATCGCGCCCAGTTGAATGACGATATTGAACTGCGCCCACTGCGCAGCGTTATAACCGAACAGCTCTGTGGCAAGGATCAGGTGCCCGGTGGATGACACGGGCAGGAATTCGGTCAGCCCTTCAAGAATGCCGAGCAGGATCGCAGCGATGGTTTCACTCATGGGAAACGCGCTTTGACGAGGCATTGCGGTCTGTCAAACCAAAAGGCCCGCCCGGATGTTGGGGCGGGCCTATGTGTCGCGTGCCACACGGCCCGCCAACGGACGAGCCGCGAGCGCACGCGCGCGAGCCGCAGGCGATCAGGCCCACAAGGCCTGAGGCTCGCCGAGGACGTGCCCGCGGAGGCGGGCACGCACACAAGAAACCTTACCAGATGCGTACGCGCTGTTCCGGCGGCAGATACATCGCATCGCCAGGCTTCACGCCGAAGGCTTCGTACCATTCATCCAGATTGCGCACGACGCCGTTGACCCGATATTCCTCGGGGCTGTGATTATCGGTGCGCAGGCGGGTGCGGTAGTTTTCTTCGCGCTGGGCAGAACGCCACACCTGCGCCCAGGCAAGGAAAAACCGCTGATCGCCGGTCAGTCCGTCGATCACTGGCACGTCCTTGTCTTTGGTCGCGATTTTATAGGCGCGGTAGGCGAGGCTCAGCCCACCGACATCGCCGATGTTCTCGCCGAGCGTCAGGCGGCCATTGACGCAGGTGGTGCCATTATCGAGCGGGCAGAAGCCGTTATATTGCGCCACCAGCCGATCACCCAACGCATCAAACGCCTTGCGGTCATCATCGGTCCACCAATTGCGCAGCATCCCGGTGGCGTCCGATTTCGACCCCTGATCGTCAAACCCGTGACCGATTTCATGCCCGATCACGCCGCCAATCGCGCCGTAATTGACCGCGATATCATTGCTCAGCGCAAAGAACGGCTGTTGCAGAATCGCGGCGGGGAACACGATTTCGTTCTTGGTCGGGTTGTAATAGGCGTTCACCGTCTGTGGCAGCATGAACCATTCGGTGCGGTCAATCGGCTGGCCCAGTTTGGCCACGTTATCGGCCATTTCCCACTTGGCCGATGCCATGCGGTTGGCAATCGGATCGCCCGGTATGATGGCGAGGCCTTCGTAGGTTTCAAGATTGGGGCGATAGCCGATCTTGGGATCGAAACTATCCAGCTTGGCGCGCGCCTGAACCTTGGTTTCCTCACCCATCCAGTCGATGTCTGCGATGGAATCGCGCAGCGCAATCCGCAGGTTGGCGACCAATTCATCCATCGCCGCCTTGTTTTCGGGCGGAAAATAACGCGCGACATAGGATTTGCCGATCAATTCACCGAGCAGGCTTTCGGATTCGCCAATCGCGCGTTTCCAACGCGGGCGCTGTTCGGGCGTGCCGCGCAGGGTCTTGCCGTAGAATGCAAAGCTGGCATCGTCGAACCGCTTGGGCAGCACCGCGGCGTTGCCCGACAGAAACTCCTTCGCCATCCACGCCTGCAAGGTCGCGACCGGGGTTTCGCTCAACAACGCGAACATCCCCGGCAGGCCGGTGCCGATCTTGGCGAGCGTCGCCTCATCCAGCCCCAGCGCGGCGATTTCTTCCTCGGTCGGCGGCATCATGCTGACGACGAAGCCGGGGCTTTCCGCAACCCCCATCGCCGCCATCATCGCGGCCACCGGCACCTTGCCGCCGATCGCAGCGAGTTCTTCGGCGGTCAGCAGATTGTAGGTCAGATCGCGGTTGCGGCGCACGGTGCGATCCCATGCGACGGTGCGGGCGATGCTGTCTTCAAAGGCATAGACCGCTTCGGCTGCCGCCGCCGGATCGGCATAGCGTGCCTCACCCAGCAGGAAGGCAAGGTAGGCTTTATAAGCGGCCTGAATCGCGCGGCCTTTTTCGCTTTCGTCGAGGTAGTAATCGCGGTCAGGCAGGCCCAATCCGCCAAACCCGACCGAGGCAATGTGACGATCGGGCTGCTTGGCATCCACGCCCACGCCGCCGCCCACCGGACTGGCATAGCCTGGCTCGGCCCACAGCATCGCCAGATCATCGAGCGTCTGCGCGCCCATGATCCGGTCAAGATGCGGCTGCGCGGGGGCGAGGCCCGCGGCTTCGATCGCGTCGGTATCGAGATAGGAATTATACGCAGCAACAATCCGCTGCTCATCCTCGCTGAGGCTCGCGGCGTCCTTGGCCAGCAGATCATCCATCAGCGCCTTGACGTCAGCGGTGCTCTTTTCGCCCAGCAGCGTGAACGCGCCCAGACGGCTGAATTCGGACGGCAGCGGGTTGGCATCGATCCATGGCTGATTGACGAAGGCGAAGAAATCATCCCCCGGCTTGACCTCAGCTGAGAGCAGCGCCGGATCAACGCCCCATGCGCCAAAGCTCATCGTCGGCAGGGTCGAGGCCGGAGCGGGGGTGGCGGCGCTATCTTCCACCAGCAATTCAAGACCGTCTTCGTGAACATGGGTGTCGTCATTGGCAAGCGCGGGCGCGGCGGCAAATGCCAGCGCAGCCAAGCTGACGCCAAGCAGGGCGGGTTTGTGGATCATGTCTGGAGTCCCGAAAATTGGAGCAGGAAATCTGCCTATCCCACATTAACGCGCCGCGCAGGGAAAGGTCGCCCTTTGTCCGGCGGCTCAGGCGTTTCGTCGAAAACCGGAGGGAAATCAGGCGGCGGCGTGGGTGAATTGCAGCCGCGCCAGCCGCGCATACAGCCCGCCCGCCTTGGACAGCGCATCATGCGTGCCCTGTTCGACGATCCGGCCTTCATCGAGCACGATGATCCGGTCTGCCGCGCGCACCGTCGCCAGCCGATGCGCGATCACCAGCGTGGTGCGCTGCGCCATCAGCTTTTCGAGGGCCTGCTGCACCAATTGTTCGCTTTCCGCATCCAGCGCGCTGGTCGCCTCGTCCAGCAGCAGGATCGGCGCATCGCGCAGCAGCGCGCGGGCGATGGCGACGCGCTGTTGCTGCCCGCCCGACAGCTGCGTGCCGCCTTCGCCAAGGTAAGTGTCCAGCCCGCTTGGCAGCGCGCGCAGGAAGGTTTCAGCATTGGCGGCGCGCGCGGCGTTCCAGATGTCCTCGTCGCTCGCGTCCCACTTGCCGTAACGCAGGTTGTCACGGGCATTGGCGCTGAACAGCACCCCGTCCTGCGGCACCAGCGCAAGGCGCGCGCGAATGTCAGCCGGGTCGGCAGCGGTCAACGGCACGCCATCCAGGCGGATGGTGCCGCCCTGCGGATCGTAAAACCGTTCGACCAGCTGGAAAATCGTCGACTTGCCCGCACCCGAAGGCCCGACAATCGCAATCGTCTCCCCCGGCTCGATTTCGAGCGTGAAGTCTTTCAGCGCCGCCGTTTCAGGCCGTGCGGGGTAGCGGAAGGTGACATTGCGGAAAGACAGGCTGCCGCGCGGTGGCTGCGGCAGGCTTTCGGGCCGCGCAGGCGGGGCGATATCGGCCCGCGCTTCCAGCAGTTCGGCCAGCCGGCTCGCCGCGCCCGCGCCGCGCAGCAGATCGCCATACACTTCGGTGAGCGACCCCAGCGCGCCCGCCACCAGCCCGCCGGTCAGCACAAATGCGGCAATCGTCCCGCCGCTGATCACGCCTTCCGATACCGCCAGCGCGCCGCGCCACATCACCACCACGATCCCGCCAAACACCAGCAGGATGACGATCGATGTCATCGCCGCGCGCAGCACGATCCGCCGCCGCGCGGTGGCGAAGGTTTCCTCGACCACGCTGGCAAAGCGCGCGCTTTCACGGCGTTCCTGCCCGAAGCTCTGGACGATCTTCATCGCCGACAGCACTTCGGTGACATAGGCGCCAACATCAGCGATCCGATCCTGACTGGTGCGCGAAACAGTGCGGATCTTGCGCCCGAAATAGACAATCGGCGCGATCACCAGCGGGATGCCGATCAGCAGGCCCAGCGTCAGCGACGGGGCGAGATATAGCAGCAGCCCGATCCCGCCAATCGCGGTGAGCGAATTGCGCAGCGCCACCGAAATCGTGGTGCCGACCACGTTTTCGATGATCGCGGTGTCGCTTGTCATCCGGCTGCTGATTTCCTTGGGGCTGTTGACCTCGTAGAAGCCGGGCGAAAGACGCAGCAGGTTTTCCTGCACTTTCAGCCGGATATCAGCCACTACCCGTTCACCCAGCCAGCTGACGAAATAGAACCTGAGCGCGGTGCCGATGCCGAGGATCAGCACGATCATCAGCAGATACTGGAAGGCGTGGCCGATCTGTTCGGCATTGGCGGTGCCGCCGAACGCCTCGTCGATAATCACCTTGAACCGCCACGGGATCGCCAGTGTCGCAGCCGAGGTGATCACCAGCGCCAGCAGCGCGAGGCCGATCTGACGCGGATATTGCACCGCTGCACCAAACACCATCCTGAGCGGCGCGAGCGAGCGTGGGCGGGTGGCAGGTTCGGCCTCGGCCCCTGCCCCTACCTCTGTATCCGTCGCGATTGCCCGTGTGTCCAACACGTCTGGCCCACTGCCAGCGGGAGCGTCGGAAATTTCGCGATCGAGAGGTTTGCCGTCCATATCCGCAGCGCTCTAGCCGTGGCTGGCGCGAATTTCACGCGCAAAAAGTGCCGCTCTGACAACCCGTGTTCACAAGATTGCCACAATTGTGCATTGCACAATAGCGCGCAAGGGGCCATCTGGAGGCCCAAGTGCCCCGGTGAGAGGCGCAGATTGTTCGCGATGACGGAGAGCCAAACGATGCTTTACCACGCCTATGAGCTTCAACGCAGCTGGATGAACAGCGCCAGTGCGCTGGCCTCGATCAGTGTCGGCGTGCTTTCCAATCCGGCCAATCCGTTCGGCTATATCGGAATGGGGCCGATGGCCGCCAATGCGCTTGACGTGTTCGCCCACGCCACCGCGCATTATGGCAAGCCCGCTTTCGGCATCACCGAAGTCACCATCGACGGCAAAGCCCACGCGGTAAGCGAAAGCACCGCGATCAAGCGCCCGTTTGGTGATCTGCTGCGCTTTACGGTCGAAGGCGCGCCTGCTGACCGTCCGCGCCTGCTGATCGTCGCCCCGATGAGCGGGCATTACGCCACGCTGCTGCGCGGCACGGTCGAACGGATGCTCGAAAGCTGCGAAGTGTTCATTACCGATTGGGCCGATGCCAAGATGGTGCCGCAAAGCGCCGGGCAGTTCGATCTGGATGAATATATCGACTATCTGATCGAATTTGCCGAGCATATCCATGATGATGCGGGCGGGCAACGCATCCACATGATGGCGGTGTGCCAGCCATCGGTGCCAGCCTTTGCCGCGACCGCGCTGCTGAACCTGCATAAATCGCCCGCGACGCCGGCTACGCTGACGATGATGGGCGGGCCGATCGACACCCGCGAATGCCCCACCGTGGTCAACAACATGGCGATGCAGCGTCCGATCGAATGGTTCCGCCAATCGGTGATCGCCACCGTGCCGATGAAATATCCCGGCAGCGGGCGGCGGGTCTATCCCGGCTTCATGCAGCTATCGGCGTTCATGAGCATGAACCTGCGTAGCCACATGATGAGCCACTATGAGATGTTCAAACATCTGACCGCCGGAGACGAGGCGAGCGCGCAGGCGACCAAGGATTTCTACGACGAATATCGCTCTGTATGCGACATGACGGCGGAGTTTTATCTCCAGACGGTCGAAGAAGTGTTCCAGAACCATTCAATCCCCAAGGGCGAATTCCGCCACAAGGGCGAATTGGTCGACATCACCCGGATCACCGACACCGCGCTGCTGGCGATCGAGGGTGAGCGCGACGATATTTCAGGCCTCGGCCAGACCAAGGCCGCGCTGAAGCTGACCCCCAACCTGCCCGACGACAAAAAGCGGTATTACATGGCCGAAGGCGCAGGCCATTACGGCATCTTCAACGGCAGCCGCTGGCGCACCAAGGTCGCCCCCGTGGTCGAAGAATGGATCGCCGCGCACAAGGGGTGACGGTTGGCGGCACCGCAGCGGCAGGTTCAGCGGGCGTTGCCTATATTGACCACCGCACCGGGTCGCAGTTCGGGCATCAGCATCTGCGCCACGTAGGCTTCAAACCCGTCGCCTTGGCCCGCGCCGCCGCATCAGCAGATAGGCGGCGGGCAGCACGAACATTGATAATAGCGGCGCGGTGATCATTCCGCCGATCATCGGCGCGGCGATGCGGCTCATCACTTCGGAACCCGCGCCTGTGCCGATCAGCACCGGCAGCAGCCCCGCCAGAATGGTCGCCACCGTCATCGCCTTGGGCCTCACCCGCAGCAGCGCCCCTTCGCGGATCGCCGCCGACACCGCTTCGGCATCCGGATCGTCCCCGTGCCGGGCTAGCGCGGATTTGAGATAGATCATCATCACCACGCCAAACTCTGCCGAAACCCCGGCCAGCGCGATGAACCCCACGGCGGTCGCCACCGACTGGTTATAGCCGAGCAGATAAAGCAGCCAGAACCCGCCGGTCAGCGCAAACGGCAGCGTGGCCATGATCAACAGCGCTTCATCCAGCCGCCGGAAGATCAGGTAGAGCAGCAGGAAAATGATTCCCAGCGTCGCCGGAACCACGATTTGCAGCCGCTGATAGGCGCGTTCCATATATTGGAACTGCCCGGCATAGGACAGGCTGACCCCCGGCGGCAGGGTGACATCGCGCGCCACCGCTTGCTGGATATCACCCACCACCGCCACCAGATCGCGCCCGCGCGCATCGACATAGACATAGCTGGTCGGCCGCCCCTGTTCGCTTTTCAGCATCGGCGGCCCATCGCTCACCGCAATGCGGGCGAGAGTGCCCAGCGTGATCTGCCCGCCCGCAGGCGTCAGCAGCGGCAAGTTGCGCAATTCGTCCACGCTATCGCGGATTTCGCGCGGGTAGCGGACATTGATCGGATAGCGCGCCACGCCTTCCACCGTGCGGCCGATATTCGCCCCGCCGATGGCGCCCGCCACGATCTGCTGCACATCGGCGATGTTGAGGCCGTAACGCGCCGCTGCCACCCGGTCGATGGTGACATCGATATAGCGCCCGCCCGTCAGCCGTTCTGCCAGCGCCGAACTGACCCCCGGCACCTGCCTTGCCGCGCGTTCCACCTGCACCGCGGTTCGCTCCAGCTGCGCCAGATCCTCACCCGACAGCTTGATGCCGATCGGGCTTTTGATCCCGGTTGCCAGCATGTCGATGCGGTTGCGGATCGGCGGTACCCAGACATTGGCGAGGCCCGGCACCTGCACAGCGCGGTCGAGTTCCTCCAGCAGTTTTTCGGGGGTCATCCCGGCGCGCCATTGATCGCGCGGCTTGAACCGGATGGTGGTTTCAAACATCGTCAGCGGGGCAGGATCGGTGGCGGTATCGGCGCGGCCCGCCTTGCCGAACACGGTGGCGACTTCGGGCACGGATTTGATCATCCGGTCGGTGCGTTGAAGCAAGGCCGAGGCTTGCGCAGGTGACAGGCCGGGCAAGGCGGTCGGCATATAGAGCAGATCGCCTTCGTCCATCGGCGGCAGAAATTCGCCTCCCAGCCGCGCGACGGGGATCAAGGTGGTCGCAAACACCACCGCGGCGATCACCAGCGCCGCTTTGGGCCGCCGCATCACCCAATCGAGGCCGGGGCGATAGGCACGGGTCAGCGTGCGGTTGAGGATGTTGCTGTCCTCGCGCGGGATCTTGCCGCGCACCAGCCAGCCGATCAGCACCGGCACCAGCGTGATCGAAAGGATCGCGGCAGCCGCCATCGCATAGGTTTTGGTAAAGGCCAGCGGCGCGAACAGCCGCCCTTCCTGCGCCTGAAGGGTGAATACCGGAATGAACGACAGGGTAATGATCAGCAGGCTGAAGAACAGCGCCGGGCCAACTTCGCGCGATGCTGCGGCGACGATCCGCCACCGCTCCTCGCCCGAAATGGCGGTATCGGGGCGTTCGTCCATCCGGTGTTCGATATGCTTGTGCACATTTTCGATCATCACGATGGCGGCATCCACCATTGCGCCAATCGCAATCGCGATGCCGCCCAGCGACATGATATTCGCGCTTACCCCTTGAAAGCGCATGATCAGAAACGCGGCCAGCACGCCCAATGGCAAGGTCAGGATCACCACCAGCGCCGACCGCGCGTGCCACAGGAACAGCGCGCAGATAATGCCGACGATGATGAATTCGGCGATCAGTTTGTGCGTCAGATTGCGGACCGAGGCATCGATCAGGTGCGAGCGATCATAGGTGGTGACCACCTCGACGCCGTCCGGCAGGCTGGCACGCAATTGATCGAGCCGCGCCTCGACTGCGGTAATCGCGGTGCGGACATCGGCACCCTGACGCAGCACAATAATGCCGCCGGCCACCTCGCCTTCGCCGTTCAATTCGGCAATCCCGCGCCGCAGCTCCGGCCCCAGTTGGATATGCGCCACATCGCCCAGCGTCACCGGCACGCCGCCCGGCGCGGTGCGCAGCGCGATCTGGCGGAAATCGTCGAGATTGGCGAGATAGCCCGAGGCGCGAACCATATATTCGGCCTCGCCCAGTTCCACCACCGAACCGCCAGTTTCCTGATTGGCGGCCTGCACCGCGCTGACGACTTCGGCATGGGTGACGCCGAGCGAGGCCATGCGATAGGGATCGAGCACGATCTGATATTGCCTGACCATCCCGCCCACGCTGGCGACTTCGGCCACGCCGGGGATGGTTTGCAGTTCATAACGCAGGAACCAGTCCTGAATGCTGCGCAACCCCGCCAGATCGTGCCCGCCGCTGCGGTCGACCAGCGCATATTCGTAAATCCAGCCCACCCCGGTGGCATCGGGGCCAAGCTGCGGCGACACCCCGGCGGGCAGATCGCCCTGCGCCTGGCTGAGATATTCCAGCACCCGGCTGCGCGCCCAGTAAAGGTCAGTCCCGTCTTCAAAGATGACATAGACGAAGCTGTCACCAAACATCGAATAGCCGCGCACGGTTTCCACGCCCGGAACCGAAAGCAGGGTGGTCGACAGCGGGTAGGTGACCTGGTCTTCGACGATCTGCGGGGCTTGCCCGGCGAAATTGGTCCGCACGACCACCTGCACATCGGACAGATCGGGCAACGCATCGACCGGCGTGGTGCGCACCGCCCACAGTCCGGCCAGCGTCAGCGCGATCGCAGCGAGCACGATGAACACCCGGCCCGCAATCGCGCCGTCGATGATCCGCGCGATCACTTGTTTGCCCCTTCAGCGATGGGCCGCACCTTTATGCCCGAAAGGCTGGCTTCGGAATCGAGCAGGAACTGGCCCGACACCACCACCTGTTCGCCTGCCGCCAGCCCGGCGAGCACTTCGACCTGGCCATTGGCCTCGCGCCCGATGCGTATTTCGGCGGGCAGGAACCCGCCTTTGCCCTGCGCCAGCATCACCAGATTGCGCCGCCCGGTGCGGATCACCGCTTCCGCCGGGATCAGCAGCGCTGCGCGTGGTTCGGGTGACAGCGTGACTTGCGCGAACATCCCCGGTCGCAGCCGCAGGCCGGGATTGGGCAATTCGGCGCGCACGGTCAGCGTCCGGCTGTCCGCCTGCGCGCTCGGCAGGATCGCGGTGATCCTGCCAGAGAACAGCTCGCCGGGATAGGCCGTCAGCGCGGCCCGCACGGTCTGGCCGATGCTGATGTCGCCCGCCTGACTTTCAGGCACGGCGGCCTCCAGCCATACGGGGTTGAGCGCGGTGATTTCGGCCAAGGTCTGCCCGCTCACCACGCTCATCCCGCGTCGCACCGCCAGCGTGGTGATCGCACCGGAACTGGGCGCTGTGATGGTGATGACCGATTGCGGCTTTCCGCTGCGGGCAACCGCGGCAATCGTGCTGTCGGGCATTCCCAGCAGGCGCAACCGATCCCGCGCGGCGCGGGTCAGCGCACCATCGCCGGTGGCGGCGACGGCGAGATATTCAGCCTGCGCCCCGCCCCATTCGGGGATCAGCAGATCGACCAGCGGGGTGCCTGCCGCCACCACATCATCGGGCGCATGGCCATAGGTGCGCTGGACAAACCCGCCCGAACGCGGCTGCACAATCGAAACCTCGCGCGCATTATAGGCGATGCTGCCGGTGACGGTGGTTTCGGTATCGAGCGCGCCCATCGCGGCCTCAGCCGTGCGGATGCCGAGGTTTTGCACCAGCGCCGGATCGATGCTGACCCCAGCCTGCGCGGTATCTTCGCCCGCGCATTTGGGCACCAGTTGCATATCCATGAACGGTGATTTGCCGGGCTTGTCGAACTGCTGGCCGGGCACCATCGGGTCATACCAATAGAGCACCTCGCATTCCGCCTGCGTGCCGCCACCTGCGGTATCGGCACCGCCGCCAAGCATCGACAGGCCATATCCCGCCGCGCCGCTGATCAGTGCCAGCATGACGCCGCCAGCAAGCATCCGTTGGCGAGCCGACAGATTGTTCCAACCACTGCTCATAGCATGTGCTCTCCATAGGTCAGGCGCAGAACGGCGGCGGCCTCAACCGCAGCCGCCTCGCGTTCGAGGATGTCGAGTTCGAGCAGCGCCAGCGCGGTGCGGGCGGCGATCACGTCGATCAGATCGGCGCGGCCTGCGGCAAAGCTCGCGGTTTCCAGATCAGCCCGGTCGCGCGCCAGGGGAAGCAATTCATCGCGTGCGCGCTGCCATTGGCGCATCGCGCTGTGCCATGCGGCCAGATCGGATTCGAATTGCGCGGTGATCGCGCGCAGCGTGTCCTGCCGCTCGGCAGCGGCGGCCATCGCCTGCGCTTCGGCTGCGGCGATGCGCGGCCTTTGCCGCTTATCGGTGAACAGCGGCAGAGTAACTGAACCCAATACCGAAACGGCGTTGCCGAAATCGGGATCGCGCCGCCCGAACGTGGCGCTGACGCCGAAATCGGGCCGCAGGTCTGCCCGCGCCAGATCGCTTGCGGCATCGGCCCGCGCAGCCACCGCATCGGTCATCTGAACTTCGGGAATGCTGGCAAGATTAGCGCGCAGCCTTGCGGCATCGGCATCGGCGGGCGGGGCCGCGCCCGACGCCACCGGATCAGAGCCGGGCAGGAACCGCACCAACCGCGCCCGCGTGCTGGCCAAGTCAGCCTCGATCCGGGTGTGCGCGTCATCAAGATCGAGCAGCGCTCGGCGAATTTCGAGGCTTTCGGCGGGCCGCGCCGATCCTGCCGCGACCGCGCTGCGCGCCACCGGCACAAGCGCGCGCAGATCATCTTGCGCTGACTGGGCTAACGCCAACCGCTGCTGCGCGAAATAGAGCCTGATCCATGCCTGACCGGTGGCCGCAGCCACATCGCGGCGCGCCATTATCAGCCGGGCCTGCGACACCTGCGTGTCCGATAGCGCCAGCCCTTCCCGCGCATTGCGCTTGGCCAAGTTGGGGATCGCCTGTTCGATTCCTAACTGAATCTGGGTTGGAAGCTGACGATCCGGGTTGAAGGCGACCGGGCCGGTTACTGGCAGATTGGTAATCCCCCCGCGCAGCACCGGATCGGGCAGCTCATCGGCTGGCCCCACGGCTTCACGCGCGGCCTGCGCTTGCAATGCGCGGGCCTC
The DNA here is from genome assembly GCF_040547625.1 of Porphyrobacter sp. MBR-155. Lineage (NCBI taxonomy): Bacteria > Pseudomonadati > Pseudomonadota > Alphaproteobacteria > Sphingomonadales > Erythrobacteraceae > Porphyrobacter > Porphyrobacter sp. MBR-155. Next base: position 62,004 of record NZ_JBEPQB010000010.1, read on the forward strand.
TAGCAGGGGTTGCTCCAACTGTGCTCGCCGCAGCGCCTCGGCATAGCCGATCGGCTGCGCGTGGACGGCAGACGCCGCCGCCAATGCGGACAGCGGCAACCAGCAAATTTTCCAGTTCATCTCTTCGCCTCGCGTTGGCCCCAACAGGGGGGGGCTGCGATTACGGCGCCTGACAGCCTGCAATGGGTCAATCAGGCGCGCACCTTGCGCAATAGTGTCAGGCAAGGGGCAATCGCCCCGCTGACACAAGCTACATGGTGAAGCTGGTTTGGGGAGGCGTGAGTTCCGGCGGGATCAGCTTACCGTAAAGCCTGCTGGCAAGCTGCGCCGTATAGATCGCGGGGTTGATCAGCGCATGAGTGGGTGCGGTCTGATCCGGCCCGGTCATTGCCAAGGGGGCGACACAGCCCATCATGCCAAGGCAGCCCAAGGCCATATCTGCACAGCAATTTGGTGTATCAGACGGGCTGGCTGCGTGGGCCATCATCTCGGCACAAGCAGAACCTGCGCCCATCGCGCTTTGCGAAGGGGCAGCAGCATAGGCAGTGCTCTGCACAAACAGGCTGACAATGCAGCATATCAACACAAAAGCTTTCAACCGGGCCATACCCGCAAGGATAGGTGAACGCTCGGCCGATTGCAACAAGCGGCCAGTCCGGCGCCAGCGCATCAAAGGATCAGAGCCCCAGAGCCCCAGATTAGAACGCGTTCATCCGGCGACCACTGCTTCGCGCCGAAACTTCGGAAACTCGGCATAGGTCAGACCGCGCCAGAGCCATTCGAGCGGGCCCATCTGAAAATGACGAAGCCACAACGGGCTGATGATCAGCTGCGCCGCCCAGATCGCGAACACGACATAATAGAGCTGGTGCCGCTCAAGCTGTCCGAACAGGCCCAGACCCACGAACAGGATCGCGCAGACCAGCGAATGGGTGAGATAATTGGTGAACGCCATCCGCCCGACGCAGGCCAGCGCGTGCTGAAACAGGGGAAACACACCCGATCGCACGATCAGCAAAAGCAGGCCGAGGTGCCCCGCAGTGGTCGCTATCCGCCCAAGGTCATAGGTGATCTGGGACTGGCTCATGGCGAGGAGACTGAACCCGTTATCGATTACCCAGCGTGTTTCGAACAGGTTGACAGTCAGCCCGACGCCATAACCGCACACGATCAACGCAAGGTAGAAACGGAGCGAACGCGCTAGCGTGAGAACGCCCATTTTATACAGCGCCATACCGATCAGCATCATGCTGAAAACATCGAAGAACCAGCGGTAAAAATACCAGCTCTCTGCATGGGCCGTCTCTTGCGCGACCTGCGCAAAGGCGCTCCAGTAACTGGCGGTTCTTTTTTCGACATAATCCTGTTGGGCTTCGGGTGACGGGCTGTATTCTTCCAGCGCTGACGCCCATTCACCGGCCCATGCTTTCTGATCGGCAGTCAGCTTTGCCCCTTCGGTTTGCGATGCCTCATAGGCGGCATGATTGCGCATCAAGTCCGAAGTGTCCTTGGCGTTCCAGAGCGCGTTCGCCATCAGGCCCGCGACACCGATGATAATCAGCCACTTCGCGCTTAATTTGCGGAACGGAAAGACCAGCAGCGCGGTCAGCCCGTAGAAATACAGGATGTCGCCGCTCCATAGCAGGAAGAAGCCATTGATCATGCCGAACGCGATCAACCACAGGTTGCGGCGCGCATAGATATCGGCGACGTCAGTGCGGCCCTTCGCCTCCAGCCGGGACGTGAACAGGATGATGCCTGCTCCGAACAGCATCGAGAACAACCCTCTTTGGGTTCCTTCGAAACCGATCTGGATGATCACCCAGGACAGCAGGTTGAGCCCCTCGGCACCGCCGGCATTCGTGGGATTGCCATAGGCGTGGGGCAGGCCGAAGCCGGTAATGTTCATCAGCAGAATGCCGAAAAGCGCTGCTCCCCTGACGAAGTCGAGCGCAACGATCCGGTCGGTCGCTGGCCCCGTTCGCGGCGTGTCGGGTGTCGCTTCGGCGGAGCCGATCATGGGCGATCGAATGGCTGCACTCGTCATGGAATTACCCCCTACTTGTCCAAACTTGTCGGTTGATACTGGTTCGATGCGCGGCGCACCCCATCAGAACACCGAATATCCGCCATCGACCGGCAAGGTGATGCCGGTGACGAAATTGGCGGCCGGACTGGCCAGAAACACCGCCGCGCCCGCACATTCTTGCGGTTCGCCCCACCGCCCCGCCGGAGTCCGCGCGATAAGCATTGCGTTGAAATCGCTCCAATCGGGATCGGCGCGCGCGATCTGCGTCATTTCGGTCGCGATCCAGCCCGGCGCGATGGCGTTGACCTGGATACCGTGCGGCGCGAGTTCGATCGCCATGGATTTGGTCAGTTGCACAACCGCGCCTTTGGCGGCGGCGTAGGACGGCACGGCTGCCGCGCCGAAGATCGAATACATGCTGGCAAGGTTGATGATCTTGCCGTGCCCGCGCTGCTGCATCGATGCCGCCACGGCCTTTGACAGCAGGAAAGTTGCCGTCAGATGGGTGGCGATGGCGTTGTCCCAGCCTTGTTCCGATTGGTGCAGGACACCGCCGCTGACATCAGTATTGCCGGCATTGTTGACGAGGATATCGATCGGGCCGAGCGCGCGCTCCACGCTCGCAATCGCGGGAGCGAGCGCGGTGCGGTCGGTCACATCGAGAATATCGGCGTGGGTGCGGCGGCCGATCCGTTCCAGTTCGGCCTCAACCTCGGCATTGCGATCGGCGTTGCGTGCCAGGATCGCGACGGCTGCGCCTGCCTGGGCAAGACCAATGGCTATCGCGCGCCCGATCCCCCGGTTGCCGCCTGTGACGAGCGCGACTTTGCCCGACAGGTCAAAATTGCAACGCGAAGGGCGGCCGTGTGTCACGCAGACAGCGCCTCAAGCCGCCCGCGGATGGGAGAAACCGGCGCGGCAAGGTCGATCGCCAGCAATTCCGCCTCGCTCGCCCCGCTGCGCAAGCGGGCGAGCCAATCGGCCGGATCATATTCGGTTCCGACCGGGTTGGCGCCGATCCTGTCGCCTTGGAAATAATCGCGGCATTCGCCCTTGCTGGCGAAGCAATCGACGCTGAACTCCATCTGGTTGCCATCGGGATCGGCGTAGTAGAGCGAAGCGCTCATCCCGTGATTGACGCACCAATAGGGCTCGATCCCCTTGGCTTTCAGGTCTTCCCAGGTTTCCAGCAATACCGTTAGCGAGGGCACTTCGTAGGCGACATGATCCACCCCGACCGGGGCCTGCGCAGCATCGCCGCCATCAGGGGCAATCACCCCAAGATCGGCAAAGGCCAGCCGGTGATGTTCATCATCAAAAGTAAGGAAGGCGAGCGCGGGGTTGCGATAGACGATCTCCGCCCCGAACACGGCCCGATACCAGCGCAGCATCGCCTCAAGCTGGTGCGTGCGATAGACAACATGGGCAAGTTTGGGTGATGGCATCGCCATGATAGTATTCCCTTGGGGGAACATATCTGGACGAAGTCCGGTGGGCGGAGTGGTCGCATCCCCACCCACCGGAGCTCAAGCCGCGCTTCCCCCCGTCAGCGCGGCCTGTATTCTTGCAGCAGTATCGCACCACCGACTGGGCGATACTCGGCCCGGTTGCGGCTGGCCTCTGCCTGCTCAATTCGCGTCATCTGCTGGCGACCATTCCGGTTAAGAACAACACAGGCAAAACGCATCCTGCGCCGATCCCGATGGTCGGGATGGTGTTCAAAACAGCTGGATTCCAGTGCGATATGACAGATGCCAAAATGCCTGTCGCAGCGGGGTGCGGTCAACCCGGCGGATCGTCAAAAAAGCGTCAATTCGTAGCCGTTCAGGCCCCGTGCGGCCCTTCCGGCATCAGATCAGGCCAGCCGTGGCGGTTCCACGCCTCGACCAGGCCGATGTTTTCGGCAAAGTCCATAAAGCCCGGATGCAGCCGGATCCGACGGATCGGCTCGACATCGGCCCACAGGCTCATCAGGCCGAACATATTGGCCGGATGGATGCGTTCACGATAGATTTTCATCACCAGATCAGCATGGCCCATCCAGATCGCGGGGAAGGCGATCGTCGGGTCATGCGGATCGGGCATGGTCTGGTGCAACCCATCGAGCATGGCGCAATAGGCCATGCGTGCGCTGTCATCGCCGCTGCAACACCCCCTTGCGCCAATCCCCCAATAGGCATCGCGCACCGTATCGTTCATCGGCTCGGTGCCGGCCGGGGGCAGGATCACCGTATTCATCAGCATGCGCGAGGCATAATAGGTCGCGGTTGCTTGCTCATGTGCGCCGCTCGCCGCCTGGATCGCGGCCAGCCACATTCCGGGCATCCCCAGATCGACCATCCGCTGCCCTGCCGCCAGCGCCGCGTCCATCTCGCCCAGGTTGAAATATGCGGTGGCAAGAATTACGTAATTTCGCCCATAGACCGGGTCCTGTTCAACCCCCGCCTCGATGAATGGCAGCGCGGCGCGGGTTCGACCGATATAGAGCAGGAATGACCCCAGCCGCAGCGCGACATCGGCATTGCGCGGCTCGCGGGCATAGGCCTCGAACGCGAGGTCAAGCGCGCCCGCCGGGTTCTGGCGAGTCCATTCATGAATCCCCTGAATCGTCAGCCCATGCCCCTGACCCGGATCGAGCGCGACCGCCCGCCGAGCGCAGTCCGCCGCCTTGCGCGACCGTTCGACCCGGTCGAGACACGGCGTATAGACCGCATTGTGGACATGGGCATCGGCCAGCGCGGTCCAGCATTCGGCAAATTCGGGATCGAGCGTCAGCGCCTCCTCCAGCAATTCGACCGATTTGGCCGCAGCGCCATCGGAGATTGATCGCCGCAACAGCGAAAGGCCTTGCAGATACAGGGCATAGGCCGCGCGGTTGGTGGTCATCCGCCGCATTGGCGCCGGTGATAGCGACAGGCCAAGCACCCGGCAGATTGCCGCAATCACATTATTGCCGATGACTTTGCGCGAATCGAAAAAATCGTCGATCGAACCGGTGATCCGGTCTGCCCAGATTTCGGTGCCAGTTGCGCCTTCGATCAGGGCGATACGGGCTGTGATGCTATCATGCGTGCGCGTGACTTCGCCTTCAACCAGATGCGTCACCCTGAGGCTGGCGGCCATTTCGGTCAGCGTCTGCCCCCGTTCCGCGACCGCAAGGATCGATGTGCGTCCGGCCAGCGCGATGCCTTCCACCTTGCCCAGCCGCGCACTCAATTCATCGGTGATGCCCTCCGCCAGAAAGAAGTCGCCGCCGACATGATCGATCTGACCCAAGGGCAAAACCGCAAGCGCGATTTCGGCGGCGCTGCGTGCGGCCGGATAGCGGGCCTGCGAGGCAGCGCTCAGTCGTGCGCTCAGTTCAGGCTCACCCGCTGCCCGCAATTCTGTGACCAGCCGCGCAATCGCCTGACGCAGCCTCGCATCGACCTCCTGCCGTTTGAGCGCAAGCCAGCCATCGAAAGCACGGTTGAATGTCATGCCCTGCAGGATTGGCAGATTGACGATGCCTTCGAGGATGGTCGCGGCCTGATCGGCATCGCCCTGTTCCAACGCGTCTTCCAGCATGGACAGATCGGACAGCAGAAGATTGCGATCGAGCGCGACCGCCGAGCGCGTGACAATCAGGAGATTGCCCAAGCCATCGTTCTCGAACTGATGGCGGAGATCCAGCAGGCATTGCCTGAGGCTGGCCTTGGCTTGGGTTTGAAACCGGTCAGGCCACAAAATCTGGCACAGCGTCTCTCGATCAAGGCGGCGATCCGGCTGAAGGCACAGCAAAGCAACCAGCAGCATGCCTCGGCGATTGCTGAGCAACAACGGGGCACCGCCCGCCGTCTCGAGCCGGAATTCGCCAAACATTCTCCCCAGAACCGCAATTCCGGATGCGGCTAATTCGGTCGAGTCATGCACCAGTCCAGCCCCCCGCGCCGATTCCTAGAGCGTGACCGTGGTTTTGCAACGAATTATGTCGGCGAAGGAACCGAGGAAGTTGCGATCAGTTTCAAGGGTGAATGCGTCACGCCGCCGCCGCTGCACCCGGTGGGCACGCCATTACCGGGACAAGAGCGCGCTCTGCGCGGTGTCCCCGGCGGTGAAGATGAAGGTGATCACCTTTGTTCCGCTGCCGATATTGACCCGGTTTTCCTGCCGCGCCCAGACATCGGTGAGGATCTGCGAATTCACCCGGATTTGCGCGTCCGGCGGCGGCGCGCGCGCTTCCTGATAGACAAACAGGCTGCCGCCGCTGATCTCGCTCCCGACATAGCTGGGCGCGATCGGCTCACCATCGATCTCCAGCAGAAACCGCCGCGCGACATAGTGGGCAAAGGCTTCGCGGCTATCGGCGCTGCCGATGATATCGGGCACCTTTATCCCCTGCACCCTGAGCGCGTGTTCGGCGTCGTGAACCGGCACCTGATGCACCAGTTCGAGCTGATCCGTGCGCGGGTTGACCGATATCGTGCTGATCGCGATTTTCTGCTGATGCGCCCAAGCCGGGACGGCAAGCAGCAGCGCGATCAGCAGGAACGCGCGGCGCAGCATCACTTGCGGTCTTTCACTTTCTCGGCCCCTGCGGCTTCGCCCATAAGGTCGCGGCTGACGCGGGCCTTGCTGGCTTCATCCTTGAAGGCTTCGATCCGGCTCGGGATGATCCGGCGCGGATAGTGGTTGTTTTCGATATCGGCATCGGCGGTTTCCCAGTCTGGATCGACCACCACCTGCACCAATTCCTTGCCCTTGGGGAACACCAGCAACTTGGCGACTTCGCGCGCGTTGCGCCGCCAGATTTCCGCCGGGATCATCATCTTCTCGGTCTTGCCGTTGTTGAAGGTCAAACCAAGGATGATCGGCATCACCAGACCGCCCTTGTTGCTGAAGTTGAGGACGTAATAATTCGCGTCTTCCTTCACCGCGCGATCAAACGCGGTGCGTTCCCAGCGGTCCAGTCCTTCGAGGAAATCGGTGTAGCTTTTGCGATCCTTGGGGGTGACGGTGAACTGATCATTATCGTCGTAGAAATCGGTCACGCCGGGGTTTTCGAGCACCCAGATCGGCAGGCGCTGCTGTTTATTCAGCCCGACGCCGACCGGATCAGGCTCCTCGTCGCGTTCCTTGCGGCGGCGCGGCAGATCGACATCGGGGTTCTTGGTATCGACTTTCAGCCGGTAGATCGAATCGAGCGCAATATCGACGTGATCGGTGGTGTAGAACCACCCGCGCCAGAACCAGTCGAGATCGGTGCCCGATGCTTCCTCGATCGTGCGGAAGAAATCCGCCGGGGTGGGCCGCTTGAACTTCCAGCGGCGAGCATATTCTTTCAGCGCAAAATCGAACCGTTCGCGCCCGATGATGGTATCGCGCAGCAGGTGATAGGCGGCGGAGGGCTTGCCATAGGCATTGGCACCGAGATTGGTGACCGAATCCGATTGCGTCATGATCGGCTGCTGTTCGCTTGACACCATATAGCTGACCATGTCGCGTGGCAGGCTGCGGGTCCACGGCATATCGGGATCCCATTCATACCCCGCGACCGAATCGAGGAAGGAATTCATCCCTTCATCCATCCACGTCCATTGGCGTTCATCCGAATTGACCGTCATCGGGAAGTAGATGTGCCCGATTTCGTGGATCACCACGCCCACCAGAAACACCTTTTCTGCCTCGGAATAGGTGCGGCTGCCATCCTTGTTCAGGGTGGTGCGCGGGCCGTTGAAGGTAATCATCGGATATTCCATCCCGCCGACCGGCCCGTTGATCGACTGCGCGGTGGGATAGGGGTAATCAAAGCTAAAGCTCGAATAGACTTTCAGCGTGTGCGCCACCGCGGCGGTCGAATATTTACGCCACAGATCGCCGCCTTCCTTGGGCCAGAAGCTCATCGCCATCACGGTTTCGTTTTCGGCGCCGGGCTGTTTCACCCCTTGCGCGTCCCACATGAACTTGCGGCTGGAGGCCCAGGCGAAATCGCGCACGTTGGTGGCGGAAAACTGCCAGGTCTTGGTGCCGCGCGGGCCGCCAGCTTCGGCAGCGGCGGCTTCCTGCGGGGTGACAATGAACATCGGCGCATCGGCGTTCTTCGCCGCTTCCAGCCGTTGCCGCTGCGCGGCGGTAAGCACCGCGTCGGGGTTTTGCAACACGCCGGTCGATGCCACGATGTGATCGTCCGGTACGGTCATGGCGACTTCGTAATCGCCGAATTCCAGCGTGAATTCGCCGCGGCCCAGAAACTCCTTGTTGTGCCAGCCTTCGTAATCCGAATAGGCGACCATGCGCGGGAACCATTGCGCGATCAGGAAGATGTCGTTGCCGCCCTTGCGCGGATCATCGGGGAAATGTTCATAGCCTGACCGCGCAACCACCGCATCTTCCTCGACGATGTTGAACGCCCATTCGATCGCGAATTCGGTACTGGCCCCCGGTGCCAGCGGCTGCGGCAAATCAACCCGCATCAGTGTGCCGACAATGGTGTGCGGCAAATCCGCACCCGCCATGTCCCGTACCGCGCTGATATCATAGCCATAGGAATTGTCGGCCATCGCCTGCTGGCGGCGCAATTCGTCCATCGAAAGCTTGGTCGGCGTGTCGCCGGAACCCAGCGTCACCTTCGGCCCGCGCCGACCGGGGCCACCGAAGGCATCGGTCAGTTCGGCCATCGAATCCTTGCGGAAGATGTTCTGATCCAGTTGCATCCACAGCCACGGCAGGCTGTCGGGCGAATTGTTGGTGTAGCGGATGGTGGCGCGCGCGGTGATCCTGCGGCGCGGCTCGTCCAATTCGGCAGTGATGCGGTAATCGACCTTTTGCTGCCAATATTCATGCCCCGGCGCGCCGCTGGCATTGCGGTAGGTGTTGGGGGTGGGCAGCACTTCATCAAGCTGGCGGAACTTGTCCTCGTAATCACCCTTGGTCTGCTCGATCCCCTGAGCCGAAAGGGGTGCGAGGGCAGGCATGGCAAACAGCAGGGCGGCGACAAACAGCACGAAACGCAAGGGCGTTCTCCGAAGGATGCGATGGTTCAATGACCGAAACACAGAGCGCAAAAGCGTAACGCGCGCAAGCCGGTATCCTGCCCATCACGGCAATTTTGTTTCGCTTATGGCATCAAAAGCATTTTGCCCCTATCGCCGCGCGGCATGACCGAACCCCCGTGGCACGCCCTGCACGAAGCCGCCTGCGCGCGCGGGGAGACGACCTATCGCGATCCTGAAACCGGCTACACCGTGTTTACGCGGGTGGCCCATCTCACGCGCGGCAAGTGCTGCGGTTCGGCGTGTCGTCATTGCCCCTTCGATCACGAAGCCGTTCCTACTAGCAGGTGAGACTTGCCAAGCGGGCGCAGCATGGGAATAGGTGCCCGCAAAGGAGACCAAACCCATGAAAACCCGCGCCGCCGTTGCCTTCGCCGCGAAACAACCGCTCGAAATCGTCGAGCTTGACCTCGAAGGCCCGAAGCCCGGCGAAGTGCTAGTTGAAATCATGGCGACCGGCATTTGCCATACCGACGCCTATACGCTCGACGGACTGGATTCCGAGGGCATCTTCCCCAGCGTGCTCGGCCACGAAGGCGCAGGCATCGTGCGCGAGGTCGGCGCGGGTGTCTCCAGTGTAAAGCCCGGCGATCACGTGATCCCGCTCTACACGCCCGAATGCCGCCAGTGCAAAAGCTGCCTCAGCGGCAAGACCAACCTGTGCACCGCGATCCGCGCCACGCAGGGCAAGGGGCTGATGCCCGATGGTACCACCCGGTTCAGCTATAAAGGTCAACCGATCTATCACTACATGGGCTGTTCCACCTTCAGCAATTTCACCGTGCTGCCCGAAATCGCGGTCGCCAAAATCCGCGAGGACGCGCCGTTCCAATCCGCCTGCTATATCGGATGCGGGGTCACAACCGGGGTCGGCGCAGTCACCAACACTGCCAAAGTGCAGGTCGGCGACAATGTCGCGGTGTTCGGACTGGGCGGGATCGGCCTCAACGTGCTGCAAGGCGCGCGGCTGGCGGGCGCGGGCAAGATCATCGGGGTGGATATCAACCCTGCGCGTGAAGAATGGGGCCGGAAATTCGGCATGACCGACTTCCTCAACACCAAGGGGCTGAGCCGCGAGGAAACCGTCGCCAAGATCGTCGAAATGACCGATGGCGGCGCGGATTACACCTTTGATGCGACCGGCAATACCGAAGTGATGCGCACCGCGCTGGAGGCCTGCCACCGCGGCTGGGGCACCAGCATCATCATCGGGGTGGCCGAAGCGGGCAAGGAAATCGCCACCCGCCCGTTTCAGCTTGTCACCGGGCGCAACTGGCGCGGCACCGCGTTTGGCGGGGCCAAGGGCCGCACCGATGTGCCCAAGATCGTCGATATGTATATGACCGGCAAGATCCAGATCGACCCGATGATCACCCACGTGATGGGGCTGGAGGACATTAACACCGCGTTTGAACTGATGCACGAAGGCAAGTCGATCCGCTCTGTGGTTGTGTTCTAAGGTTAGCGCCTTAAATCCGCCCACGGCGGTTGGTTAACCGCGTGGTTACACCGCTGCGCTAAGGCTTAACGCCGCAGCCGCCTTTTGGCGTAGCAGGTGTATGATGTTCGAAAGCACGATTGCAGCCGACCCGTTGACGGTCGCGGCAATAGCGGGTTTCCCGCTGGAAATCGGCGCGCCCGCGCGGCGCTTGGCGCATGGCTGACATCGCCCCCCTCTCCTCTCGCCCATCGCTCGCCGCGCAAGTGCGCACGGCGGTGATCTGGCGCTCGGGAAGCCAGATATTCACTCAGATCGTGTCGTGGTGTTCGACGTTGATCGTGATCCGCCTGCTCGCTCCGCATGATTACGGGCTGTTCGCGATGGCGCAGGTGATGCTGATGCTGCTCAGCACCATGAACGGCTGGGGCCTTGCCAGCGCGCTGATCCGCGAGGCGGAGGTGAGCGAGGAACGCCTGCGCCAGACGCTGGGGATGCTGATCCTGCTCAATGGCGGGCTGGCGCTGACGCAGTTTCTCGCTGCGCCGCTGGTGGCGCTGTGGTTTGGCCAGCCCGAGGTTGCCGATCTGCTGCGGGTGTTATCGCTGCTGTATCTGGCGGTGCCGTTTTGCGCGCTGCCGCACGCGATCCTCAGCCGCCGGATGGATTTCCGCCGTCCGGCGCAGGTGCGCCTTGCCGCGGCGCTTACCGGAGCGGCCACCGCGCTGACCGGGGCGCTGAGCGGGTGGGGGGTATGGACGCTGGTCGCCGCCCCGCTGGTGATGATTGTGACCGAAGCGATCGGTATGACCTGGGCTGCAAAATCGCCGATCCGCCCGATTTTCCGCTTTTCCGGCGTAGGCCATATCGCGGGCTTTGGCGGGGTGATGACCGTGACCCAGTTGTTCTGGTTCGTGCAAAGTCAGGCCGATGTGATGATCGCGGGCCGGGTGCTCGATCCGCATATGCTGGGGGTTTACACCACCGGGCTGTTTCTGGCGCAATTGCTTGCGTCCAAGTTCGTGCCGCCGATCAACGAAGTCGCCTATGCCGCCTATTCGCGCCAGCAGGCCGATGGTCAGAATGACGCAGGCGCAGCGGCGCTGCTCGCCACGATCCGGCTGGTGATGCTGGTGGCGCTGCCCGCCTATGCCGGAATGGCGGTGGTCGCGCCGGTGCTGGTGCCGGTGCTGCTGGGTGATCAGTGGGTCGAGATCGTCCCGCTGCTGCCAGTCCTTTCGGCGGCGATGGCGATGATGACCCTGCAGATCCTGTTTGCCCCCGCCACCAATGCGCGCGGCGTGCCGGGCATGGCGCTCAAAATCGCGATGCTGGGGAGCGTGGTGATGCCCTGCGCTTTTCTGATCGGGTCGCAATGGGGTGTGAACGGATTTGCCTGGGGCTGGGTTGGCGGCATGGGCGTGCTGACGGCGGCAACGGTGCGGTTTTCGGGCGGGTTGCTTGGCCTGCGGATTGACGGATTGATGCGCGCAATCGCGCCGCCGCTGGCCGCCGCGCTGGCGATGGCGGCGGGTGTGGCGGGGCTGATGACGCTGCTGCCGCCTGATCTGATGCCGCTATTGGCGTTGATGCTGGCGGTGCCGCTGGGCGTGGTGCTCTATGGCGCGGGTCTGCACCTGATCGCGCCGTCGCGGCTGGCTGAGGCGCTGCATTTCGTTCGCCATCGCGGTGATGTTGAGCTTGCCTCTGCCAAAACCGCGTGATTGACACCACCGGCGCGATCCGGTTTGGCAGCGGCATGATACCGCACCGCATTGCCCCGATCACCCAGACCTATGCCGTCAATAATATCACGCTGGCCGTGCACCATTGGGCCGCACCGGACAGCGATCAGCCACCGTTGATCTTTGCCCATGCCACCGGGTTTCACGGGCGGGTGTTTGATGCGATTATCGAACAATTCCCCGCGCATCCCGTCTATTCGGTTGATCTGCGCGGGCATGGGCAATCCGGCGGCGGGCCGATCAGCGATTGGCGATTGGCGGCGAGTGATATTGCCGGGTTTCTTGGCGCGGCGGGGATCACTGGCGCGATTGGCATCGGCCATTCGATGGGGGCGCACGCCCTGCTGCAGGCAGCCGCCGACCATCCCGGCGTGTTCACCCGGCTGGTATTGTTCGATCCGGTGATCTTCGCGCCCGCATTCTACGCTACGCCGGAGCCGTTGTTTTCCGAAGACAATCCCCACCCCACAATCCGCCGCAAGCGCGATTTTGCCTCACCCGAAGCGATGATCGAACGGTTTGCGGCCCGCGATCCCTATCGCCTGTTCGACCGCCGCGTTTTCGCCGATTACTGCCGCCACGGCCTTGTCCCGGCCCCATCGGGCGAGGGGTATGAACTCGCCTGCGCGCCTGAGGTGGAGGCCAGCGTCTATGCCTCCAGCCGCAGCAATGGTGCGATTCTGGATGCGGCGCGCACGGTCGATATTCCGGTGCTGGTGGTGCGCGCCAAGCAGACCGGCATGGGTGATTTCACAAGCTCTCCGACCTGGCCTGATCTTGCCAAAATCTTGCCGCAGGGCACCGATCTCCATCGACCCGACCGCACCCATTTCCACCCGCTCGAAGACCCGGCGGATGCGGCGCGGATCATCGCGGAATGGATCGGATAGACGCGCCGGTTTTGCTGATGTTCCGCCAATGTTTCACGTGAAACATTGTCCGCAATCATCCCGCAGCGGCAAGCACATCTCTGATATCGTGCATTATTCGTTCAATCACACCGCGATCAGGATGTAGGAGATTGGCCCCGATCTCGCTTGCCAACCCGCCATAGAATTGCAGCAGGCTGGCATAGAGCGGATGGTCCGGCGCGAGTGATTGCGCCAGCCACAAGGTGATGCTTTGCGCCCGCGCCAATGCCGGGCGAGGGGCACCCGAGGCCCGGTCTAGCGCGGCCAAGGCCTGGCCTAGCGCGGCAATCGCTTCCTCCAGACAGATGCGGGTGAGATTGCCACTGCCCGATGCCTCGATCCGGGCGTCAAGTTCGACCCGGCGATAGGCGGCAGCGGGGTTGCGGGTGAGCATCTGCATGGCCGTTTTCCCTTAAAACCCATCCGCCGTGCGCGGGGCAAACTGCGCACGCAGGAAGGACAGCGTCGATTGCGAGGCCGCGACGCGGCGTTCGGAGGCGACGAACTGCAGGGTCAGCCGTTCGCGCAGGGCTTCCTGCTGCTTTGCAATCGCTTCCAGCCGCGCATCCGAACTGGCCAGCTGGGTTTCAAACCGCCGCAGCGACCCGCCCAGCGAACCGGGATCGCTGATCAGGCTGTTGTCACGCGCGAACCGGTCCATCGTCGCGAACACGCCCGACGGCCCCACCGTGAACATCGCCGCGACCGCTTCGGCATTGGTTTCAAGCGCCTGATTCAGGCGCGCATTATCGAGCCGGAAGGTGCCATCGCGATTGAGCGCAAGGCCCAGATCACCAAGCGTGCGCGGCGCGCCTGCGGCAGCACCCGGCATCACCACCTGGCTCGCCAGCTGCGCCAGATCGCGGCGCAATTCGCGCGCGCCCGGATCATTGCCCAGCTGGCCGCCAACCGGCGCGGCCAGTTCATTGACCTGCGCGACGATATCATTAAGCGCCGCGACGAAATCATTCATCACGCCCGATATCGCAGCAGTGTTGCTGGCAAAGCTGAGGCTGGTCGGCGCGCCGATATTGGTGGCGGAAAGATTGAGGGTGAACCCGCCGGGCAGCCCGGTGACGCGGTTGGTGGGGCTGGTGATTTCGACCGTATCGAGCAGGAACACCGCATCGCGCGCGGTGGTGCGCAGCTCGCCCGCATCGCTGGCCGGTTGCCACGCCAGAAACGACAGATCGCCCGCCCCGCCCAGCGGCAGGGGGTTGGCGCTTGCCGTTTCGAGCATAAAGCCGCTGGCCGCGCCTTCTGCGCCTTTCAACACCAACTGCGCGCCGCCTGATCCTTGCGCGACATAGGCGCTGATCGCACCCCCGCCGGCCTGATTGATCTTGCTGGCGATGGTGCTCAGGGTATCGTCGGCAGTGACATCAATGGCCAGCGCATCGCGCGCCGCATCAGCGGTAAACCCGGCCCCGGCAACGGTGCCGAACCGGATGGTCAACGTGCCTTCGCCCACCAATGCATCGCGGCTGGCATAGCTTTTCGACACCAGCGTTTGCGCCTGGGCAAGCTGTGTCACTTCGAGCGAGAAATTGCCGCGCGGGCTTAATCCGGTTGGCACGGATACCTGCGCCACTGCCGGATTGCCAAGCGTGCCGCGCGGGGCCAGATCGCCGTTGCGGATGCGATCACCCAGCGCGCTGGCAAGGCTGGTGACCGAACTGCGCAGCTGCGCCGCCGCCGAAATCCGCGCTTCCAAGGTGGTCCTGCGGGCTTCCAACGTTCCGCGTTGCACGGCAAAGCTGGCTTCGGAAATATCATTGGCCAGCGACCCGAAATCGATGCCGCTGCCCGCGCCAAGCGCCGCGATGATTGATGAGCCCGAGGTTTCCATGTGCAGGAGGACGGGTGATTGCGCGGCGGTTTAAGCCTTTCGGGCGACTTTCCCATCGCCATCAAAATGCAGTTCGGCGGGCACGTCGATCACCGGGCGGCGCGGGTGCTGCCCGCGTTTCAATGCCATCACGAAGGCGACCAGCGAGGCGATGGCGACATATAATTCCTCGCGCACCATCTGGTTGGGACGGGTGGTGAAATAGACCGCGCGGGCCAGCTGCGGGTATTCGAGCAGCGGCAGGCCTTCCTCGCCCGCGATTTCGCGCATCGCCAGCGCGGTTTCGCCGCGCCCTTTGGCCAGCACCACCGGGGCGGACGCCAGCGCGGGATCATAGGTCAACGCGACGGCAAAATGCAGCGGGTTGACGATTACGAACTGCGCTTCCTTCATCGCCTTGGCCACCCCGCCGCGCGACAGATCGCGTTGCCGCTGACGCCGCGCTGATTTCATTTCGGGTGAGCCTTCGGCTTGCTTGTTTTCATCCTTTATTTCCTGCAGGCTCATCTTCAACCGCTTGTTTCGTTGAAAGATTTGCAGCGGATAATCGATCCCGGCGATGATCAACAGGCCAATCAGCAGCACCCCCACAAGGCTGCTGATCGCATCCAGCGAAAGGCTGATCTGGGTTTCCAGCGGATTGTGGCCGAGCGCCAGCAGACCCGGCAGGCGGCCCGCCGCCCACCACCACGCGATCCCGCCCAGCAATCCGAGTTTGAGCAAGCCCTTGCCCAGTTCGATCAGCCCCTGAACACCGAAAATCCGTTTCAGCCCCGATAGCGGGTTGATGCGCGATCCCTTGAACGCGGCATTGCCGGGGTTGAAACGCCCTTCGCCCAGCAGCAATTGCGAAGCGATGGTGATGATCGCCACCACCAGCCCGATCGCCATCACCGGGGGCAGCAGCGCCAGCGCCGCTTCGCCCATCACCGCGCCGGGAGCAAAGCCATCCAATGCCGCGCGATCAAAGGTAAAACCCGCCCGCGCCACCTGCCCGATACTGTCATTCAGCCACGGCCCCAGCCCCATCAAGGCCAGCCCGCCTGTCCCCACCGCCGCGACGGTGGCGACTTCGCGCGAACGCAGCGCGTCGCCATTCTTGGCCGCATCCGCGCGGCGTTTATGGGTCGGCTCGAACGTCTTTTCGCCCGGAGTTTCCTCAGCCATTAGCGCGTTTCCCCGTTCATTGCGGGGTCTCCGGCGCGATCAGCCCGGTGCTGTAATCCAGCGCGGCCTCGATCACGCCTTCGAATTGCTGCACCATTACCGGGATCGCAATGATCAGCGCGACAATCCCCGCCAGCGCGCCCGCAGGCAGGCCGAGCGCAAACAGGTTCAACGCCGGGGCCGAACGCGCCAGCAGGCCGGTCAGCACCTGCACCAGCAGCAACACCAGCACCACCGGCAGCGCAATCGCGGCCGCAGTGGCAAAGCCATAACCCATGAAGGCGGCGACGTTCTGCGCCTGCCACGCGCCGAACCCGAACTCGCCCGCAGGCAGCAGGCGATAACTTTCGATCAGCAATTCAAACCACAGCAGATGCGCGCCGATGGCGTAGAACAGCAGGCTTAACACCAGTCCGAAAAATGTCCCCAGCGCGCCCGATTGCGCGCCGCTTGATGGGTCGATCGAAGTGGCGATTGCGAGTCCCATGGTGCCCGAAATCTGCTCTGCCGCGATCAGCGGGATCGAGAACGCGAGTTGCAGCACAAACCCCAGCGCGGTGCCCACCAGCACTTCGTGCAGCACCGCCAGCACCGCGGCGAAGCTCAGCAATTCGGGCGCGGGGGGCAACGGCACCCAGGTGGCGATGAAAAAACCGAGCACGATCGACAGCAGGATGCGCACCGGTGCGGGCACTGCCATGCCGCCCACCATCGGCGCCGCCATCAGCGCCGCGCCGCAGCGGATCGACAGGAACAGGATCTGCCACAACTGCGCTTCAAGACTGCCCAGCCCGAAATCGAGGACGTTCATGGCGTCACATCGACAGCCCGGCGACCTGCGCCATGATCTCGCGCATGAAATCGGCGAGCAGCCCCATCATCGCCGCGCCCAGCACCACGAACACCAGCGCCGTCACCGCCAGTTTGGGAATGAAGCTGAGGGTCTGTTCATTGACCGATGTCGCCGCCTGAATGATCCCGACCACCAGCCCGACCACCAACGCCGCGATCAGCGCCGGCCCGCCGATCAGCGCGGTGACCCACAAGGTCTGATCGGCCAGCGCGAGCAGTTGTGCATCTTCGCCCATCATCCGAAACTCATTGCCAGTGAGCCCATCAGCAGCGCCCAGCCATCGACCAGCACGAACAACAGCAGCTTGAACGGCAAGGAGATGATGGTGGGCGACAGCATCATCATGCCGAGGCTCATCAACACGCTCGCCACCACCAGATCGATGACGAGGAACGGCAGGAAGATCATGAACCCGATCTGGAACGCGGTTTCCAATTCGCTGGTCACGAAGGCGGGCAGCAGGATCGAGAAGGGCACGTCCTTGCCGTTGGCAAAGGTGCCTCCCCCCGCAATATCGGTGAACATTATCAGGTTGGTTTCGCGCGTCTGGTTGAGCATGAAGGCGTGGAACGCCTCGCCGCCTTGGGCAATCGCCACATCGGCGCTGATCGTGCCCGCCGCATAGGGGGCGATGGCATTGGCGTTCACCAGATCGAGCGTCGGTGCCATCACGAACAGCGACAGGAACAGCGCAAGGCCCGCCAGCACCTGCCCCGGCGGCGATCCCTGCAACCCCAGCGCCTGCCGCAAGATCGCCAGCACCACCAGAATGCGCAGGAAGCTGGTCATCATCAGCACCAGCGCGGGCAGGATGGTGAGCAGGCTCATCACCACCAGCAGTTGGAGCGACAGGCTCAACGGGGTATCCTCACCCGCACCAGAATCGCCCAGCGCGCGCTCAATCGCGCTGCCGATGCCCGCCGTCACCAGATCAGGCGCGGGCGCGGGCGCTGCGGCCGATGCCGCAAGGGGCGCGAAAAACATGGTTAACGCGGCCAGGCACACCAGCGCTGCGCGTAGCATTGTCGGGGCGCGCATTACTCTGGCTCCGCGCAGGTCGCGGGCGCTTCGCCCAGCCGCACAACGCCTTGGCGTGACAGGCCAAGCAGAATGTCGCGATCATGGAACCGCACCACGGCGAGTTTCATGCCGGGCGCGATCAGGCTGGTTTCAACCAGTTGCAGATGCCGCCCGCCTGCGCGTCCGCCCCCACGTCCACCTGCGCCGGGGGTGCCCGCCAGCCGGGTTTGCAGGTAGCGGGTCAGCCACAGGCTCCCCCAGATCAGCCCGCCCAGCAGCGGCAGCAGCAGCGCGAGCCGCAGGATATATTCGGCCATCGTCCCGCCCCGATCAGAGCGCGTCTGCAGGGGTATCGGCGGCGGATGGTGCGGGCGCCATATCCTGCCCATCCTCACCCACCAGCGCCACGATCCGCAGGGCGAACCGGCCCTTGTCCGCCACCACTTCGCCGCGCGCGATCACGCGGCCATTGGCGGTGACATCAAGCAATTCGTCGGTCAGCCGGTCAAGCGGCACGGTGCTGCCTTCGCCCAGCATCAACACTTCGCGCAGCGGCAATTCGGTGCGGCCCAGCTCGACCGAGAGGCGCACGGCGACATCGCCAAAACGATGCGCAAACTGGCTTTGGCCAGCGGGTTGAAAAGCACTCATGAAACGGCACCTTCTGCGAAAGCGGGAACGGGAATGCGGGTCAGGCGGATCGCCATGCGGTCATCGGCGGTGCCGATGCTGCCGTAGGCCAGCACCTGTTCGCCCACCATCAACGGCACCTGACGGCCCATGGTGAGCGGAATCGAATCGCCGGGGCTCAGCGTCTGAAGCCGCGCGAGCGAAAGATCGAATTCGGCCAGCACCGCGTGCAGCGACAGCGGCACGTTGGCGAACGGCGCGGCGGTGCCGGTGGCGGGCCTGCGGTCTGCGCGCGGGCGCGGGGTGCGCGCTGCACCGGGCAGCAGCCGGTCCATCCGCTCAGCCGTGACCACAAGGCTTGCGCGCCATGTGCAGCCCTGCTGGTTGGCGATCACCAGCGTGAACATCAGGCAGGCCGCATCGGGGGCAAAGGGTTTCAACCGCGCCGCGTTTTCGCTGCGGATCATCACTTCGCCGCGCGCATCGGTGCCGACGGGGATCGGCGCATCGGCGTAACTCGCGCGCGTCATCGTCTGCGCGATTATCGTCGCGGCTTCCTCCACCATCAGCGCGGCGGAGCGCGGCAGTGTTTCGGGCGCATTGTCCGCCGTCCTGCCCTCACCCCCGAAAGAACGGTCGGTCAGCGCCAGCGCGGTGGCAAAATCGAAACTGAGCAGCGCGGTTTCCCCACCTGCCCCGCCCCCGCCCCCAACTCGCAGCAGGCTGTTGGCGGCAAGCGCGCCGATCCGTTCCAGCGCGGCTGCGCCGGTCAGCGGATCGGGTTCACCAATGGTCACGTCCAGCCGGTCATCCGACAATAGCGGCGACAGATCATCGGCCAGCGCACGCGCCAGATCGCGGCGCCATGCCGTCAGCAATCCGGCGCGTTCTTCCGGGCGCGGGCCGCGCGCCTCGCCGTGCCCGGTGAGTTCCGGGCAATGCTGCGCGGCAGCGCGCGCGGCGGCGAAATCGTGGGCCATCCTCATTGGACCAGGAACCCCCGGAAATGCACAGCATCAATCCCGCCAAAGCCTTCGTTTTCCTCCAGCACATCATTGATCGCCTGGGTCAGCCGCTTGGCAAGACGCTCCTTGCCCGCCACATCATAAACCTCGGCTTCGGGGGTGGCGGCCAGTTGCGTCAGGATCGCTGACCGGATCGCCAGTTCGTGGTTCCGCACCCATTGCAGCACCCGGCCATCGCGGCGGGTGGACACCGCCAGTTCGACCTGCACCAGCCCCGGCGAATCCGCGAGGTTGGAGGTGAAGCTTTCGGCAAAGCTGTAATAGACAGTGCGATATTTGCTGCCGCCATCGCCATAAATCGGCGCGCCGCCGTCTTTCTCCGCGTCCGCGCCGGGCACGGGGTAAGGGTCTGCTTCGCCTTTCAACACCAGTTTGGGCTCGTCGGCTTCTTGGTGCGCAGCGTCAGTGCCGAACAGGCCCATCGCAAAGGCACCGTAAGCACCGCCCGCGCCAATGCCGAGCAGCAGCACCGCGCCGATGATGATCTTCATCATCCCGCCCTTACCGCTCTTGGCGGACTTGCCGGTGTCCTCACCGTCCTTGTCGGGTTTGTCCTTGGTCTTGGACATGCGCACTTAACTCCCTGTTCGTCATTGCCCGGTCAGGCAAATACGCCGCGTTGACGGGGGTCGCCGTGCTGCGCATCAGCATCACCGGCGCGCGTTGCCACCGTTTCGGTGGTGCGCGGCTGGCGCTGTTGCGGGTGCTGTTGGCTGCCCTCGTCGCGGTTCGATGATTGCGCCAAGTATGGTTGAGACGACCCTTGCCCCCCATTAGGGGAAGGCCCGTAACGTTGATCGGATTGGCCATTTTGGCCCGCGCTGTTGTGGGTGCCCGCGCTGTCGGCGGTTGCGGCAATCGCGCGGTCGGCCAGCGCGGCGTGGATCGCGAGGACGAAGCCCGGATCGCGGCTCGCCAGCACGGCGCGCCAGCCTTCCGCGCCAGTGGCATCTACCCGCAGCGAGACAAATCCGAATTCGGCGTGGCGCAGGGTCATTTCCGGACGCGCGGCGCGCAAAGCCTCACGCAGTTCACCCACCTGCGCGATGGTGCTTTCCTGCTGCGGCGCGGGCGCGCGCGGTTCGGCGCTGTCTGCCACCGGGATGGCAGCGGTCGTGGGGGCAAGCGGCGCGGCAGCGGCGGTTGCCGCCTGAGTGGTGGGTGCTGCGGCGGGGGCAGAGGCTGCGGCAGGAGCGGGTGCAGGTTCGGCCAGCAGTGCAGCGGCAGCAGGCGCAGGCGTATCGGGCAAAGCGGCCCGCTCTGGCAGCGGCTGCACCTCGGCCTGCGCGGGCGGGGCAGCCGTGACCTGCGCCCCGGCGCGCGCGGCTGCGCGGGCGGAGACTGGCACTGGTGCGGGCGGATTGGCGGCAGCCACAAGCACTGCGACAAGTGGCGCGGCAACCAGTGTAGCCACCGTTTCGGCGATTGGCGCGGCGGGGGCAGGCTGTCCCGTTTCCGGTTCTGGTGCATCGGCATCCGCATCAGACGGGCCTTCCGGGGCCGCTTCGGGTTGTTCCAGAGCCTCTGGCGCGATCCGGCCCGCGGCGGTGTCTGGGGCGGCTTCGGGAAGGGTGGGCAGGGCAGGGGTGTCGGGCGTCTGCGCGACCGAAACGGCTCCGGCATCAGTGATGTCTGGTGCGGCCAGATCCGGCAAAATTGCGCCACCTTCCGGCAAGCCCGTGCCGTGCGGCAGGCGCGCGGCGGGCTGCGCGGTCAATTCGGGCAGCGGCGCAGTAATCAGGGCCGCGCCAGCATTGCGCTGCGTTCCGGCATCTGCGGCGGGCTGCGCGGCGCTCAGCAATCCGGCAAAATCCAACCCTGCGCCCGGCTGTGCCAGTGGCATCGCTCCTGCCCCTGCCAGCGGGCCGGGGGTGACGGAAAGTTCGGGCAGGAACGGGATCATCGCATTATCCTATGTTTGGGGTCAGGCCGCTCACTTGCTTTGCAACTTGCGTGCCAGCGCCGATGCCTCGTGCTCGGCCGCGCGCCGCGCCTTGGTTGCATCCAGCGCCGCGCGCGCCTCGGCTTCGCGCTCGGCCAGACGTTTGGTGCGGCTTTCGGCCTTGGCGAGGGTTTCGGCCTGCCAGACGCTCTGGCGCGCCGCGTCGTGCGCGGCATTGCCAGCGGTGGCGGCGAGCTGCGTCAGGCTGGCGGTAAACGCCGCCCGCCCGGTCAGCGCCGCTCCGGTGGTTGTCCCCGGCTGGGCTGCGCTGATGGCGACCAGCGCCTTGCTCTTGTCTGCCAGCGCATGGCTGCGGGCTTCGGCCTCCAACGCCTCGGCAAGCCCGCGCAGCGCCTGCTTGCGCGCGACGTCGGCAATCAGCGTCTGGCGTTCGATCAGCGCCAGTCGGCGCGCCTCACGCATCGCCTGGTGCCATTAACCTGAGCAGCGCCTGATGACTGGCGGCGAGCGGTTCGGCCGCGCCGCGTGTCTGGGTGAGGAAGGCGTCGATCACGCCGCTCAAGGCCAAGGCCTCATCCAGCAACGCATCGCTGCCCGCACGGTAAGCGCCCATCAGCACCAGATCGCGGTTGTCTTCGCGCGCCGCGATCAAGGCCCGCAGGCGCTGCGCGGCGGCGGCGACATTTCGCGGCACCAGATCGTCCATCACCCGGCTGAGCGAGGCGGGCACATCAATCGCCGGATAATGCCCGCGCTGCGCCAACGCGCGCGACAAGACGATATGCCCGTCGAGAATGGCGCGCGCGGTATCGACCACCGGATCATTGGCATCATCGCCGTCGGCCAGCACGGTGTAGATCCCGGTAACTGCGCCCCCGGTGCGTGCCGAATTGCCCGCGCGCTCCACGATGCGTGTCACCGCCGCCAGCGCGCTCGGCGGGTATCCGCGCGCCGCGCCGGGTTCTCCCAGCACCAGCGCCAGTTCACGCGCGGCGTGGGCCACGCGGGTCAGGCTGTCGAGGATCAGCAGCACGCGCTTGCCCTGCGCCCTGAAATATTCGCCAATCGCGCTGGCATATTGCGCCGCGCGCAGCCGCAGGTTGGGGGCGTGATCGGCAGGCACCGCGACCACCACGATCCCGCCGCGCCGATGCCCCGCCATGTGGCGGTTCACAAAGTCCGAAACCTCGCGCGCGCGTTCGCCGATCAGCGCGACCACGATGACATCGGCCACCGCATGGCCCGCGATGGTATCGACCAGCACCGATTTGCCGACCCCTGATCCGGCCATGATGCCAAGCCGTTGCCCGACCCCCATCGTCGCCAGCGCATTGATCGCGCGCACCCCGCAATCGAACGGCACGTGCACGCTGGCGCGCTCCAATGCGCCTTCGCGCCTGCCGGCCAGCGGCCATGCCTGTTTCAGATCGAGCCGCGGGCCACCATCGATCGGATCGCCCAGCGCATCGACCGCGCGGCCGAGCAGCGCGGGGCCAACCCGCACCTCGCCCGGATTGCCCAGTGCGCGCACCCGCGCTTGTGGATGCAGCAGCATCGCATCGCCCAGCAACATCATCAGCGAATGCCCGGCGCGAAAGCCGATCACTTCGGCGAGACATTCAGCGCCCGCATCATTTTCAATCGCCCCCAGCGAACCGACCGGCAGCGGCAGGCCCGCGACTTCGATCAAGCCGCCGTCGCAAGTCACCACCCGCCCGGTCAGCACCGGCCCGCTCGCCACCGGGGCGGCGCGCATCCGGGCGAGGTCAAGTTGCAGTTCTCCGATCATCCGCGCACCGCTGCGGCAATCGCACGGCGCCATTCGGCCGGGCCATCGCTGACCGCACCTTCCGGCCCGGCGATCATCACCGCGCCGCGATCCAGCACCGGATCGGGCATGACCTGCCAATCCCCCAGCGCTGCGGTATCGAGAGTGGTGAGGTCATCGGGGTGAAGATGCAGCGTCAGCGCTTCTGCCGCCCCTCCAATCCGTTTGGCCGCCGTGTGGCAGCGCGCCAACAGCGCGTCCTTGTCAATCGCGCACTCCGCCAGCGCGGCTTCGCACAGCGCAATCACCGTTTCAGCCAGATCATCGGCCAGCACATCGCGCGCGGTTTCATCAATCGTGCGAAACGCCAGCCGCAGCGCGCGTTGGCGTGCCGCCGCCGCTTCGGCCTCGGCCTCTGCCGCCGCGCGTCCGGCGGCCTCGCCATCGGCAAAGGCGCGGGCCAGCGCATCCTCGCCGGGGTCAGGCGCGGGTGCCAAACGATCATCCGCAGGCGCGGCAGGCTGCGCCGCGCCAAACACGAATGCCTCACGGAACTCTGCCGGTTCGTCCAGCAACGCCAGCCAACCCGGTTGCGCCGGTCGCGGCTGTTCCAGCGCGCCCATCCACTCAGACGAATTCGCCACTGCCGCTTCCAATCATGATCTCTCCGGAATCGGCCAGTCCGCGCGCAATTTCGACGATGGCACGCTGCGCTGCCGCTACTTCGCTCTTGGCGAGGCGGCCGCGCATCTCGATTTCGTCCCTGACGCCGTCCGCCGCGCGGCTCGACATCGCGGCGAAGAAGGGGGTGCGCTCGTCCTCCTTGAGACCTTTGAGCGCATCGACCAGCTTCTCGCTGTCGACATCGCGCAGCAAGCGGCCCATCGCCATCGGATCGAGTTCGAACAGCATTTCGAAGGTGAACAATTCTTCCTCGATGCGCTCCGCCAGCGGCGCATTGCGACCGGCAATCGATGGCAGCACCGTGTGGCGCAGTTCGCCTGCGGCCAGGTTGATGAGGTTCGCCGCCTCGCGCGGGCCGCCCAACGTCAGCGCGGCGGTGCCAAAGGTCGCGCCGATGCGCTGGGTCAGCAACGTGTCGATCGTGGCAATCGCCTGCGCTGAAATCGCACCGCTGCGCGCGACGCGTTCAACCACCAGCGATTGCAGTTCGGCTGGCAACATCGCCAGCACTTCGGCCGCCGGTTCGGGGTCGATCAGCAGCATCAGCGCGGCGATCACCTGCGGGTGTTCATCCAGAATCAGTTTGACCAGCACCGTCGGTGCCAGCCAGCGCGCCATTTCCAGGCTGCGCGGGGCCGTATCGGGCTCAATCCGCTGCATCATGCTTTGCGCGCGCGTGGGGCCAAGCGCCTTGTCTAGCAGGGTGCGCACCCGATCACCGCGCCCGCGTTGGGGCAGCATTTCGCGCGCCGCCTCGCCGACGAAATCAGCCAATGCTTCGGCCATGCGGCGCTGGTCAATCTCGCCCAGCGCCATCATCGCCGCGCCGAGCTTTTCCAATTCGTCGGGCGAAAGCCGGGCCAGCAGCCCGGTCGCTTCATCATCGCCCAATAACATCAGGAACACCGCGGCGCGGTCAATCCGGTTGAGCAGCGATGGCGACGCTGCGGTGATATTGGCCTGTGCGCTCATGATGCGCTCGCTTCGGGGTTGGCGGGGGCAGGGGCTTCGAGCATCCGCTGCAAGGCTTCGACCGCGCGTTCGGGCTGGCTCACCGCGAGCCGCCGCGCGAGTTCGACCTGTTGCGGCAGATCGCCCATCGCAGCGCCATTGCCCTGCGCGGTGAGCATCGGGGTGCGATTATCCGCGTCGTCAATCGCGGGCCCATCGGCAGACACCGCACGATCACCCTTGCCGCGCAGCTTGCCGATCAACGGGCGCACCGCCAGTAGCAGCACCAGCAGCACCGCGATCAACGCCGTGCCATAGCGCACCAGCATCGCGAACCACGGTTCTTCGTAAAAGGCGGGGGCTTCCAGATTGGCGGGTTCAAACTTGCTCGCCACCACTTCGATCTGGTCGCCGCGCTGGGCACTGGCACCCACGGCGGCGCTGACCAGCGCTTCAAGCTGGGCGGCGGTCATCGGCGCGGCCTTTTTCAGCGCCGCATCGCTGACCGCAACCGCGACCGATAATTTGGTCAATCCGCCGGGCCGTGAACTGGTGACAGCAACCTCGCGCCCCAGTTCATAACTGCGCTGGGTCGCGGTTTCGGTGTCGGTCGGGCCGGGGTTGGCAGGCGGCGCGGCGGCACCGGGCTGCGGCGGGCCATCGACCAGCTGCGCATCGGGCGGCGGAACATTCGCGGCCACGCCGGGCACCCCGCCCACGGGCGCGGCTCCGGTGCGGGTCGCGTTGCGTTCGCTTTCATTGCGAACCACGCCTTCTTTTTCATAGGTCTCGCGCGCGGAAGTGACTTCGGTCTGATCGAGTTCGACCTGCACCTGCGCGGAAAAATTGCCTTCGCCCAGCAAGGGCAGCAACAGGCTGTCGACCTGTTCGCGCAGCTTGGCTTCGAATTCGCGCTGGAGCATCAGGCTTTCGCCTTGCTGCTCACGCGGGTCGGATAGCAGACGGCCATTCTGATCGACCACGCGCACCGCATCCGCGCTCAGGCCCGGCACCGACCCTGCAACCAGATTGACGATTGCTTCGACCTGGCTTTGCGACAGGCTGCGCCCGCTCACCAGCCGTGTCATGACAGATGCGCTGGGCGGATTGTTTTCGCGCACGAACACCGATCGTTCGGGCGTGGCTAGGTGGACGCGCACGCTTTCGATCCCGTCAATCTCGCGGATGGTCAGCATCAATTCCCGTTCGCGCGCCAGCCGCAGGCGTTCGCCCTCCAGCGTGCGCGACGTGCCGAGCGGCATCGCGTCGAGCATTTCAGACGCGCCTTCGGGTGCGGCGATCCCGGCATTGCTGGCAACCACCATCCGCGCGCGGTAGAGATCATTCTCCGATACCGACAAGGCACCGGTGGAATTGTCGATGGTGTAATCGATCCCGCCCGCGTCGAGCGCTTCGACCACTTTGGCGCGTTCGCCATCGGATAGCCCCGAATAGAGCAGCCGGTCGGGCCCCTGAGAAATGCTGATCCACAGCATCCCCGCCGCCGCCAGTGCGCCCAGCCCGGCCAGCGCCGGAAGCGCGCGTGATAGCGCGGGTTGCTGCATGAATGCGGCCAATGGCGGCGGCAGCATCGTGCGCCAGTCAGCCGGGCCGGAAGGCGCAGCAGGCACAGCAAGGTCGGTATCGGCCATTGGTTAGCCCCCCATCCGCATGATATCTTGATAGGCAGACAGCAGTTTGTTGCGCACCTGCAAGGTGGCCTCAAACGCGACGCCCGCTTCCTGACGCGCCAGCATCACCTGCGCGATGTCAGTCACCTGCCCGCGTTCATAGGCAACCTGCATATCGCCCGCGCGCATCTGCACCGCGTTGACCTTGTCCAGCGCCGTGGTCAGCGTGCTGGCAAAGCCCGCGCCGGGGGCCTGCGTTGGCGCGCCAAGCTGCCCGTTCTCGCTCGCCGCGCGCACTTCGCGCAGGGCATTGCTGCGCTCCAGCACCTGCTGGCGCAGCGCCATCACATCCTGCACGCCAAAACCGGAGCCAATCCCGCTCATGCCGCGCCTCCTGCGGCGAGCATCCCCGCGCCGCGCATCGAGGCAAGGCGGTAACGCAAGGTGCGTTCGGAAATGCCGAGGCTGCGTGCGGTTGCGGCGCGGTTGCCGGCGTGATTGGCCAGCGTATCCATGATCGCCCGCGCTTCCGATGCGAACGCCACGTCCGACAGCGAACGCGCCATCATGCCCCGCGCCGGGGCCTCGCCTGCGCTGTTATCGATTACTGGCCGCACGGCGGTGTCAAACACGATATGTTCGGGCGCGATCACGCCTGCGCCATCGGCCAGCAAAATTGCGCGGCGGATGACATTTTCCAACTCGCGGACATTGCCGGGCCATGCGTGCGCTTCGAGCAGGCTGAGCGCCGCGCGGTTAATCCACCCCGGCCGCCCAGGCGCTGCCGCATGGCGCAGCAGCATTCCAAAGGCGAGCGCGGCAATATCGCCGGGCCGGTCGCGCAGCGCGGGCAGGGTCAAGGGGAAGACATTGAGGCGATACAGCAGGTCTTCGCGGAAGCGCCCGGCTTCGACCTCGGCAGAAAGATGCCGGTTGGTGCAGGCGATCACCCGCACATCAACCGTGGTCGGACGGGTTGCGCCCAGCGGCAAGACCTCGCCTTCCTGCAACGCGCGCAGCAGTTTCGCCTGCAAGGCCAGCGGCAATTCGCCGATTTCGTCGAGCAGCAGCGTGCCCTTGTCCGCCGCGCGGAACAATCCTTCGCCCGCATCAGACGCGCCGGTAAACGCGCCCTTCTTGTGGCCAAACAATAGCGCTTCAAGCATAGCTTCGGGCATCGCGGCGCAATTGACCGCGACAAACGGCCCATCGGCGCGCGGCGAAAGACGGTGGATGAATTGCGCCAGCACTTCCTTGCCGGTGCCGGTCGGCCCTTCGAGCAGGACGGGAATATCGCTCGCCGCGACGCGTTCGGCCAGCGTCAGCAGCGCCAGCGATTGCGGATCGACCGCAATCGGCCAGCCGCCCTGCGCCGAAACCGCCATCAACGCCGCGCGCGCATCCGCCAGCGCCGCCGGATCATAGCTCAGCGAGGCGCGCTGCGGCCCGGTCAGCGCCAGCGCTGGCGTATCGGAATGCGCCAGATCGATTGCCATCATCCCGCCGCCCGCCCGCGCTGCCGGAGCGCCCAGCACAATCCGGTCACGCTGCCAGCGCCCGCCCATCAGCGGCACGGTCATCCCGATCAGCGTCGTATGGCCGGTATTGGCGCGCGCTGCGGTGCTGGCTGGTGTTGTCATGATCGCCCCTGTTGTGAGTTAACGGCAAAACAATGCCGCCGGGACGCTGCAGATATGGCAAATTTAAGCCCTCGTAGCATCACCTAGCCGATGGGGTGATGGGCGAAGACAAACACCGCGCCCCGATCCGTACGGCACCCATGGGTGCTGACAGGTCGATGAAACACAATGATATTCCGGCAGGCTTAAACATCCCGGCAGGCAACCGCTCTATTGGCCAGCAGCGACGGGCCTGTTCGTCCTGCATGACCATTCGGGAGTTTGAACAATGTCTGTAATCAACACCAATATCTCGGCCCTGCGCGCAACCAATGCTGGCGTTCAGGCTAACAACATGCTCGGTTCGGCGATGGAACGCCTATCGACCGGCAGCCGTATCAATAGCGCATCCGACGACGCCGCCGGGCTTGCGATTGCCGCTTCGATGACCTCGCAAATCCGCGGCATGGCGCAGGGCGTGCGCAACGCCAATGACGGTATCAGCCTGGCCCAGACCGCTGAAGGCGCGCTCAACGAAGTGACCAACATGCTCCAGCGTGTTCGTGAACTGGCCGTGCAGGCGGGTTCGGACACCTTCCGTGATACCGACCGCGCCAACATCCAGATCGAAGTTGACGAATTGACCGCCCAGATCGGCCAGGTCGTGGCGAATACCGAATTCAACGGCGTTGCCCTGTTCGATGGCACGACCACATCGGTCACGATCCTTGCCGGTGCGAATGATGTCGATACGGTCGATCTTGCGCTTGCCGATCTGACCGCGCTGACTTCGGGCGGCGGTGTGGCCGGTTCGTTCAATGTCTCCGGCGCTGATGGTACTGCGGCGCGCGCCGCGCTGACCAATATCGACGCGGACATCGCGACGATCTCGACTTCGCGTGCCACGTTGGGTGCCGGTCAGAACCGCTTGGAATCGGCGGTGAACAACCTCACCAATGTTTCGACCAACCTGACCGATGCCCGTTCGCGGATCATGGATGCCGATTTCTCGGCGGAAACCACCGCGCTCGCCAAGGCGCAGATCCTCGGCCAGGCATCCACCGCGATGCTGGCGCAGGCCAACCAGTCACAGCAGAACGTGTTGTCGCTGCTGCGGTAAACCCCGCTCCCTCCCGCTCCCCCCAAGCGGGAAAGCAAGCCCGGAGCCGCAAGGTTCCGGGCTTTTTGCTTGCGGGAGGGAGTGTCGCGTCCTGAAAAGTTGATGCCCTGCCAGAAAGTTAGTGATTGCATATCAGCGGCGGCTCGGTGATTACGTGCAGCGGGGCCATGGATTTTTTCTTCATCCTTCTGTTCGGTGGACTGATCGCGGCCTCGTGGGTGCGGATCGGCAAGCTTGAACGCCAAGTCTACGACCTTTCGCGCAAGCTTGATCGGTTGCGCTTCGACCCTGCATCATCCGCGCCTGCCAGTGACTTTCCCGCCCGCGAGGCTGAGCCTGCGCCCGTAATCGGGGAGATTGCCCCTCCTCCGCCGGAGCTGACCCCCGCGCCGCTGGGTACAGAACCAATTGTGCCAGCCGATCCGTTCGCCGCCGAACCAACCAGGGCCTATGCCGCCCCGTCTGATGAGGCGATGGTGGCCGAACCGCCCCGCGGCTTTGCCTTCGATTTCGAGGATATCTTCGGACGCCAGCTACCGATCTGGGGCGGCGGTTTTGCTTTGGCGATCGCCGGAATATTCCTTGTCCGCTTCGCGATTGAGGCGGGCCTGATGACCCCTATGGTAAGGGTCGCATTGAGCTTCATGTTCGGGCTGGCATTACTGGCGGGGGCAGAAGCGGCGTTCCGGCTGGAAGGCCGCCTGCGCGATCCGCGTGTGCGGCAAGCGCTGGCCGGGGCCGGGCTCGCCACGTTGTATGGCGCATTCTATCTGGCGGGCACGGCCTATGGCCTGATCGGCGCCGGCACTGCATTCGTTGGGCTGGCGATTGTAACGGCGGCGGCGATGGCGCTGTCGTTCCGGTTCGGCTTGCCAAGTGCGGTGATCGGGCTGGTCGGCGGGTTTGCCGCGCCGCTGCTGGTCGATAGCGATAGCGCCAATGTGCCGCTGCTATCGTTCTACCTTGCGCTGATCACAGGCGGGCTGGCGTGGAGCGGTCAGGCGCAGCGCCGTCCTTGGCTGGGATATGCCGCGCTGGCCGCCGGGCTGGGCTG
The DNA here is from genome assembly GCF_040547625.1 of Porphyrobacter sp. MBR-155. Classification (NCBI taxonomy): domain Bacteria; kingdom Pseudomonadati; phylum Pseudomonadota; class Alphaproteobacteria; order Sphingomonadales; family Erythrobacteraceae; genus Porphyrobacter; species Porphyrobacter sp. MBR-155. The sequence goes on from NZ_JBEPQB010000010.1 coordinate 92,432, forward strand.
GGGCGCGCTGATGATGTTTGCGGGCGTTTCCAGCAGTTCGGATTTCGCCGCGCTGGGGGTCTATCTGATCGTGCTGGGCACGGTTTTGCCCGCGCTCCTCCATTCAAGGAATGCCGGTCCGCGTCTGCCGCACCTTGCTGCGGGCGCGCTGGCGACTTTGCAGATGGCGGTGCTGGTCAGCACTGCCGGGTTCGCGCCGCTGACCTGGGGGCTGTATCTGCTGATCGCCGCAGGCCTGGCCGGACTGGGTTGGCGGTTCGATCCGCTACGACTGGGAACGTTGGTGGCGGCAGGGCTGGGGTTGTGGCTGCTGATCATCTGGCCCGAACCCGATACGCAGTTCTATGCGCTGGTGGCCGCGGCAATGGTGGTAATCTTCGCGGGAGTGCCGCTCGCCCATCAATGGCTCGGACGGTCCAAACTGCTCGATCTGGCACAACTGGCAGCGGTCAGCCTGATCATGGGGATCGTCATCTATACCCGCTATGGCAGCTGGGGCGCGCAGGCGAGTGAGCCGGTGCTGGCGGCGGCGATGGCGGGGCTTGCGTTGCTGCCGGGCGCAGCCTTCGCGCTGTTGTGGCGGCGGGGTGAGCAGGCTGAGACGCGCAAGGCGCTGATCCTGCTGGCACCCGCAGCCTTGCTGGCGTTTGCGGCGCTACTGCTGCTGACCCCGGCTTGGCTCGCCCCGGTGATGGCGGCGGCGGTCTGTGCGCCGCTATTGCGGTGTTACTGGCGGCGCGATGCGCTGGCGCTGCACAGCGCGGCATGGGCGGGCGCGGCAATAACGCTGACCGCTATGGCGGTGACGCCGGGATTCGCAGCCGAAGTCTCCCACCTTGGTGACATGCCGCAGGATACCGACATGCTGCGTGCGGTGATCCGCTGGGCTGCCGCCGCCGCGCCTTTTGCTGGGTTGGCGCTGATCGCCCGCCAACCCGCAGCACGCGGCGTGGGGGAGGCATTTGCCGTCGCGCTATTCTACGGCGTGATCGCCCAGATCGTGCCGAGCGCGCCGCTGGCATGGATCGCCGCAGCGGGGGCAGCGGGGCTATTTCTGATCCAGCCCGCCCGCAGCGCTGCGTGGACGGCTGCACTCGCCATCACAGCAGCGTGGGCGCTGGTGCTGCTCGCGACATGGGCGACCGCCGGATTGCTGGCGCTGGTCGGTAACCCGTTCCTGGCCGATGCCGTCATCGCTCCGGCTGACCTGGCATTGCGCATCGCGCCGCTGGCGACGGTGCTCGTGGTGCTGGTCTGGAAAGGGCAGGATCGACGGATCGATTTCCGCGCGGCGGTGCGAATCGCGCTTGGCCTGATCGGCGGGATCGCGCTGCACAGCCTTTACAAACAGCTGTTCGCCATCACCTCGCTGTTCCAGTTCGAACATTACGGCATGGGCGAACGCAGCATCTGGCAGGCGGCGCTGGTGCTTGCTGCCTATGGCGCGGGGCAACGCCTGCCTGCGGCTGTGGGGCGCCCGGTCAGCCTTTGCCTGATCGCCGCCGCACTACTGCATTTTGGGTGGTTCACGCTGGCGCTGCACAATCCGCTGCTGAGCGTGCAGCATGTTGGGCCGACTCCAATCGCCAACTGGCTGACGCTCGCCTATTTCACTGCCATCGCCGCGCTGTGGCTGGTGCAGGTACAGTGGGCGAATGCCCCGGCGGCGGTGCTGCACGCCATTGATGCGGTGACGATGGCACTGCTCTCGTTGCTGGCCTATTCGCTGCTGCGGCAGGTGTTTGCCGGATCGGTGCTGACGTCGCGCACGGTCGGTCAGGCCGAAAGCCTGCTGATCTCGCTGCTCGGCATCGTGCTGGCGCTCGGTTTCTTGTGGTGGGGATCGTGGCGGGCCTTGCGCAGCTGGCGGATTGGTTCGCTGGTGCTGATGCTGGCCGCAGTGGTCAAGGTGTTCCTGATTGACGCCGCCGGGCTTGAAGGGCTGTTGCGGATCGCCAGCTTCATGGCGCTAGGCTTCAGCCTGATCGGGATTGGCTGGGTGTACTCGCGCCAATTGTCACGCCGGAGCACCGCCGACGCCGGATGACGATCCTGCTTATTGCAGCGTCACGATTTCCTCGCCGCCATCGGTGCGGCCATAGAACTGCATCAGTTGCACCAGCAATTCGCAGCGGTCGGTCAGTGTTTCTGCCTCCAGCAACGCCTGTTTGCTCGCCGGATCGAACGGGGCGATCTGCGACACCCCGTTGATCAGCGAGCGATCATCCAGCCGCTCCACCGAATCCCAGTCGACGCTGTATCCTTGCGCATCGGCAAAGGCGCGCGCCTCACGTTCAAACCCGCCGCGCTGGGCGTGGGTCAGGGTTTCGTCCTCGTCCTCGTCATAAATATCCGCCTCGATCTGGCGGAATGCGGTGGTGACCTCCAGTTCGCGCACCAGCCGGAACCGGGCGACGCCTTCCAAGGCGATGTTGTAGCGCCCGTCATCCATCGCCTGCACCTCACCAATCCGCCCGACGCAGCCGACGCTGAACAGCGGCGCGCCTTCGATGGCACGCTGCGGCTGAATCATCGCGATCTGCCGGTCACGGATCAGTGCATCGCTGACCAGCGCACGATAACGCGGTTCAAAGATATGTAGCGGCAGTTGCATTCCGGGGAACAGCACTGCGCCGGTGAGCGGGAAGATCGAGAGGCGTCTGGACATGACCGCTGCGCTCAACCGAACAACACGCGCGACAGACGGCGGCGGGTTGCGACCACCCATTCATCCTCAAGCCCGGTCGCTTCGAATATCTTGAGCAGTTTTGCGCGCGCCGCGCCTTCGTTCCACTCGCGATTCGTGGCGACCATCGCCAGCAGCGTATCGGCCGCCTCATCGCGCGCACCAGCGGCAAAGGCAGCCTCGGCAAAGGCGAACTGCGCGTCCATATCGTCAGGCTTTGCAACAGCGGCGGCGCGCAGGGCGGCAAGCTCGCCATCATCAACCCTGGTGCCTGCCAGTTCCAACGCGCTTTTTGCGCCTGCGATTGCTGGATCGGTGGCAAGCCGCGGATCGGCGTCAATCACCTGCATCACCTGATGCGCCTGATCGACCTCACCCAATTGCACCAGCGCGCGCACCAGCCCGGCGTGGGCGGGGGCATTATCGGGCGCGAATTCGGTGATCTGGGCAAAGATGCTCGCCGCGCGCTGCGGATCGCCTGAGGACAGTGCCTCGTCACCCAGCTTGATGAACTGCGCGATCTCCTCTGGCGAAGGCCCCTGCGGCGGCGCAGCCCCGGCGGCACCCGCCTGCACTGGCAATTGCGTCAGCAACTGGTCGATAGCCGCCTTGAGCTGCGATTCGGTGCGTGCGCTGGTCAGATCGGCGACCGGCTGGCCCTGAAACATCGCATAGACCGTCGGGATTGATCGCACCTGGAACTGCGCGGCGATGAATTGTTCTTCATCGACATTGATCTTCGCCAGCACCACGCCCTTGTCGGCATATTCACCCGCGACCTTTTCCAGCACCGGGGTCAGCGCCTTGCACGGCCCGCACCATTCGGCCCAGAAATCAACGATGACGAGGCTGGTCTGCGACGGATCGACCACGTCCTTGCGGAAGCGTTCGACCGCTTTTTGTTCGTCGATGCTCAGTCCCATGCTGGCCAATGGAAAGCTCCTGTGTCTTGCTGTGTGGCTGCGTTGTTGCTGCCCCAATGTGGGGCGTTCGGCGCAGATGTGAAGCGGGCAATCCGTGCTGGCCGCTCACAGGCCTGCGATCAAGCCCCAATTGGCCCAATTTTGCGCTTGCAGCCCCGACAAGGCACTGCTAATCGCGCCGCCTCTCCGGCAGATACCGCGCTTGTTCCGGTTTCTGCCAGCGCCAGTGAGCGGGCGTAGCTCAGGGGTAGAGCACAACCTTGCCAAGGTTGGGGTCGAGGGTTCGAATCCCTTCGCCCGCTCCAAATTTTCTCAATAAAAACATGGATTTATGCCAGTTGGCGAAGGACTGTCGGCCTCTCGATTTGCGCTGGTCAACACCTGGTCAACACCGTTTCATATTGTGTTGACCGGTGAACTCAATCTGTCCTTGAAGAGGGGAAAGCCTTCCCCTGAGCCCGAGCCGCTGCGCTATCTCGGCCTACCCCTTCGTGCGGGAGACCCCGCAACGTCCCTCGAGCTGGAGCGGGGCTGTCGTCGCGGCTCTGTCCCGCAAGACCTTCTGCCCTGCTCTTAAGGGCGCGGTGTTTCATACGCAGGGCCCCGCACGCACGCTGCACCTGCGGGCATTTCTTATTACGCGCCAGCCGGGAAAGCCGACAGGCTTCGGCTTTCCGCCTGCACGAGCAGGTTTCCAGTTGCCGCCTCCTTCAGGGTGCTGCCTCCTGTCCATTATGCTTCCCTCTCAGATGTTCGCGCTGCGCAGGCGCAGCGAGTTGGTAACGACCGAGATCGATGATGCGCTCATCGCGAAGGCTGCGAACATCGGGCTAATGAGGATGCCGAACACGGGATAGAGCAGTCCAGCCGCCACCGGCACGCCCGCGGCATTGTAGATCAGCGCGAAGAACAGGTTCTGGCGGATGTTGCGCATCGTCGCCCTAGCCAGTCGGCGCGCGCGCACGATCCCGTCGAGATTGCCCTTGACCAGCGTGATCCCCGCGCTTTCGATGGCGACATCCGCGCCTGTGCCCATGGCGATGCCGACATCGGCCTGTGCGAGCGCGGGAGCGTCGTTGACGCCATCACCGGCCATGGCGACCTTGCGCCCTTCGCGTTGAAGCTCCTCGATGATGCGCGCCTTGTCTTGTGGAAGCACGTCGGCGCGGATCTCGTCGATGCCGAGCCGCGCGGCGACGGCCCGCGCAGTTCGCTCATTGTCGCCGGTTGCCATGATGATGCGAAAGCCAAGCTCATGAAGCGCCTTGAGCGCGGCTGGCGTTGTCTCCTTGACCGGATCGGCCACGCTGACCAATCCGGCAACCGCGCCGTCCAAAACAACGAACATCACCGTTTCGCCCAGGTCGCGGTGCGCATTGGCCTTTTCGGTCAATTCGGCTGCCTCGAGTCCCAGGTCGGTGACGAGCTTGAGATTGCCGAGGGCCACGCTCTTGCCGTCGACCACGCCCTTCACCCCCTTGCCCGTGACCGCCTCGAAGTCACTGGCCTCACCCAACGCCACGCCGCGTTCCTGCGCGCCCGCAACGATCGCTTCGGCTAAGGGGTGCTCCGAGCCCTTTTCAAGCGTTGCGGCAAGGCGGAGCACTTCAGTTTCATCGTGGCCCTGTTCGGGCAGCACGGCAATCAGCCGCGGCTTGCCTTCGGTCAGCGTCCCGGTCTTGTCGACCATCAGCGTGTCGACCTTTTCAAAACGCTCCAGCGCTTCGGCGTTCTTGATCAGCACACCGGCCTGCGCGCCGCGCCCGGTGGCGGTCATGATCGACATCGGGGTGGCGAGCCCAAGCGCGCAGGGGCAGGCGATGATCAGCACGGCGACGGCGGCGATCAGCGCATAGGACAGCGCCGGGGCCGGTCCCCAGAGCGCCCATCCGATAAACGCCAGCGCAGCAAACCCGATCACCACCGGCACGAACCAGCCCGAGACTTTGTCCGCATATTTCTGGATCGGCGCGCGCGAGCGCTGGGCATTCGCCACCATCTCGACGATCTGCGACAACATGGTGTCCGCACCCACCCGCGTTGCCTCCATCGTCAGGCTGCCGGTCCCGTTGATCGTAGCCCCGGTCAGCAAATCGCCCACATTCTTTTCAACCGGGATTGGTTCGCCGCTGATCATGCTTTCATCGACCGATGAGCGGCCGTCCACAACCACGCCGTCAACCGGCACCTTGTCGCCGGGGCGCACGCGCAGACGGTCGCCCGCCTGCACATCTTCAAGCGCGATGTCCTCCTCGCTGCCGTCAGCCCGGATCACGCGCGCCGTCTTGGCGGCAAGGTCGAGCAGCGCGCGGATGGCCTTGCCCGTGCCCTCGCGCGCACGCAACTCCATCACCTGACCCAGCAGCACCAGCGTGACGATGACCGCCGCCGCTTCGAAATAGACCCCGACATGGCCCTCTGCATCGCGGAAGCCATCGGGGAATATGCCCGGCGCAAGCACCGCCACAACGCTGAACGCCCAGGCGGACATCACCCCCATGCCGATCAGCGAGAACATGTTGAGGTTCAGCGAACGGAACGAGTTCCAACCCCGCACCAGAAACGGCCAGCCGCACCACAGGACGACCGGCGTGCCGAGAGCAAATTCGATCCAGAGCGTGTGCCGTTCGCCGAGGATATCCCTGACGCCGCCAAGGCCGAGGTATGGCCCCATGGTGAAGATCAGCAGCGGCAGTGTCAGCACCGCACCGATCCAGAACCGCCGGGTGAAATCCACGAGTTCGGGGTTGGGGGCATCTTCGGCCATCGTGGCGGATTCGAGTTCAAGCCCCATGCCGCAGATCGGGCACGATCCCGGCCCTGTCTGTCGGACCTGCGGGTGCATCGGGCAAGTATAGACCGCACCGCCAAAGCCTTCGGGAACCTTGTCATAGCGACCATCGTCGGATGCCGGACTTCCCTGCGTGCCGTGCCCATGATGGCAGGCCTGGTCAGGCGTCGCGCCGTCGGCGTGATGGTGGGCGGGCTTGTGCTCGTTCATCGGACTTGGCCTTTTCTTGCAATCAGATCGGAAACGGCGCGGGCCAGCGGTGCGGCCATCGAAATTGCGTTGCTTGGATGAGGGATGGAATCCGTCGAGATGACTCGCGCGGCGCCCGCCGACAGGATCTCATCATGCGCAGTTCCAGAAAAGACGGCATGAATGACGATGCAGATCGGCGGGCGCGTGCCGCCTTCGCGCAGCCGCTCGATGGCGCGGCTCATCGTCCGGCCCGACGAAGCGATATCGTCGAGGTTGAGCGCCTTGGTGATCGCTTGTATCAATGCCGTGCTCATGAGCATCTGGTTTTACCCGGAATTGATGAGGAACTTCATGAATTAAAAAAGAAACTGGGTTATAGTCAGGCCGCCTTGGCGACGCCCTTGATGAGTATCATCAGCGCCGCATCAAAAACGTGGCACAGCTTGCCGCACTGATAGCGTGATCCGAGCAAAATCGCGGTCTGATGCCTCGAAAGCGCCAGCGTAGCATTGTGGCGATGCAAGGCTGGCGATTCAGCAAAGTACAAATTGCCTTGTAGCCCCCTCTCATATCAGCCCGCCATCGCTTTTTCTGACACGAAAATGCACCCTAACACATGAAAGCAGCCCGACAAAACCCTAGCCTTTTGCGGCCAACTCCTGACGCCCGCCCAGTCGCTTGAACAGCGATACCGCTAAAAGCAGCAAGGCCATCGGCACTAGCGAAAGGTAGAAGGCAACCTGCCCGCCAAGGGCGGCGAACACTTGCCCAGTGATGTATGATCCCGTGGTTCCGCCCAATGCCGAAAAGACCACGATCAGCCCGGTCATCACCGCATGATCCGGCGGTGGGAGAGCTGATAGAACCCGTGAATTGATGACGGGATAAATCGGCGCAAGAAATAGTCCCACTAGCGGGAGAATGAAGGCCGCAATTGGCGCATTCGGCCACGTCATTTGCGGATCAGGCATCAGGCCGCGCGTCAGCGGCAGGGTGAGCAAAACCAGCAACGCCATCATTGCGATGCAGAATATAATGACCTTGTACCAAGACACCCGGCGCAGCACGAATCCTGCACCGAGTCGCCCCGCCGCTATAGCTGCTGCAAAAAGGCTGGCGGCCATCACACTCATCGCCTGGGGCATGTGCAGCACTTCATTGTTGAATGTTGGCAACCATGTGCCAATCGCCTGCTCCACAACGACATAGAGGAAAGCTGACAGCAGAAATGCCAGCACCAAGGGTTGCAGCGCCAGCGTGAAAATGGCGGTGAAATCTTGGCTGGGCGCATCGTTCATCGGGCGCGCGGCGCTTTCATCCAGCGGGGTTGTGCGGACGACTATTGCTACCACCGCAGCGGCAAGAGCGAGTAACCAATAGACATTCAGCCAGCGCAGACTCGCCGGAGACGTGCTGTCAATGAAGGCTCCAAACAGCCAGTATCCCGACAGGACGCCAACCATGAACAAACCTTCGATTGTGCTGATCAGGCTTGCGTGATCAGCCTTATCGCGTGCCACTAGCCCGACCATGGCATAGGCCGAAACCTTGATCAGCGCGAAACTCGCCCCGGTGACTGCGAACAGCAGCTTGGTAGTGGCGAACGATGGGAGCAGCGGCATAGCAATGCAGGCCACGCAAACCATGGCAGATGCCAAAGCCATACTGTTGCGCAATCCAAAGCGCGGAAGGAACGAGGCCACCAGGAAGCTGACAAGCGCAATCGGCAGATCTTTGAACGCCTCGAGTATCGCGGCGCTCGATTTGGTTTGGCCGAGCGAGGCAATCGACTGCAGAATCACAGTCCCTACGCTGTTAAGCAGCACTGCGAAAAGCATGTAAGCCAGTATGATCGCAACGATCACGCGGGTACGGCTGGCCGGCATCGCTTGTCCTTCCTCAGTTTGAGGTATGCAAATCCACCAGGGGGAACCAAGCCCCCTGGTGGATGCGACCCGAACGCAAGAAGCTTTCGGGAATTATCAGCGTACTGATCAGAAATTGAACTGTGCGCTGAAGGTAAATGACTGGCCGAGGATCGGCCGTGCGAGGATTGGGCCTACGCCCTGCGAACCGATCACGCGCGGATTACCTTCGGTGATTCCATGCGAATCCAGAAGGTTGTCAGCCGTAACCATTAGCGTCAGCCTATCATTGACCACCGCCGAGATGCCGGCATCGACCTTGGTATAGGACGGCAGGACCTGGGTATTGAGATTGTCCGAGAAGCGCGAGTCAACCCATTGCGCCGATCCGAATAACGTCGCTTCGATACTGCCCAGTTGTGCCGTATAGGCAGCACGTCCGCGTGCCTGCCATTCGGGCTGCCGTTCCAGCTGATTGCCCGATGCATCGACCGTACCACCCAGCGCAAAGAAATTGTCATATTCCGCGTTGAGATAGGTAAGGTTGCCACCCAGACTCAGGCCTTCAATGGGCCGCAACTCGCCTTCCACTTCGACCCCGATGGCACTGGCCGACCCGACATTGGGGATCGGTGCGCCGTTGACGATTTGGGTGTTTTGGATACCACTGAAATCATTATAGAACACCGTTGCAAACAGGCTGTAAACCGGTTTGCTGATCTTTAGCCCGCCCTCGATAGTGTCGATTTCCTGCACTAGCCGCAGCCCATCGCGAAGCTGGTCGAACTGCGGGAAGCTGTTGCCCCGACTGTAACGCAGGAATGCGCCGACATCATCGGTAAAGGCATAATTCGCGCCTGCAGTCCAAGAGGCCTTGCTTTTCGAGAACTGGATGTTCGAGAAGGTGCCGTTGAGCACCGCATCGTCATTATTGAACAACGTATCGGGATCGCCATCGGTATCGACGCCGAAATCGTTGTTTTCAAGGCTGCCGGTCACCTCGTGGCGGTGCCAGCGGATGCCCGCATCGAGCCGCAACTGATCGTTGACCTGCCATTCGTCCGACAGGTAGGCCGCCACGTCCTCACCATCGTAATCGGCATTGACGTTGAAGAAGGAGCCGCGCGTAAAGCCGTTGCGTGTCACCGGGCGGCCGTCGTCAAGCGTCATGTTGAGAACGCGCGGATTGCTGACCGCTTCGAGCAGCAGGAAGTTGCCCAGATTCCAGCGATCGCGCGAGGAGAAGGAGGCGTAATAGACCCCAGCAGTCAGCGTATGCGAGCCGAACTCAAAGTTCAGACCGTTCTCGGTCGTAAAGGCTTCTAGGTCTTTGTCGACCCGCCACGCGCCCACTTCGATAACAGCATTACTTTGGTCAAATGCCCCGCCGCCATTGACAAAGGTCACGCTACCAACACCTGCGCCTGAACGCGAGGCGATCTCCGCAACGCTCGTCGGCGCTCCTGCGGGAACCAGCCCGCGCGTGTCGGCCGAACCGTTAAGGTAGCTGGTCTTGGAAAACAATGAGATGGTATCCGACAGCGAATAATCGAGATCGAAACCAAAATTGACCAGATTGGCTCCGCGACCTTCCGACTGATCGATCGTCACCCCGTCATTGGGAATGGTCAAGCGTGTTTCGGGGCTATTGAAAGTGCCCGTCCCGCGTTTGAATCCGGGGAAATCCGCAAGGCTGCCGTCAGCGTTCTGGATGATCGGGATCGGTAAGAGCCATGCGCCTTGATCATTGAGATAGCGGCCCCATACGGTGATGTTGCCATCGCCAAAATCATGCGTAACGTTGGCGCTGATCTGGCCGCCTTCCTCAGCGGTAAAACCCGCATCACGGATCCCGTCGCCCGAATGGTAATAACCGCCGACCATGAAGCCGGTATCAGGGCCGAGCGGCCCGCTGATCACTGCATCGAAGCGCTTGTCACCAAAATCGGTTACGCCCGCCTTGATCAAGCCTTCGAAATCCGGCCCGCCGGTTACGGGAATTATATTGGCGGTAAGGCCAACCTGCCCGTTCGAGAAAACCTGCGCCGGGCCACCGCGCACCGCTTCGATCCGCGAAACGGTTTCATCGATCCGGAACAGCTGCGAGTTTTCCAGGAAGGAAAGCGTTGGCGGCGGGAAGGCTGGCGAGCCTTGATACTGGAAAGTCACGAATTCGGCATCGCCGCCACCTGGGAAGCCGCGCACGAAGATGTTCGCGCCGTTTTGCCCGCCCGAACTTTCGGACCATACGCCCGGCACAACGGAGAGAAGATCGGCGGTACTGCTAGGGGCGATCTGGTCCATCGCGGCGCTGTCGATCGAACTGATCGCAAAAGCTGCGTCCTGCTTGCGTTGGCCGGAACCGCCGGGTCGCGCGGTGACGACAATTTCACCGGAATACTCAGTCTCGGCTGTTTCGTCTCCGGTCGCAGTATCGGCGTTTTGCGCCTGTGCTACAGCAGGAAACAGGAAAGTAATTGCGGCTGCCGAAGCCAGCCATTTTGTTTTATAGCTCATCTTATTTCTCCAGCTTCAATTGGTCACGTTCTTCAGGGGTAAGGGCTGTGGTCAGTACCGCGACATCAAGCGCAGAAATTTCGGAAACGACGCTATCGGCTGCTGCCAGTGCGTGGGGGCTGCCGACTCCAATAGCCCGCATTCCGGCACCCTTGATCGCAGCGATTCCTGCGGCGGCATCTTCCACCCCGACGCAGCGCGACGGATCGCAGCCGAGCTCTTGTGCGGTAGCGAGGAAGATTTCCGGATCGGGTTTGCCGCGCTTGATCGTTCCTGCATCGGTGATCGTGTCGAACAGGTTTTCTATGCCCAGCGCCCGGACCACGTCGCGGGCATTGCGGCTGGCCGATGCAAGGCCGATTTTTAGGCCTGCGGCGAGGCAATCGGTAAGCAATTCGCGCGCGCCCGAGAACAGATCGTCCGGGCCATAATGGGCAATCGCTTCGCGGTAATATTTATTCTTGCGCGTCATCATTTCTTCGCGTGTCGCTGCATCCGCCGCGACGCCGGCCGCTTCGAGGATCAAAGCCAGCGATGCTGGACGATCGACGCCTTTGAGGTTCTCATTGAAGTGCTCGTCGAAGGGCAGGCCTTCTTCGTCACACAGCCGCTTCCATGCTTTGAAGTGCGCTTGCGCCGTATCGGTCAGAACCCCGTCGAGATCGAAAATCACGGCATCAACCATCGAGCGGAGCAGAACTGTTCCAGCGGCGCTCGGCACCACTTTGCGGCCATGATCGAGGATCAGCGGCAGATCACCGGAGATGAGCCGATAAATGGTTTTGTCGGCGCTGACATTGATTTCCAAAAGCGCGCCGCGCCAGCGCAACCGAAAACTGTACGATCCCCAGCTGTCTGGGCAAGTTGGACGGAAGTGTAACCGTCCCTTGACGATCCGCATTCCACCCCAGCCCATCGCAAGAACCAGCCAGCTACCGGCCATTGCTGCCATGTGCAGCCCGTGATGCGTGTTGCCGTGCCGGTTCTCGAGATCGACATATGCAGTCTCGTGGTGATAATCGAGCGCCTGCGCCGCTTGGCCCGTTTCCGCTGAAACGATGGCAAATGCAGTGGCTGACAGCGTGGAATCATGCGTGGTCAGCGGGGTATAATACGCAAGGTCTCGGCGCTTGGCCGCAAGCGGCACGTCTTCGCCCGCCAGATGCATGGCCTGCACCACATCGCCCTGCTTGCACAATTGATGCCGGAACAACTGCAGGGGGTGGTGGTGAAGCAGAAGCGGAAAGCGATCACGCGGAAGATCAGCGAAGGGAAAGACAGGTTTGTCGAGGAAACTGTCGTCTTGCGGATGGATTCCCAGCGTCTCGTCAAGGGGCAGCCACATCGCCGCCGAGGCCGCGCGCCATTGCTCGACTTCGCGCGGTGTTAGCGAAAGTTCTTCTGTCAGGGCGCGAAAATGCTCGGGATCCTCCTGCTCCATTTCGCTGGCCAGCGTTGCTGCAAACGCCAAATGCCGCGCAGCCATGGCATTGGTGTAATAATCATTGTCGACCAGACCGGTGTATTCATCCGGCCCCGTTACGCCATGGATTGTAAAGGCACCCCCTCGGCGCACATTGAAATGCCCGATTTCCAGCCAAATGCGCGCGGTTTCGAACAGCATCGGCGCTGCATCGCGCACCAGATGCGCATCACCAGTAGCCTCGCGATAGAGGTTTAGCGCATAGGCGATATCGGCATTGATGTGGTATTGTGCGGCCCCGGTGGGATAATGTGCTGAACACTCATCCCCTCCAATCGTGCGCCAGGGATAGAGCGCTCCGCTGGCGTGACCCATCTGGCGCGCATTGCGTCTGGCGTTGTCGAGCGTGCCAATGCGGTAGCGCAGAATTGGCGCAGCAAGTTCGGGCGCGAGAAAGGCCAGCGCTGGCAAGACGAACACTTCCGTGTCCCAGAAATAGTGCCCTTCGTAGCCTTCGCCGGTCAGGCCCTTGGCGGCGATCGAGTGCCGGTTGTCGCGGCTGGCAGATTGGTAGAGATGGAACATCGCCAGACGAATCGCCTGCTCCATTCCGCTGTCACCCGAAATTGCGATGTCGGCACCTGCCCAGAACCGCGCCAATTCCGCTTGCGCTACCTCTGCAAGCCCGCCCCAGCCCGTCGTCCGGTTGTGCTGGAGAAGCTCTCGTGCCCTGTCCGGGCCATCGGGCCCGAAGGCATAGTGGACATGCCGCTCCACCATTCCTTCGGCACCATCGTCCAGAGAGAACAGTGCAGTGGCGTGGCCATCATCAAGGATGAGTTTGCCTGCAGCGGGATCGATGTCGATCGCTTGCACCATTGCCAAATCGACGGCCTGCGCGCCATCGCCGGCGCGAAAACAGGCCTCAACCCCACTCTCGTCCAGGCTGATGCGGCGGAGCGGCGTGGCGCGATTGAACCGGGGATCATCAACCGCGGCCGGGTCGGCCCCTTGGCATTCGAGTGGAAAGCTGAGCGAGATATCCGCGCTTCCGCCCGTTACCCGCAGCCGGATCTGACTGGCGCAATGCGCGCCGGCTCCTGGCGCGACGAGACGCAAGACAGTGAGATGGAGGATACGATCCTGATCAATACGCCAGCTGGTTGTGCGGTGAAGAATCCCATCGACGAGGCCGAGCTTCCGCTCGAATGCCAGCGGGGCATCCCCACCCGGAACGAAGGGCTTGCCATCGATTTCCAGCGCGATTTGAACCGGACTAGGTGCCGCAAAGCGCATGTCCGAACTGGTAGCGAATCCGGTGAAGCTTTCATGATAATGGATCGGGTTGGCGATGTGAGCATCGGAAAGGATCGCTGCATGATCCCCCGCTAGCTCGTCGAGGCCGCCGCGCACGCCGAGAACACCATTAGCGAGTGCGAATACGCTTGCCCGAGAGGACTCCTCCAACATATCGAAGCCCGTCTGGCAAAGATGCCAGACGTCAGCATCTGCCGCAGGAATGCGCGCCTTATCCAACAATGCCCTCTCCATAATGCGTTTCCGCAGGGCCGTTTGCATGGCGAAAACCATCCATCGGCACTTCTATGCGGACGACATGAACGCATTATGGTATCGATGTCAAGATATCGATGTCATTTTCATGGTACGGATATCATAACTCCCAAGCAGTCAGCCGGAAAATCTGCTGTTGGCATTTTAGGGCTTGCGGATAGGTGGGTATTTCACTCGGTCGATTCAGCTCGATCTTACGATAAGTTCCACTGGCATTTCTTCTGATTCGGCATGTTCACCTTGAATCGCGGCGAGCGCCTTACGCGCCAACAACCTGCCTCCCTCATTCCAATGCTGGCGCACCGTTGTAAGCGCGGGGACGAAAAACGAGGCGCTTTGTGAATCGTCGAAGCCGATCACTGCCACATCTCGCGGAATGCGCCGGCCTACTTCAGCAAGGGCGCGGATCGCGCCCATGGCGATGGCATCATTGCTGGCGAATACACCATCGATCTGGTTGCCATGCTGGTTCAACAGTTCCTGCATCGCATCATGGCCGGCGACAAAGCTGAATTCGCAAGGAACAGTGCCCAGCAGCGTCGCCCCATTGTCTAGCAACCTTGATGTGAAGCCCTCATGCCGGTCAGCGACTTCGGCATGTTCGGTATCCCCTAGGAACACCAGCCGCTTGCGTCCCAATAGCTCCATCCTGTCTGCGGCGAGAACTCCGCCATCTCGATTGTCACTCCCTACAACCACATGACGGCTGTCGGGTCTGACCGCGCCCCAGACCACCAGCGGAAGACCCAGTCTTTCGATATCGGCCACCGCATCATTATGCATTCCCTGGCCGAGCAAAATGATTCCGTCGACCGCCCCGGGTGCAGCGGCAAAGGTGGCGAGCGTCGACAGGCTGAGCGTAAAATTCGCGCTCGACAATTCCTGGACAATCCCACCGAGCAACGCCAGCGGATATGGTTCGCTCATCGGGCGAGTACTTGATGGGGTCATTTCGACCACGACTGCAATCGTATTGCTGCGCTGGTGGCGCAGGTTCCGCGCTGCTTGGTTGAGGCGGTACCCAGCCTCCTCGGCGATGCGAACAATCTTCTGGCGTGTTTCGTCGCGCACCGCGGCGCTGCCAGCCAATGCGCGCGAAACCGTGATCGGAGAAACGCCCGCCAATCGGGCAATATCGGCCATGGTCAGGTTGGCGGGCATCTTGGCTTTGGGCATGGAATGCGTAACCTGTTGCAATATATCGGGAGTGCGGACGGAATAGAAGAGGTGCATACACCCTGCGACAACGCATATGCAATGCTCGGTACAGCCGAACCAGTGCTGTTCAATGTTGCTCGTCACTGAAGGCGGCTGCCCATCTGTCCTCCTGACGACTGCTTTCCCGCATGGGTTGGTGTCGACCAGTCCGCGGCGGACAGCGAAGCTGCACATGGCGGAGAGGTCGCGAAAGGCCTTGCGTGCCGCACCAGGTCCGCCGCGCACGACGATACGTTTGCGGTGACCGAGTTTCTGGTCCTTACGCGATTTTCCCTGTTCGACATCGCGAACGAAGCCTCGATATCTCAGGCGGTCAGTTCCATGATCCGCTTGGCTTCAGCCCCTTCGCATGATCCTACAGGCGTCAGCCGGTCACTCTCAGCCTTCGGTCCGGTGCGCTTCGATGTTCGCTTTGGCCGCAGGCAGCCTATCCCGCCCAGCCTTCACCCAAGGCATCGCTGACAACGGCGGCACGCAATGCCGCGATCCCCATGCCCTTTTCGGCGCTGGTGAGGTGCAATTCGGGGTAGGCGGCGACGTGTTTTCTGATCTCGTCAGCAGTGCGATTGGCGACTGCTTCCAGTTCGCTTGCCTTGATCTTGTCGGTCTTGGTCAACACCACGCGGTAACTGGCAGCGGCTTCATCCAGCATCGTCATCATTTCGCGATCGGTATGTTTCAGCCCGTGGCGGCTATCGACCAGCACCAATGTGCGCGCCAGCACCGCCCGTCCGCGCAGGTAGCTTTTGACCAGCGTTTTCCACTTGCCCACGACCTTCACCGGTGCCTTGGCAAAGCCATAGCCGGGCATGTCGACCAGCCGGAACAGCGGCAGCGGGTCGCCTTCTTCGGGCCGCCCGACATCGAAAAAGTTCAATTCCTGCGTGCGCCCCGGCGTCACCGAAGCGCGCGCAATCGCCCGCCGTCCGGTCAGCGCATTGAGTAGCGATGATTTCCCAACATTGCTGCGCCCGCAAAACGCGATTTCGGGCACCACCGGATCGGGCAGGAATTGCAGCTGCGGCGCGGACAGCAGAAAATCGACCGGCCCTGAAAAGAGCTTGCTGGCCGCTTCCTCGCGCGCGGTCTGTTCGGATTCGTCCTGCACGGTCACGCGCTATCCCTCGGCCGATTTCTTGCGGTCGGCGACTTCTTTTTCCTTCGCGCTCGCGGCTTTGAGCTGCGGGTGCTTGGAATAAAGATAGCTTTGCTGTGCCACGGTGAGGATGTTCGACGTCACCCAGTAAAGCAGCAAGCCAGCTGCAAACGGTGCCATCACGAACATCAACACCCACGGCATGATCGCAAACATCTGTTTCTGGATCGGGTCCATCGCAGTCGGGTTGAGCCGGAAGGTCAGCCACATGGTGATGCCCAGCAGCACCGCCAACGGGCCAATCGCCAGGAAGCCCGGCACATCATAGGGCAGCAGCCCGAACAGGTTGAGGATATGCGCCGGATCGGGCACCGAAAGATCCTTGATCCATCCGATGAAAGGTTCGTGCCGCATCTCGATTGCCAGCACCAGCACCTTGTAAAGCGCGAAGAACACCGGAATCTGGATCAGCATCGGCAGGCAGCCGGACAAGGGATTGACCTTTTCATCCTTGTACAGCTTCATGATTTCCTGCTGCTGGCGCTGCTTGTCGTCCTTGTAGCGTTCCTGAATCTCTTTCATCTTGGGCTGAACGGCCTTCATCCCCGCCATCGAGGCAAAGCCTTTTTGCGCGATCGGGAACATCAGCCCGCGGATGATCACGGTCAGCAGGATGATCGCCACGCCAAAATTGCCGACGAGGCCGTTCAGCGTGCGCAGCAGCCACAGGATCGGCTTTTCGAATATTTCGAACCAACCCCAGCTGATCGCTTTGCCGAAATAGGTGATGCCGCTGTCTTGGTACTTGTCGAGGATCAGGCTGTCCTTGGCCCCGGCGTAAAGGCGGGTCGATTGCGTCAGCTTGCCGCCTGCGGGGACAGTCTTGGCGGCATAGAGCAGGTCGGAACGGAACAGTTCTCCGCCTAGCGCACGGAAGCCGACGCTGTCGGTTTCGCCTTTTCCGGGCACCAGAGCGCCAAGCCAGTATTGATCGGTAAAGCCGAGCCAGCTTGCCGCGCCCTCGGGCTTTTCACCGCCGAGCTCTGCCAACTCAGCATAGGAATGCGGATCCCACAGCGTCCCGCCAAACACGCCCACCGGGCCGGAATGGGCCACAAACTGATCAGGCGTCGCATTCGTGCTGGTGCGCTTGATCAGCGCGAACGGCTGGATAATCGCCGCCGCAGCGCTGGCGTTGGTCGCCGTCTGATCGGCGGTGATCATGTAATCGGCGTCAATCGCGAAGCGGATGGTGTAGGTTACGCCAGCAGCATCAGTGCGGGTCAGCGTGACCGGTGTTTCAGGCGTAAGCTTTGCCCCGTCCGCCTGCCAGAGCGCGGTGGAAGGTTGGCGCAGCCCGCCGGTGACAAAGCCGAATTCAGCGAAATACTGGCCCGGTGTGCCTTCGGGCGCGAACAGGCGCACGGGGCCGGAATCTTTTTTCAGCGTCTCACGATAATCCTTGAGCACGATGTCATCGATCCGCGCGCCGACAAGGTTGATCGAACCGGCAACGCGCGGGGTATCGATCACCACCCGGTCAGGGCTGGCGAGCGCACCCTTGAGCGTTACTTTCTGCGCGAGCTTGGCATCTGCGCCAATGTCCCCGGTTGCTGCAGCCGAGCCAGCCTGCGCCGGACTGCCGGTATCCGTGACAGAAGCGGTCTGTGCCGCTTCGGGATAGAAATACCGCATCCCGACGTCCCACCCGAGAATGAGCAGGCCCGAAAGCACGACGGCGAGCAGAAGATTGCGCTGGTTGTCCAAGATGATGCCCTGAAAGAATGCGAAACAAGGTGTATTATGGGGTTAAGGCAGTGCGTTTTCCAGTCCTCAAGGAACCGGATCATGCCCGCACCCACCCCATGGTTGGCAGCGCAATAGCCGCTTCGTCGTCATCCATCCACCCTTGAACGCGCCATATTTGCCGATCGCTTCGATCGCATACTGGCTGCACGATGGGGAATAGCGACAGGTCGGCGGCAGAATGCGCGATGGGCCGATTTGCCAGAGCCGCGCAATCAGGATGAGAAGGTGCTTCATCACTTGCGATTCCCTTTTCTGGGGCGACGACCGCCAGCCGGATCGCCCTTGCCTTCGCGCGCGCGATCAAGCGCCTTGGTCAGTTCTTCGGCCATCAGCGCAAAATCGCGCTCCACTCCGCCCGCGCGGCCGATCAGCACGTGATCGTGATCGGGCAGGCCTTGCGTGGGCAGGGCGGCGCGCAGCAATTCGCGGAACCGCCGCTTCATCCGGTTGCGCACCACTGCGTTGCCGATTTTCTTGGTGACGGTAATGCCAAAGCGAATACCCTTCCCACCATTGGGCCGGGTGAGCAACACAAACCCCGCGCGCGCATTGCGCGTGCCAGTGTTGGCGCTGAGGAAATCGGCGCGCTTGGTAAGGACGGAGATCACAACGGGGATCACAGGGGCCACCATATGACAAACGGGCTCCCAATGGGAGCCCGCAAGGGCGACTGCCCGCCGCGGCTTATGCCGCGATAGCCAAGCGGGCCGGATGGCCCGCGCCCGGCGCCTGAGGGCGCCAGAAAATTACGCGCAGAGCTTTTTGCGGCCGCGGTTACGGCGGGCACGCAGCACCTTGCGGCCACCGGGGGTCGCCTTGCGTGCGAAGAAACCGTGGCGACGGGCGCGCACGAGATTGCTGGGTTGGAAAGTCCGCTTCATATCATCCTCGAAAAATTATCGGCACCCTGACGAGAGGCATCTCGCAAACGCACCGTTCACAGCCGCAATCCACGACCAAGATCAGGCGCGGGCGCTTATGGGAAAGCCAGCCATGAGTCAAGCAAGGGCGCGTCAATCACGGCCAAGTTCATCGGGCCAAGATCGGCATAAGCGAGCCCGGGCATAGCCTGAGGTTTAGCCGGCGTCGCCCACCCCATCCGCGCCGCATCAGCCAGCGCCTTGCCAGAACGGGCCAGCGCACGGCGCAGCAAGGGTTCAAGTTGCGGCGGAAGCGCGCGGGTCAAAGGGGCGCGCGGGGCGATCCAGTGCGCCATATCGGCGGCTCCCAGCCACAATGCGGCCGCATGCGGCACCGAATTGGTCATCGCGTAAAATGCCTGCGCGTCATCCGCGCTCATCCCCATTTCGGCATAATAATCGAGATAGAGGCGATTTTCGGGCGCGTCGGGTGCAAAATCGGTGGGTTCGCGCCCGCGTTCATCGCGCCATGAATGCACCGCAAACAGCGCGCCGGGCGCGATCGTGCGCTCGTTTCCGGCGAGGAACAGCTCGACCGCACCCGACCGCGCTGATCCGCTGTCAGGCACATGGGTGGACAGCCCAGCCGCACGGATCGCCCGGCCAAGTTCGAGGTTGGCGAGATCATTATTGGTGCCCGGCGCATCGACAAAATCGATCACTTCCAACCCCGGATACGCCGCCAGCATCGCTGCAAACGCGGCCGGAGAGGCAGCATCGGTGCTCGCCACCAAGGCTGCACGGCGCGCGTCCAGCACGCGGAATGGGCCGAATTGCGCCAAGCCAGCGCCTTGCCCGGCCTGCCGTAACGGCTGCGCGATGAAGCGCGTTGGCGCGGTGGTAATGGTCTCGGTAATGGTGACGCCGCCCGCTTCCATAACTGTGGTGGTGGTCTCGTAAGCTGCGCTAGTAACCTCGGCTGCGTGATCGTCCACGCGCACCCACGCCTGCGTCGCCGGATCCCATTCCTCGACCCAGCTAGTCGTGCTCACCAGCCGCGCAGCGCCCCAATCCGATTGCGCAACCGCCGCGCCGCCGGGCAGCAGCAGCGCAAGCGCGGCCATCAGCATGGCAGAGATCAGGGCGAGGGCGCGTGTCATCCAAGCCACCATCGGCCCGCACGCCTTCCGGAATTGCCAAGAGATATGCTTTCAAAATCCCTGCCAAACCGCGCCGCAGCGCTCGACAAGTCTCTCGCCAAGCTGCACAAACCCATCTGAAACGGGTTAATGGGGTCGCTGAATGGTCGCGCTGGTTCGGACAGTTGCCTATCTCGGGCTGGAAGCGCGCGCCGTGGAGGTGCAGTGTCAGGTTGCGCCCGGTGTGCCGCGTTTCACCGTGGTCGGGCTGCCCGACAAGGCGGTCAGCGAAAGCCGCGAACGGGTGCAATCGGCGCTGTCGGCGATGGGTCTGGCGCTGCCGCCCAAGCGGATCACCATCAACCTTTCCCCCGCCGATCTGCCCAAAGACGGATCGCATTATGACCTGCCGATTGCGTTGGCGCTGCTGGCGGCAATGGGTGTGACCGATGCCGAGCAATTGGGGGATTGGGTTGCGGTGGGAGAATTGGCGCTGGATGGCCGGGTGGTCGCCAGCCCCGGCGTGCTGATCGCGGCGCTGCATGCGAGTGAGGCGGGAGTTGGTCTGATCTGTCCCGCTGAACAAGGCCCGGAGGCGCGCTGGGCGAGCGGGGTGCCGGTGCTGGCCCCGCGCGATCTGGTCAGCCTGCTGGGGCATCTGAAGGGCAGCCTTGTCTTGCAGGAACCGCCGCGCGGCGAAGTCACCGATGTCGTCCACAGCGCGGACATGAAGCAGGTAAAGGGTCAGGAAACCGCCAAGCGCGCGCTCGAAATCGCGGCGGCTGGCGGGCATAATCTGTTGATGGTCGGCCCGCCGGGTTCGGGGAAAAGCCTGCTGGCATCGTGCCTGCCCGGTATCCTGCCTGACCTTACACCGGGTGAAGCGCTTGAAGTATCAATGGTGCAATCGGTCGCGGGCACGCTTGAGGCAGGGCGGATCAGCCGCGCCCGCCCGTTCCGCGCGCCGCACCATTCGGCCAGCATGGCGGCGCTGACCGGCGGCGGGCTGAAAGTTCGCCCCGGAGAGGTCAGCTTGGCGCATCTGGGGGTGCTGTTCCTCGATGAACTGCCCGAATTCCAGCGCCCGGTGCTCGATTCGCTGCGCCAGCCGCTCGAAACCGGCAAGGTCGATGTCGCGCGCGCCAATGCCCATGTGACCTTCCCGGCGCGGGTGCAGCTGGTGGCAGCGATGAACCCGTGCCGCTGCGGCTATGCGGGCGATCCGGCACGGAACTGCAACAAATATCCGCGCTGCGTTGGCGATTATCAGGCACGATTGTCCGGCCCGCTGCTCGACCGCATCGATCTTCACGTCCATGTCGCAGCGGTGAGCGCGGTCGACATGGCGCTGCCTCCGCCGGCTGAGGGCAGCGCCGAGGTTGGCCGCCGGGTTGCAGCAGCGCGCGCGGTGCAAGTCAGCCGGGGCGTGCGATCAAACGCGGAACTGGAGGGCGAAAAGCTCGAACATTTTGCCACGCCCGACGAACCGGGGCGGGCGCTTTTGTTGCAAGCGGCTGAGAAACTGCGGTTGTCGGCGCGTGGATACACCAGAATGCTGCGGGTTTCGCGCACCATCGCTGACCTTGCCGGGGCAGACACCGTGGGCCGGGTCCATATTGCAGAGGCATTGTCCTATCGCCTGATGACGGGTTAAGGAATACCGCAAGGCCGGATCATTCCCCCGCAATCTGGCCGATCAAGGGCGCATTGGCAATTTCAGACGATCCCTCAGCAATGGTGGCCGAGCAACCGCACGGGCTTGTCGTGCGGTTCGGCGCGTTGTGGCATGGTCCAGCGCGGCGCAAGGCGGCGAGCTTGGCCATCGCTATCGCCATCGAAGCGCTCATCGTGCTGTTGCTGTTAACGCTCGGCGCGGGGATCGCAGGTACTGAGGATGGCAAGCAGGCCGTTACCGAATTTGCCGCGACCGATTTCGCCGCCCCGCCTGAGCCAGAGCCTGAGCAGCCGCCACAGTCGCAGCCCGAAACCACTGCAACTCAACAAGTTGTGCAGCCGGTCGCCCAGCCTGAAGCGTTGCGCCTGTCGCCGTTGAACCTGAACCCGCAACCTTCCGCAGAGCCACCGCCCGCGCCGCCGCAACCTGAACCGCAACCGAGCCCATCACCGACCATCGCGGCCAGGATCAATCCGGGGCGCACCTATGGCCCCGCCGATACCGGCAACCCGCGCACCGCAGGCGACAGTCAGCGCGTCGGCACCGCGCCCAATGGTGAGCCGCTATACGCCGCGCGCTGGTACCGCGAACCGACCGATTCCGAGCTGGCGGGCTACCTCTCCACCGCCAACGGGCCGGGAGCTGCGCTGATCGCGTGCAAGACCGTGCCCGATTACTATGTCGAGGATTGCGTGCTGATCGGAGAAACGCCTGCGGGGTCGCAGATCGGCCGGGCGGTGATGGCCGCTGCATGGCAGTTCCGTGTCCGACCCGCACGGATTGGCGGGCGCGAACAGTTCGGATCATGGGTGCGGATCAGGATTGATTACACGCTGCGGCAGGCGCCGCGCTAACCTTTTCAGCACGGTGCATTAACCCGTCAGATGGTTGCGGATGACCGCGCAGAAATCGCCGCCCCACGTCTCCAGCTTTTTCGCCCCCACGCCTGGTATCTCGCCCAATTCGGCCAGAGTTTCAGGGCATTTGTGCGCCATGTCGCGCAGCACCGAATCGTGGAAGATGACATAGGCCGGGATGCCGTGTTCGCTGGCGAGTTCCTTGCGCTTGGCCCGCAGCGCCTCGAACAGCGGGTTGCCGACCGGGTTGGGCGCAGCCTCGCCGCGTGCGCGGCGGCTGCGGCGGGCTTTTGGCGGCGGCTCGGCGATAGTGACGCTGGCTTCACCCTTCAACACGGGACGCGCTGCGGGGCCGAGCATCAGCCCGCCATGTTCGGTCGCCGCAAGCATCCCGCGCGCCACCAGAGTTCGGGCGAGCGGGCGCAGCAGCGCCGCCTCCTCGCCAGCGACGATGCCGAACACCGACAGCTTGTCATGCGCGCGGCTGGTGATGCGTTCGTCGCTCTGGCCGGTCAGCACCTTTTCGATGTGGCCGATGCCGAAGCTTTGCCCGGTGCGATAGACCGCCGATAACAGCTTGCGCGCCAGCTCGCTGGTATCGACCACGCGCGGCGGGTTTTCGCAATTGTCGCAATTGCCGCACCGTTCTGGCGGGTGCTCGCCGAAATGCCGGAGCAGCACCGCGCGGCGGCATTCTGGGGTTTCGACCAACGCGGCAAGGCTGTTTAATCGTGCTTGTTCGCCCGCCAGCCGCTCCGGCTCGACATCGCCCAGCCACTGGCGCGCGCGCGAAAAATCGCTCACCCCCCACAACAGATGCGCCTCAGCCGGATCGCCATCACGTCCGGCGCGGCCGGTTTCCTGGTAATAGGCCTCGATCGATTTGGGCAGGCCGGCGTGGATCACGAAGCGCACGTCGGGCTTGTCGATCCCCATGCCGAACGCGATGGTAGCGACCATTACCATGCTTTCCGACCGCACGAATGCGGCCTGCGTCGCGGCGCGCCGTTCCGGGTCTAACCCGGCGTGGTAGAACCCTGCCTCGCGGCCCGTGCGGGTGATTGCCGCCGCGATATCTTCAGTCGCCTTTCGGCTCGGCGCATAGACGATCCCTGCGCCGGATAATCGTGCAAGCAGATCGGTGATTTGGCGCGGGCCGTTATTCCTCGGCGTGATGGCGTAGCGGATATTCGGCCGGTCAAACCCGGCGATGATCAGCCCGTCATCAGGAATGCCCAACTGGCGCAGAATATCGACGCGCGTGGCCGGATCGGCGGTGGCGGTGAGAGCGAGGCGGGGGACATTGCAAAAGCGATCGAGCATGGGCCGCAGCCCGCGATAATCAGGGCGGAAATCGTGGCCCCATTCGGATACGCAGTGCGCCTCATCAATCGCGAAAAGTGCAATCTGCGTATGTTCCAGTAACGCTTGAAACCCACTGGTCGCAGCGCGTTCGGGCGCGACGTAGAGGAGGTCGAGCGCGCCAGCACGAAACGCCTCGGCGGTGGCGGCATTGTCACTATCCGCCGAGGTCATCGACGCGGCGCGAATCCCCGCCGCGTGCGCCGACCGGATCTGGTCGTGCATCAATGCGATTAGCGGCGAAATGACGATGGCGGTGCCGCGCCGCGCCAGCGCCGGCACCTGATAGCAAAGGCTTTTGCCCGCGCCTGTCGGCATCAGCGCAAGGCTGTGCTGCCCGCGCATCACCCGCGCGATCACCGCTTCCTGCTGCCCGCGAAAGCCGGGAAAGCCGAAGGTGCGGCGAAGAATGTCGTGAATGTCAGGATTTGCGGGCGCGTGCATCGCGCGACCCTAGCCCATCGGATAGCCCGAAGGCACCCGCACAGGCACCGCTATCGTCGGATAATCGGGAGGCGGATCAACGCGCAGCAGCGGCCTTGGCTGCGGCCAGATCGACCACGTCACCCTTGCCCAGACCTGCGGCGAGGGTCGCCACCGAGCCATCGGCACGAAGCCCGAGGTTTTCAGGGCGCACCAGCCAAAGATCTTGCGGACCAAGGATGCGGCCATCATGCGCGAGGATCGACACCGGGCCGATCGGCAGGCGATCGCGTTCGTCAACCAGCACTGGGTCTTCGAACACCTGTTCGCTGCCGTATTTCTGCCCCCACTGGCGCAGCGCCAGCATCGCGGGCAGCAGGTCGAGTCCTTTTTCAGTCAGCCGATATTCGATCTTGCGGCGATCATCGGCGCAGGGTTCGCGTTTCAGAATGCCGTGTTCAACCAGCTTGGCCAAGCGATTCGAAAGGATGTTGCGGGCAATGCCGAGCTCGCTCAGAAATTCCTCGAAGTGCTTGAGACCGTTGAAACTCGCGCGCAGAATCATGAACGACCAGCGCTCACCCATGACCTCCAGCGCCTGCGGCAGCCCGCATTCGATCAGATCGCGCAGTGGTTCTCTCAAGTCGCCCATGCTTCGTGTTCCTTGCCATCTTCAGGAGGTGTGTAACCGCTTTTCCGAGTTGCCACAAAAAATTTCATTTTTCAGTTGCAACAAGCAACCTAAATATATAGGTGGCGAATAGCAACTAGTTTCGAATCGAAATGTTGCGTTGCAAAATAGCGGCGCAGACGCCAAAGCACCACCGCCCCAAGGGCACAAAAACAAAAGGATTACCCAGATGATCAACACCCTCTCTGTTCCCCGCACCGGCAAGCTCGCCATCCTCGCCACCGCGCTGCTGTATACCGGCGTAAGCTTTGGCTTTGCCACTGCGACCCCGGTAAATGCAGCAGGCAACGCCTATTACACCGCCACCCTTGCTGCACCGATCAGTGAAAATCGCGCCGTCGCCGGCGGCGTCGCCTGGGCGTGCAAAGACAACACCTGCGTCGCGAACAAGGCAAGCGCCCGCCCGTTGCGGGTTTGTCGCGGCCTCAACCGCAAATTTGGTGAAGTCGCGGCCTTCAAGGTCGATGGCGAAGACCTGGCGGCCGACGAACTTGCAAAGTGCAACGGCTGATCTGGCTGTAACCCCATCCCCCCTCTGTCCGGCACCCTCTCCAGCTGGAACAGAGCTCCAAGGCCCCCGATGCGCGCTGTTCCCAGAGCGCGTCCGGGGGTTTTGCTTTTCCTGTTTTGCGCTCACCCATCCAGGCAAGCGCCTTCGGCGTCGTTGCAGCGCCTTGCTTGAGTGATTGTTAGAGCAGTCCAGCCCCGGTCAGTGCGCTTTCAAGGCTCGCCGCATCGGTGAAGAGGTGGGCATCCCAGCCGCGCGCCTTGGCGGCGGTAATGTTATCAGGGTTGTCGTCGGTGAAAAACAGCGCAGCGCCGCTTCGCCCGCTGCGTGTTTCGGTGATTTCGTAAATGCGCGGATCGGGCTTGGCGACTTTTTCGATCCCCGAAACGACGATGTCATCGAACAGGTCGAAAATCGGCTGAGTCGGGCGGAACACCTGCCACAACTCGTCGCCGAAATTGGTCAGGCAGAACAACGGCACGCCAGTGGCTGCCAAGCGCCGCACCAACTCATGCGACCCTGCGACCGGCCCCGGAACGGTTTCGTTAAAACGCGTTGCATAGGCACGGATGAGCATTTCATACTGCGGGAATGCGGCAATTCGTTCGGGCACCATATCGGCTAGCGCCCGCCCGCGATCATGGTCGAAATGCCATTCCTCGGTCACCACATTGGCGAGGAACCAATCGAGTTCACCCCGGTCATCGATCAGCTTTTCGAACAAGGCGCGCAATTGCCATTGGAACAGCACTCGCCCGACATCGAACACCACGGCTTTCTGCACGTCACCCACTCCTCAAACGATCACGGCCCGCGCTCCAGTGAGGAGGCGGGCCGTTGATTGTTCCGGCTACCGCATCGGGCAGCCGCACCGCGAATCGCTTAGCCCTGACGAGCCTTGAAGCGACGGTCGGTCTTGTTGATGACATAGGTGCGCCCACGGCGACGGATCACGCGGTTATCGCGGTGGCGGCCCTTGAGCGACTTGAGGCTGTTGACGATCTTCATGGCTCTCGGCTTTCAAATGGAAAGCGCGCCGGATCAGGCCCGACGCGCGGAAATTGAAGCGTGCCGTTAGCGGCAGTGGCGTCCCGCGTCAATGCGCTTGCGTCACGCCCCTACTCTCAAATCGGACAATTTGCGCTCCCACGCCAGCGCATGGGAGATGATCGTGTCGAGCTTGGCGTGCTGCGGCTGCCAACCGAGCGTCCGTTTCAGCCGCGAAGGATCGGATATCAGCGAATCGGGATCGCCTGCACGCCGCCCCTCGATCCGGCGATGGAGTTTGCGATTCGTCACGCGATCGACTGCATCTAACACCTCGGTCACCGAAAACCCCCGGCCATAACCGCAATTCATCGTCAGCGAACGCGCCGGATCTGCCATCAGCGCCTCCAAAGTCAACACGTGCGCCGCAGCCAGATCGCTGACATGAATGTAATCGCGCACACCGGTCCCATCGGGTGTGGCGAAGTCGGTGCCGAACACGGCGACCGATTCGCGCAGGCCCAGCGCCGCTTCGATGGCCACCTTGATCAGATGCGTGGCGCCTGCCGTCGATTGTCCGCTGCGCGCCTGCGGATCGGCCCCTGCAACATTGAAATAGCGCAGCACCCCGCAATTGATCGGATGCGCGGCGGCGACATCGGCGAGCATCTGCTCGGTCATCAACTTTGACCAGCCATAGGGGTTGATCGGGTGCTGCGGCGTGTCTTCGCTAACCGCTGCCACATCGGGGATGCCATAAGTCGCAGCGGTCGAGGAAAAGATAAAATGCGGCACGCCTGCCGCCAGCGCCGCGGCAATCAACGCACGGCTTTTGGCGGTGTTGTTCTGATAATATTTGAGCGGGTCAGCGACACTTTCGGGCACGATGATCGATCCGGCAAAGTGCATGATCGCACCGCGCCCCTTGCCCAGGCCCTGTTCGGCAAAGATGCGCGCGAGCAGGCCAGCATCGGCAATATCGCCTTCATACAGCGGTACGCCATCGGGAATGGCGAAACGAAAGCCGGTCGAAAGATTGTCGATCACCGCCACCGGCCAGCCCGCGTCTTTAAGCGCAAGCACCGCATGGCTGCCAATATAGCCCGCACCGCCAGTCACGAGCACGCAAGGTTTGTTGTGAGACATCATGGGAAGTGCCCCTATCACAAAGATCGCTTAGAAAACGTCAACCTTTTAAACGGCACAGCGCCCCTGTGCACATTGATGCGCCGACTCTATATAGACGGCGCTATAAAAGGAATTCGCCATGTCCACATTCCGCCTGCTTGCCCCTGTCACTGTCACCGCTGCACTGGCGCTGTCGGCCTGCGCGACCACGCCCTATACCGGCCCGGTCGAAGTCACCCGCTTTGTCGCCCCGGCAACAGAGCGCGCCGCGCTGGGCCAGGGGACAATTGCGATCAACTTTCCCGATGAAATCAGAAACGAAGGCGCACGCCGTGCGTTTGCCGCTGCGGTCAGCGCAGAACTCGCGGCGCTGGGTTATACTGTTACCGAAGGCCGCGCTGATCAAACCGCTGCGATCCGCACCAGCCGCAACGCCATCGTCGCGGAAACCCGGACCGAGCGCGGCCCGGTCAGCGTCGGGGTCGGCGGGCAGACGGGCAGCTACGGCTCAGGTGTCGGCCTTGGCGTTGGCCTCAATCTGGGCGGCGGGCGCGAAGACGCCACGGCCATCACCGAACTTTCAGTGCGCATCAACCAAGGTGACAATGCCACCTTGTGGGAAGGCCGCGCGCAAATTGCGACAGGGGTGAAATCGCCCTATTCGCAAGTCGACGCCAGCGCCCGCACCCTGGCCGCAGCCTTGTTCCGTGACTTTCCCGGCGGCGATGGCGAAACCGTGACGATCAAGGTCAAGCAACTTCAAGGAACCAAATGACGCAAATGTTTATCGATGCCGCCTTCGACGGCGGCAATATCGACGTGCTCGGGATCGAAGGCCGCACTGCGCGGTTGGCGATCCGGCAGGATAATGCATCCGAGTTCTTCCAGTGGTTCTATTTCCGCGTCGCCGCCACTGCGGGCGAAGACGTGATTCTGAAGCTGACCGGGCTGAATGCCAGCGCCTATCCCGGCGGCTGGCCTGATTATAACGCCTGCGTCAGCGAAGATCGCGATTATTGGACGCGTGCGGAGAGCACCTACAATCCGGACGAGGATGGCGGGACGCTCACCATCCGCTATCTGCCCGCATCGGACGTATGCTGGTTCGCGTATTTTGCGCCTTATTCGATGGAGCGGCATCACGATCTGATCGCTGAAACTGCTTCATGCGAGGGCGTCGACCTGGTGCGGTTGGGCACCACGCTGGATGGTCAGCCGATCGATTGCCTGGAAATGGGCGAAGGCGATGTGCAGGTGTGGCTCTACGCCCGCCAGCATCCGGGCGAGACGCAGGCCGAATGGTGGATCGAAGGCGCGCTGGAATGCCTGACCGATCCCGCCGATCCGGTGGCGCGAGCGCTGCGCAAGGCGTGCCGCATCCATATCGTGCCCAACTGCAACCCTGATGGTTCAAGGCGTGGGCATTTACGAACCAATGCGGTTGGGGCCAACCTGAACCGCGAATGGGCCGATCCAACACCGGAACGCGCGCCTGAAGTGCTGGCGATTCGCAATCGGATGGATGCAACCGGCGTCGACTTCGCCATGGACGTCCACGCGGATGAGGCGATCCCGGCGGTGTTTCTCGCTGGATTTGAAGGCATCCCTTCGTGGAGCGAAGAACAGGGCGAAGGCTATTACCGCTATCAGCGCATCCTTGACCGCCGCACCCCGGATTTTCAGACGAAGCTGGGTTATCCTAAGGCCGCAGCGGGCCGCGCCAATCTGTCGATGAGCACCAATCAGGTCGCACAGCGGTTCGGCGCGGTCGCGATGACGCTGGAAATGCCTTACAAAGATCTCGCCGATTTCCCTGAGCCCGAACAAGGCTGGAGCCCCGAACGCTGCAAGCTGCTGGGCCGCGAATGCATGGCGGCGTTGGTGGAGTGGTTGGGGGGTAAAGAGGCCTAAGCGAGGTTCGAAGGCCCGAAGGCGTGCGGCAGTAACGTGGATAGCGTTACGCGCCGCACGTCCGCCTCGCTCACGCACAGCACCAGCGGATCGGTTGCTCCCAACGCGGCGACTTCGTTCAAGACCTGACGGCAGCGCCCGCAAGGGGTGATCGGTTCGATCCCTGCCTTGAGGCCCACCACCGCTACCGCGACCAATCCACCGCGCCGACCTTCGCCCAACGCCTTGGCTACCGCGACCGTTTCCGCGCACAGTGCGAGGCCGTAGCTCGCGTTTTCGACATTGCAGCCGGTCACTATCGCGCCATCATCAAACAATAACGCTGCGCCCACCGGGTAATCGGAATAGGGCGCGTAGGAGTGCTCGGCGGCGGCGATTGCGGCGCTGATTAGCGCCTGTTCCTGCGCATTATCCAGGGTCATTTCTGCACCACCACCCATTCGACCGGCTCCTCGCTCGCCGCGCTCACCAACGCGCTGTTGGCGCTCCATAGCAGCCACGGTCGGCCCGCATAGTCCGGCCGCGCCCGGTCGCGCACCAACCACAGATCGCGGGTCAGCGCAGCGGCGGTGTTGTGGCGTTGATCGAACGCGCGGCTCAGTTTGAGGATCACCGGCTTGCCCGCGTGGGTTTCAATCTGATTGATCAGCGTCATCAGCTCGCTTTCCACCGCTGCATCGCTGACCTTGGGAGAGCAACCATCGGCAAGCCGGGTGAGGCCAATCGCAGGCGGCAGCAGGTCAGGGTCGCGCGGTACCATCTGCGCAAACATCCCGCTTTGCAGATCGGCCGGAGCGCAGGGGTCGAAATTGAGCACGACACCCACTTTCATCCCGGCAGCGCGCGCGCGCCGGTACCGATTGGCAAAACCGCCCGGCGCATCGGGCAGCGGGTCGAGCACCAGCGGCAGATAGACGAATTGCGCGCCGATCGCTTTCAGCGTGGCAAACTTCACCTCGGCCCCGCCCACCGGCGCAAGCGCACCCTGTTCGGGATAGAGCGCCTCGTTCGGGCGCCATTCACGCATGTCCCACCAAAGCCACGCCGCAAAGGCGAGCGCGACTAACGCAGCCAAGGCGCCGATCCGCAAAAGCCAGCGACGCGGTGTCTTTCGTCCGGATGTCTTGCGCCCGCGCGCCATGATGTACCTGTCAGCCCTTGATGTGCAGCACGCAGATCAGCGTGAACAAGCGGCGGGCGGTGGCAAAATCTGTTTCGACCTTGCCCTCCAGCCGTTCCAGCAGCAGTTCCGCTGCACCATTGTGGATCCCGCGTCTGGCCATGTCGATGGTTTCAATCTCGGTCGGGGTCGCCTTGCGGATTGCCTGATAGTAACTGTCACATATCGCGAAATATTCGCGGATCGGGCGGCGGAACCGGGCCATTCCGATCACCAGCGTTTCCAGCAGCGTGCCCGCGGTGTCGCTGATATCCATCGCCAGCCGCCCATCGGCCACAGACAGGTGGAGGTGATAGGGGCCAGCCCCCCCACGCTCGACCGCGCGCACCGGTTTGAAGGTGTTTTCTTCGATCAGGTCATAAATCGCCACGCGGCGTTCCTGCTCGACATCGGCGTTGCGCCACAGGATCGTCGCTTCGTCGAGCGTTACCTGCGCAATACGATACGTCCCCGCAACAGCAGGTGACAGGGGCAGGGAATCGCGCGGCAGATCGGCCATAGACCCTGCCTTCGCAGATGCAGGGGCTGCACTTCAAGCACTTCGGTAAACTCTCCCCGCTATCCACAGCATGAGAAATAAATATTGGCAGCGATCACCCTTGCGCGATGGGGGGCGTGAGGCGCATCAGACCGCCATGATCGAACCTGCAAAAGTCACCAGAATCAACGCTGCCCCCGGTGAAGGCACCAGCGATGCCGACAGCCCGATGCGCAAGCTGCCCTATAATCTCGAAGCCGAGGCCGCATTTCTCGGCGCGGTGCTGATTGATAACAGGGTGATCGAGGAACTGCAGGTGCCGATCCGGCCCGAGCATTTCTTTGAAGCCCTGCATCAGCGCATTTATGAACGCGTGCTGGTGCTGATCGAACGCAACACCACTGCATCGCCGGTAACGCTGCGCCCCTATTTCGAAGCGGACGAGGCGCTTAAGGATTTGGGCGGCACGTCCTATCTGGCGCAGCTTACCGCCAGCGGGGCCGGGTTGCTCGCCCCGCGCGAACTGGCGCAGCAGATTTACGATCTGGCCTTGCTGCGCGAGCTGGTGAGCGTCGGGCGCGGGCTGGTCGAAGGCGCGCTTGACACCTCGCAGGACACCTCGCCGATGGACCGCATCGCGCAGGCCGAAGCCGATCTGTTCCGCGTGGCAGAAGGCGCGGCGACCGGGCGCGAGGCAGCAACCTTCCGCGATGCGGCGGTGCAGGCGATCAAGATGGCCGAAGCCGCGATGAATTCAGGCGGCGGCCTGTCCGGCAAGACCACCGGCCTTGAAACAATCGACCGCAAGACCTCGGGCCTGCACAATTCTGATCTTGTGATCCTCGCCGGGCGACCGGGCATGGGCAAGACCTCGCTCGCCACGAACATCGCCTTCAATTGCGCGGAAAAGCATCTTGAATGGCAGCGCGATGGCGGCGAATTCAATTACGGCGCACCGGTCGCATTTTTCAGCCTGGAAATGAGCGCCGATCAGCTCGCCACGCGCATTCTGGCCGAACAGGCCGAGATTTCGTCAGAAAACCTGCGCAGCGGCAAGCTCAGCCGCGAAGATTTCCAGAAACTGTCTTATGCCAGCCAGCGGCTCGCAGAATTGCCGTTGTATATTGATGATACCCCGGCACTCACCATCGCAGCGCTGCGCACCCGCGCGCGGCGGATGAAGCGGCGGCATGACGTCGGGCTGATCGTGGTCGATTATCTGCAACTGCTGCAAGGGTCAGGCCGCGCCAATGACAACCGCGTCAATGAAATCTCCGAAATCAGCCGCGGGCTGAAAACGCTGGCCAAGGAATTGCAGGTGCCGGTGATCGCGCTTTCGCAGCTTTCCCGCGCAGTCGAAAGCCGTGAGGACAAGCGCCCGCAGTTGTCCGACCTGCGCGAATCCGGTTCGATCGAGCAGGATGCGGACATGGTGTGGTTCATCTTCCGCTCGGATTATTACCACATGCTGGTGAAGCCCGACATGCCCGACGGCAGCAGCACGCCAGACGTTCAGGAAAAATACCGGTCGTGGGAGGAAAAATACGAACAGATGGTGGGCAAGGCGACGCTGATCGTCGCCAAACAGCGCCACGGTTCGACCGGCAATGTCCCGCTGCATTTCCAGAGCGACATCACCAAGTTCACCTCACCCAATTACAAGGACTATTCGGATTACGGCTTCGAGTGAGATTTGGCGCGCAAACAGCTGCACTGCGGCATTCATCGCTCCACTGCCGAACTCGAAACCGGCATCATCGGCTTCATCGAAGCTCACAACGAAAATCCCAATCCATATCACTGGACAAAATCAGCCGCCGAAATCCTCGCCTTCATCAAACGCTTCTGGCAACGCGGCTACTTCTCAACCACACCGGCAACGTCACCGATGACATCATCATGCGATATCTCGATCGACATACCCGCAAAAACGGCTTCAGTCCCTCGACACGATCGTAGCGGCGGCAGTCGTTCAGGGGGCTGTCCAGACGCTATCGGACATACGATAACGGGAGAATGGAGCGGTAGCGGGAAGCCAAAAGACGGCGTATTAATATGAGATTATCGACTAATGTTTGAAGATCTAATTTCTCTGGCCCCCAACCGGCACCCTAAATTTGCTGGATGCATGTGGAAAACTTGGGACAGTCCGGTTCGGATTCGAAGCTGGGAATCGTCAATCAGATTCGGATAGCCAACCTTGATGGAGTTGTGACGCTTTTTCAGCGATGTAGCGTCCAGTTTATCGGATCCGATTGGCAAGTCGGATTTGATTGAGAAGCTGCCACATCCAATTTTCGCCGTTTTCAGGTTTTAAATCAGAGTGATATAAGTGCGACCTGTCGCGTACGGTGTGCCTATGTTACGAGCTTATCAGTACGTGTCCGGTCACTAGGCTCGACGAGGAAATCGTTTCTTGCCTGAACTGTGGCTCGGATCGCCCCGCGCATGTGTTGTCGGAAGTTTTCAGATGTCTGTTTTGAGCCACTACGTCGGTTGGTGGGTAGCATGTCGATCGCCAGAAAGCGGACAAGGTTACCGGTCAGCCTGGATGGCTGAATTTGGGACTTATCAGTCATTACGAAACGGTCCGCAGAATGACGGGCAGTGCCAAAAGCAGACACGACCATGCACGGGAGAGTAGACGGCCGCAGTTAGGGGATGGCGTCCTGGAACCCGACACGCAGGGACCGGCCTCAAATCACCATCCAATGCAACACCCGATCGCCAGGTGGCTTGACCCCATTGCCTACTTGGCAGATAGACAATGGGCGATGTTGTCCCAGAAGACCCGCTATGCCATACGCGCAATGCAGCACTTGGCCGATCACTTTGGCGAGGGGCCGGTGCAACTGGCTGCGATTGCGGACAAGCAGAACATCCCCGCCAAGTTCCTTACGGTAATTCTCTCGGAACTGACCCGCGCAGGGCTGGTCGAGTCCCTGCGCGGACGTGACGGGGGATACTGGCTGGCGATCCCCCCGGTCGACATCACTTACGGCGACCTGATCCGGCACATGCGCGGCAGTCTTGCCCTCGTTCCCTGCGCCAGCCGCTATGCGCATGAGAAGTGCAAGAACTGCCTTGAGGAAGGCGAGTGCCGGACACGCGCCTTGCTGCTGGATGTGCGCGACCGGACGGCGCAGATCCTCGATGGCATTCGCCTATCCGATCCCATCACGCCCGTGCCCGCATTTCCAGACGATGAAGCCTGACCGCCACGGCAATTCGCCTCGGCGCGCAAACCCCACCTTTCGCCGCCAGACAGAAATTCTGCGCACCAACCCTATTGTCAAGCAATTCACTTGAGTTTAGTTCCTTCGTTGCGGATCGAATCCGCGTAACGAAAGGCCCGCTTATGGACCGTGACGAGAAACAAACCGGCGCGGGCGGCATTTTGCCCGATGCGCTGGCGCTGGTGAGCGAGGCGCTAGGGCGTCTGCGCTACGGCGCGATCCAGCTGACTGTGCATGACGGGAAGGTCATGCAGATCGACGTAACCGAAAGGAAGCGGCTGACCGATTGATCGGCCGTGATTCGACCCCACCAAACATCTTCAGGGACCAGCAGACCGGACCACCGGATGCATGCCCGCTTGCAAAGGCGAGACCATGTATCCGAATTCGATCCGCAGCATGCTGCTGCTTGGCGCGGCGTTGACCGCGATTTTCCCGACGACTGTCACCGCGCAGGACGCGGTGTCCGACGATGATGCAACCACCGCCGCCGCCGCAGAGCTTAAGGTGTATGAAATGATCGTCACAGCTCGCAGGCGTTCTGAACGCGCGCAGGACATTCCGATTGCAGTGTCGGTGCTCGATTCCAAGCAGCTCGACGAGACCGGGGCGTTCAACGTGAACCGGCTCCAGCAGCTTGCGCCTACGCTGCAATTCTATTCCTCCAACCCGCGCAACACGGCCGTGAACATCCGCGGGCTGGGCGTGCCCTTCGGCCTGACCAGCGACGGGTTCGAACAGGGCGTCGGCATCTACGTGGACGACGTCTATTACTCGCGCGTTGCCTCGGCGACCTTCGATTTCCTCGATGTCGCCCAGATCGAGGTGCTGCGCGGCCCGCAGGGCACGCTCTACGGCAAGAACACCACTGCCGGCGCGATCAACATCACCACCAATCAGCCGAGCTTCGATTTCGAGGGGCGGGCGGAGATCAGCCTCGGCAATCTCGAGTTCCGGCAGGCGGGCGGAGATCAGCCTCGGCAATCTCGAGTTCCGGCAGGCGCGCCTCGCGGTGTCGGGTCCGTTATCGGAGAACGTCGCCGCCCGCATTGCCTTTTCCGGCACATCGCGGCGCGGTACGATCCGCAATGTCACGACCGGACAGGATATCCAGAGCCTCGATAACCTTGGTGTGCGCGCGCAGGTGCTGTGGGAGGCGGCGGATAACCTCAAGATCACGCTGGTGGGCAATTACAACAAGCAGGATGCCAATTGCTGCGGGTCGGTTTTCGTGCGCACCGGGGCAACCCAGCGGCCACTGAACCGCCAGTTCGCCGCGCTCGCCGCAGCGCAGGATTATACGCCGCCCAGCACCAACCCGTTCGACCGAGTGACCGATCTCGATTCGCAGCTCAACGCCGGCAACGTCATCGCAGGCGCTGCCTTGCGTGCGGTATGGGACATTGGCCCCGGAACCCTCACTTCAGTCACGGCATGGCGTTACTGGGACTGGAAGCCCGAAAACGATCGCGACTTTACCGGCTTGCCGATCGTCTCGCTGTCGCAGAACCCTTCGGAGCAGAACCAGTATACGCAGGAGTTCCGCTACGCCTATACGGGCGACAAATTCGACTTCGTGCTCGGAGCTTTCGCCTTCGACCAGCGGATCGACACGCAGGGCACCGAAGCGCACGGCCCTGCATCGAGCCGGTGGACGATTGCGCCGAACAATCCCCTCTCGCTCGATCCAAGCGTGCTTGACGGGTTGACCGCACGCAACACGCAAGTGCTCGAAAGCACCAGCCTCGCCCTGTTCGGCCAGCTGAGCTGGAAGCTTACCGATGCCTTCACCATCCAGCCGGGCGCGCGGCTCAATTACGACCGGAAGGCTGGCTTTTATCAGCGCCGCGTGTTCACCGGCACGGGCACGGAACTGATCGGCACCGAGACCGATGCCCGCAGTCGCGCTCAGCTCGGCGTGTTCCAGCCGCAGGTGAGTGCGCCCGAGGATACCGACTGGAACCTGACATATGACCTGACGCTCAGCTACGAACTCGCGCCCGATGTGCTGGCCTACGGCACCTATGCGCGCAGCTTCAAAACCCTAGGGATCAACCAGAACGGCCTGCCCACAGACGCCAATGCCGTGCCGATTGCTGAGGCAGGGACGATCCGCCCCGAAAAGGTCGATCACTTTGAGCTGGGCCTGAAGACCCAGTTCTGGGATCGCCGCGCGACCTTGAACCTCGCCGCCTTCCGCACCGAAATCCGCGACTATCAGGCGACAGTCAACAACGGCCAGTTCGGGGTGCTGCGCGGGTTCCTCGCCAATGCCGACAAGGTGCAATCGCAGGGAATCGAGGCGGATTTTTCGGTCCGCCCGAGCGAGCGGTTCACTGCCTATGCCAGTGGGGCATATACCGATGCCAAGTATGTGCGCTTCGTCGATGCGCCTTGCCCGCCCGAACTGTCGGGTGGCACCACGGCGACCGCGGGCCAAAACCCGTCCGCGCCCGGCACCCCGGGCGGGATCAGCCCGTCCAATTGCGACATTTCCGGCCAGCGCCTGCCGGGGGTATCGAAATGGGCATTTTCCTTTGGTGCGGAGGGCAACGTTTCGGCGACCTTCCTCGGCAAGACGGGAGAGGTCTATCTCGGTTATGACGGCAGCTATCGGTCGGGTTTCTCGTCCAATCCCTCGCCGTCGATCTACACCAATATCGACGGTTACCACCTGTCCAACTTCCGTTTTGGCTTCCGCTCGGAAGACGGGCTGAACCTGTTCGCATGGGTCAGGAATGCTTTTGACGAAGACTATTTCGAGCAGCTCTTCGTTGGCCCCGGCAACACCGGGCTGATTGCAGGGCTACCCGGCGACCCGCGCACTTGGGGCGCGACCGCCTCGATCACCTTCTAGACCTGCCAAAGCGCAGAGAGGACTACCTCATGCCTGACATAACCTCGCTCCTGATCGACATCGCGCCGTTCATCGCCATCGGCATAGCCGCGCAGATGATCGACGGAGCGCTCGGGATGGCCTTCGGGGTCATCACCCAGACCTTGCTGGTGAGCGCCATGGGCGTACCGCCCGCGACGGCCTCGGCCAGCGTGCATCTGGTCGAGCTGTTCACCACGGGCGCATCCGGGGCGAGCCATATCTGGCACCGCAATGTCGATTGGGGGCTGTTTTGGCGGCTGGTCCCCTTCGGCGTGCTGGGGGGCGTGAGCGGTGCCTATCTGCTGTCCAGCATAGACGCTTCGGCCGCGCGACCGTTTGTTATGCTCTACCTTACGGGAATCGGCTTCTACCTGCTTTGGCGGGCGATCCGGTTGTCGAAGCCTCGGTTTGAGGATCCACGCTACACCCGCCCATTAGCATTGGCAGGCGGGTTCCTCGATGCGGCGGGTGGCGGAGGATGGGGGCCGGTCGTCACCTCGAACCTGCTTATCCAGGGCGGCGACCCGAGGAAGATCATCGGCACAGTCAATTCCGCCGAGTTCCTGCTCACCCTTTCGATCTCGATCGCCTTTATCGCGACGCTGGGATTTGCCGCCTTCACGCTCGTCACCGTCGGCCTGATCATCGGCGGGGTCATCGCCGCACCGTTCGGGGCGATCCTCGCCAGCCGCGTCCAGCCTAGGACGCTGTTGCTGGCGGTGGCGGTGGTGCTGATCGTGACCAGCAGCTACAGCATCTTCCGGGCGTGGCCGATCATCTAGGGCCTTTGGACGTAGCATGGACACCGAACTGATCCTCATCTGCGCCTTGACCGGCGTGATCAACCTGATCGGTGCGCTCGCCTATGCTGCGCGCATTGCCGGGGTGCGCACCGGGCGGATTGCGTTGAGCTTTGCGCTGTTCAACGTGCTGCTGCTGGTGTCGCGCACCTCGAACGGGTTTTTGGGGCCCTTCCTCGCCAAGCGGATCGAGACCGGGTTGGCCAACGGCGCTGGTGATGCCTTGCTGTTCGATCTCAGGTTGGTGCTGTTTTCCGCCGCCGCTGCCGTGGCGCTTGGCATCCTTCTGGTGCCGACGGGCCAGCGCTTGTTCGCAGCGGCCATCACCTTCTTTCAGGCCAACCGCTCGACCGCGAAGCTGTTGTTACGAAGCGTGACCCCGTCGGGCCTCAGCACGATCCGAGATTCGGTCGCGTTGCCTTCTGCCGAGACGCTGCGATCGTTCAAAGGCCCGCGCGGGGTAAGCTGGCCGGTGCTTATCGCCAATGCCGCCGCGCAAGGCCTGCTGGCGGTGGGCGTGCTGGCCTCGCTCTATGCGGGTTATCTCGTCCCCGAGTTCCGCGTCACCGCCTCGCAGATGACCGCCATCGTCAACGGCTTTGCCACGATCCTGCTGTTTGCCCTGATCGACCCGCAGATTTCCGCGCTAACCGACGACGTGGTCGATGGCAGCGTAAGTGAAGCGACCTTCCGCCGGGCGATGATATGGGTGTCACTGAGCCGCCTCGCCGGCACGCTGCTGGCACAGGCGTTGCTGGTGCCTGCCGCAGTGGTGATTGCGTGGGCCGCCGGATGGCTATAGGGTGCCAGACTTAGCTCTGTTGCATTAGCTGCGCGGACCCAAGAACGTGCAGGACTGACCACATGAGTGCCAAGGGCATAACTCCGGCCAGCACAGCGGCGCACTCGTACAGATTGTCCAGATCGGTCCAGTAAGCCCGGCCTACCTCATCTCGAACATTTCACGGTGGAACAGGGTAGCAGGCAGGCCACCTGCTCGCATGGCGTGATGTAGGCTGTCACCAAATTTTGCTGGACCGCAAAACCATACGGCGGCGCTGCGCCATTGCGGAATCCACACGGCCAATTTTGGCAGATCGACAAATCCTTCTTGCCCGGTGTCGACAATGCGCAGCCGCACTCCGGCTGCATCTGCTGCGCGGCGAACTTCATCGATGAACCCGCCGTCAGGGGCGCCAGTCGAATAGATCAGATCGACGTCTGCTTGCTTGCCGGACAACGCGAGCGCTTCCATTCGCGCTATGAAAGGCGTGATCCCCACCCCTCCTGCGATCCACAGCTGCGGACCACTGGCCGAACCGAAGTCAAAGCGGCCATAAGGGCCTTCCACCGTGATGGCCTGCCCGACCTTGATGATCGTCGGCAGGCGCCGTGTATAGTCGCCGAGGCCTTTGATGCTGAATCCAAGGCGCCCGTTGTTGGCCCAGCCCGAAGACATGGTGAAAGGGTGGGCGTGTTCTGCGTCTGCGAAGCTCAGAAAGGCGAACTGTCCGGCCGCGTGGCCGGGCCAGGCTGTCGCCAGCTTCACCCCGACATCAAGGACAGCGTTGCCTTCGTGGATATGAAAATCGGTCACTTCGCCCACGAACCTGTGCGACTTGCCGATCCTTCCGAAGATCGACAATCCTGCCGCAACCGCCGCTGCCGCCAGCAGTCCGATCATCACCAATCCGATCGGCGCGCTCCAGTAGCTGGCCGGGGTCAGCACCACGGCGTGGAATGCCAGTGCCAGAAACACGAGCGCCATCAGGCGATGGGTCTTGAAGAACAGGTGGTAAGGAAACCGCCGCCACAGGGCGAGCGCGGCCAAGACCAATAGCAGGTAGAACGCCCACTCACCCAGATCGGCGGCGAAGTCCCTGAATTCGGCGAAGGGCCGCGGCTCTGCTACCGCGCCAATCACCCGCTGCCGGGGTTCCAGCCAGCCCCATTCGACCAGCCATTTGGGCCCCTTTTCCACCAACCAGTGAAGCACCGCCATCACGACAGCGGCGATGCCCAGCCATTTGTGCAGCCGATAGAACTTGTCGAGGCCGCCCAAGGCCGTTTCGATCTGAACTGGTCGTGCCGCGAGCAGGATGGCCACGGCCATAAAGGCAATCGCCAGGATACCGGTCAACGGCACAAGCAGTCCGCGGACCGGCCAGATCCCGCCTGACATCGGAGCAAGATCGACGCTCGTGAACCAAAGCGCGATCACCAATCCGATGACCGCGAAGAATGCCAGCTTCCAGCGCGTCATATCCGGTGTTCCGCGGAGCTAGTGTCGCCAGTTCTGGATTGAGTAGCTGCCACTATGCCTCGGGCAGGAGGCGATTTGTCGGCGATTGGGATGTTCAGCACTTGCATCAACTCCCGCACCTGCATCTCTGCAAGGGCGCCGGGGAATGGGACTGCGCGATCCGCAGCGTGCAAGCAATGTCCGCCGGTATCGGGCGAAGCTCGGGGCAGTGTGCTTATTGATCTAACCGAAGGTGCAGCGGATTGTTCCATGCGATGCCATTCGGATGACTATCGGTTGCGCGCTATTTGCCGGTCACTGGCAGTAGCGATCATCCTCCGCCGCTTGCTTTCCGCAGTGCATCGTCCGACAGCGGACATGTCCTCGCGCAGCTGCGACGGAGGAGGGAAGGCAACCATGAGCTCCGCGAGCGCGCATCCCGATGACCCCCATTATGTCCAGCGCACCGGATGGCTGCGGGCCGCGGTGTTGGGTGCCAATGACGGGATCGTTTCGGTCTCCTCGCTGATCCTCGGCGTGGCGGCGGCGACCCCCGAGCCGCGGGCAATCCTTGTCGCGGGTGTGGCCGCACTGGTCGCTGGCGCCATGTCGATGGCAGCGGGCGAGTATATCTCGGTCTCGTCCCAGCGCGATTCCGAGCAGGCGGATATCAAGCGCGAACAAGAGGCGCTGTCGCTGACGCCGGAGGATGAGCAGACCGAACTCGCCGCAATTTACCAAAGCCGGGGTCTCAGTGCCGAAACGGCGGCAACCGTGGCGCGGGAGCTTTCCGCGCTCGATCCGCTGGCCGCACATGTGCGGGATGAATTGGGTCTGTCCGATCACCTTGCAGCCCGTCCGTTGCAAGCCGCGCTGGCTTCGGGTGCAACCTTTAGCGTGGCAGCGGCTATCCCAGTCATTGCGGCATTTTTTTCGCCTCCTTCGGCCATCATTCTGTCCGTGCTGATCGTGTCGGTGCTGTCTTTGGCGATCCTGGGCGCTCTCGGAGCCAAGGCCGGCGCGGCGCCAATCGTGCCTGCAGTTCTGCGCGTGCTCGGCTGGGGCATCTTCGCAATGGCCATTACGGCTGCGGTCGGTTGGCTCTTCGGTGTCAGCGTCTGAGGCTCCTGACCTCCGCAGTTAGAGCATAAGCTACGGCTTATCTGCCTCATGTAAGCGGTGCGCCAATGGCTGTGCACGCCGCAGTGCCCCACCTCTTGCCTGCCGGTGCGCTTTTGGCCCCTTCATCGAAGACGGGGCCGGGCGCCTTGATAGGAGGCACTGCCATGAACAACAATGCACCATCGATCCGCCGCCGCTGGGATCCCGTGGTCAAGATCACCCATTGGTCAATAGCGATCGCCGTGCTCGCCAATGCCGTTTTCACAGAGGAAGGCTCAGGCCTTCATATCTGGGTAGGTTATGGCTTAGCCGCGATCCTTGGCCTGCGCTTGCTGTGGGGCCTGATCGGCCCTGCTGAAGCCCGCTTTGGTGCCTTCTGGCCCAGGCCCGCAAGGCTATGGCCCACCTGCGCGAGATCCGTACCGGGCAGTCCAGCCAGCACGCTTCGCACAATCCGTTGGGCGCCTTTATGGTCTATTCGATCTGGGGCTGCCTGCTGACGATCATCGCCACCGGAATTGCCATGGCAGGCGTGCCGCCGATCAGCCTCGCCGACAATGAAGTCGAGCAGCGCGGCGCAACCGAGTTGGTGAGCTCTGACCAACACAGCGAGGAACATAACGAGGGCGGTGAGGAAGGAGAAGGCCTGCTGGGCGAAGTGCATGAGACGGCCGCCAACCTGCTCTATCTGCTGATCCTGCTGCATCTGGCAGGCGTGCTGTTCGAAACCCGCCGGAGCGGGCGGCAGGTTCTTGTGGCGATGCTGCCGCTGCAGCGATAGGCAACTCAGATGCAGACACGCGCCCGCAAACTGGAACGCAAGGCAACCGGGATAACGATCCTGGTGGCCTTGCAGGCCTTAGCCGCAGCATTCTTCATCGCCGATCTGGCCGCAGATATCGTGGCCGAAGGTATGGGAGCGCATCTGCTGATCGAGGCGATGGCGGCCTTTGCCTTGCTTGCCGCCGTCGTGCTCGGCGCGTTGCAGGTGCGCGGACTGATCGCTTCGGCGCGGCGTGATGAAACGGCGATAGCTGCCGCCAAAGGCGCACTGGCCGAACTCATCCGCCTGCGCTTCGAGGAATGGACGCTTACCCCAGCCGAGGCCGATGTGGCGCTGTTTGCCATAAAGGGCTGCGACATCGCCCAAATCGCTGGGCTGCGCGGTTCAGCAACCGGCACGATCCGCGCCCAGTTGGCGCGGGTCTATGCCAAGGCCGGGGTGGATACACAGACCGGCCTGATCGCGCTGTTTCTCGAAGAGCTCGTCGATGCGCCTTGAGCAAATCATAATGGAGCGAGAGCCGGAATTCGCCTTTCCACCAACATCCGGTCTTTAGCCGGGTCGACCGGCGGTCTCCTAAGCAGCGTGTCGGCTTGTGGCGGAACCAGACGTTCAAATCGGCGGTTGTGAATGATCGGGTCTGGGCCGTTTGCAGAATGCCGCGTTCTGGCGACCAAAGGGCAAAA
This sequence comes from Porphyrobacter sp. MBR-155, assembly GCF_040547625.1. Classification (NCBI taxonomy): domain Bacteria; kingdom Pseudomonadati; phylum Pseudomonadota; class Alphaproteobacteria; order Sphingomonadales; family Erythrobacteraceae; genus Porphyrobacter; species Porphyrobacter sp. MBR-155. Next base: position 135,471 of record NZ_JBEPQB010000010.1, read on the forward strand.
AGCTGTCATCCGCCATTACGGCACTCTCGGTGGGCCAGCCTTGTCGGCTGCTGTCTGAGATTCTCTGCGCAGAGACTGCGCCCCTGAGCCTCTTGCACAGTGCCTTTCTCAAGATGCCCTTCATGGAAAGGTGGACGGGCCATGGACCGATTTTTGACGATGATCTGGTCGCGCGCGAAAAAATCCGGGTTGCGCCTCCCTTTCGTCAAGCGAAGCCCGCCTGCGACGAGATTCGCTAGTGGATTGACTCCAACGTTTGGAACCCCCGGTTACGTGCGGCGATGATTTCGTCGGGGTCCGCCTTCCAGACGAAGGGCTTTGGATGGCTGG